>CADCTC010000185.1 GCA_902805635.1 uncultured Chloroflexota bacterium
ACGAGCCACTCGGCGCGCTGGAGGGTGTCGATGGCGCTGGCGACGTGGGGCTCAAGGCAGACGACGACGCCGCGCTCGCGGCCGTAGTCGGCCAGCAGTCCCAGGCGGTCGAGCATCTGCTGCTCGCGTCCCTCTAGGTCGCCAGGACGGCCACCGCCACCGGTGTTCATGGTGGGGACGAAGTGCTGGGTCGTGGGGGCGACGTCGACGCAGAAGTCGATGGTCTGGCGCAGACGGGCAAGCTCGCGATCGGCAGTGGCGGCATCGTCACCGAGGATGGGGCGGTGACCGGCGACGCCGGAGAGCTCCAGGCCGCGGCGCTCGCACTCTCCCTTAATTGACCTGCGGTCATCGGCGGTAAGAGCGGCCACGTCGCTCAGGTTGAGCAGCGGTATGCCGGCGACGCCGAGGCTGGGGACCACGGTGAGCGTGACGGCGGTATAGCCCATCCGCGCCAGCTCAGGGAGGTAGGTCTGGTAAGGGACGGTGGGCATGCCCCAGGTGTTGTAGCCGATGCGCATACAGGTTCCTTTACTCAGAAGAGCTCTTCGTCGAAGAGGTCGTGGCGGATGCGGCCTTCGGCCTGACGGGGAACGGGGATGCCGCTGACGAAGGCGAGGGTGGGGGCGGCGTCGACGAGCTCGACGGGGGCGGGGCGGCGGTAGCCGGCGCGGACACCCGGGGCGTTGAGGATGAACATGGCGCGGCCGCCGGGGGCGGTGCCGTCGGTGCGGGCGGCCATCTGCCAGTAGTAGTGGTGCTCGCCGTTGCCGGGAACCATGCGGGCGGCGGCGCGGAGGCCGCCGGCTTCGGCCTCGCCGGGGCTGATGGGCTCGCGGGAGGACTGGGGGCCTGGGCCGCGACCGGAGAGGCGGGGCTTCTGGAGGTAGCAGATGTCGCCGACGCGCTCGCCGTACCAGCCGAAGAGGGCCGAGTCTTCGCTGCGGGCGACGAACTGGAAGGCGCGCTCTCCGGTCAGCGGGTCGCGGTAGTCTTCGATGGCGCGGATGACGGCGTCGCGGGTGTCCTCGTAGTCTTCGGGAGCGACGGTGCCGCCCTCGTCGCGGCCGCGGAGGTTTACACGGACCTGGCTCTCGTAGAACCAGGTGGCCTTGCTGGCGGCGGGATCGCCACCGGGGGAGAAGAGGCCGGCATCGGCGAGGACGCGGTTGACGTCGACGACGGGGAGGCGCACGGGGTACATGCCGTGGTCGGAGACAACCAGGACGGTGGCGTCGTCGGGGACGTTCTCGAGGATCGCGCCGACGTACTGGTCGGCGAGCTCATAGGAGCGTCGGTAGCCGTCGACGCACTCAGCCTGTTTGGCCGCATCGAAGTAGTAGGACTCGGGGTCGGTGTGGCCGAGCATCGAGTGGCCGGCGTGGTCGGTGACGTGGAGCTGGGCCATGAAGAGATCCCAGTCGGTGCGGGGCATGAGGTAGCGGGCGGCGCCGGAGAGCCACTCCACCTGGTGGCGGCACTCGTCAATGAAGGTGTCGGCGTCGGTCCAGCCGAGGCGGTAGGGGGCACCGATGCCGGCGGTCTCGCCGTACGGGCCGACCGCACGCACGAGCTCAGCGGAGCGCTCGTCGGGGGCGGTCCAGCCGTGGTCCGGGAAGGCGCCGGGAGCGTAGAGCTTGAACGACGCGCCATCGGGTGATAGCTCCATGACCTTGAAGTGGACGAAGAAGCTGGCGTGGATGGGGCCGTTACCGTCGCGGACATCCCACTCGTGGGCGGGCGGGTACAGGCGGATGGGGATGGACAGGTACTCGGTCCAGTCGCCCTGGGCGGCGACGACGGAGCCCTCCCAGTCGCGACGGGTATTGAGGCGCACCTCGCGGTAGCCGCGGCCGTCGCCGTGGTCTACGAGCAGGGCGAACAGCGGCTGGTCGACGTGGCCGCGGCTGAGCTTGAACGGCAGGGGGGCTTCCAGGCAGCGGGCGACGCCGGCAGGGGTGTTAGTCCAACCGGCGCCTTCGGCCTGGTGGAGCTCGACCTGGTAAGCGTAGGGGGTGAGGCCGTTATCGCGGGCGGGGGGCGGCATGCGGAGTGGGTAGGTAGCCCAGGCGTGGCGCTGGCTGACCTGGTGGAGGTTGGCGCCGGGGTGACCATGGCCGTCTACCTGGATGCCGCGGGTAAGGGTAGGGGGCCAGGAGCAGGTGTAGCGCAGCAGGAGCGAGGAGCCACCGGCGCGCTCGTTGGCTTGCCAGAGCGGCTCGGCGGTGCGGTAGCTGGCGTTGAAGGCGCTGACCTGCCGGTCGGCGAGGGGGGCACCCATGGTGCGGAAGTTCATGCCGTGGACCCCGTGGCCGCCGGCGTAGCTGCCAGTGGCGATGGTGTTCCAGTTGACGGCGGTGGCTGGGGGCGGGGCGCTGCACGCCTCGGCGCTGGCCCCCTGGCGAAGCAGGCGGGCGATGTTGGGGCAGCTACCGTCGGCGATGTAGCGGTCCCAGTATTCGAGCATGGCGGCGTCGAGGCCGATCAGGACCGCCTTCTTACGGGGGCGGCGGACGGGCGGCTGTGTCATCGTTCCCTGTCCCTTCTCATCAATGTCGGCAGCGTCGGCTGCAGCCCGCGGCGGGGAGGCTCGTCAGCTCCAGACGAACTGGACGCCCATCCACTCTCCGGCGCCGGCGGCCATGTCGGCGTAGAGGCGCGGCGCTTCCTCCGGCTGCACGCGGTGGGTGATCAGGTGGTCCACCCGCACGGTGCGCGCCTTGAGCAGGTTCATGAAGGTCTCGCGGTTGCGCTCGCCGGACCAGGGGAAGTAGTGGTGCGGCGCCGCCGGGGCGCGCGGCTGCCAGGCGCCGACGATGGTCAGCTCCTTCTCCTGCAGCTCCTCGAAGAGGTGGATGGGGGCGGCGGCGTGCACGCTGCCGACCATGACGACGCGCCCTCCCAGCGCCGCGATGCGCAGCAGCGTCGGGAAGGCGTGGGGCGTGCGGGTCGCCTCGAAGCAGATGTCGACGCCGCGGCCGTTGGTCAGCTCCTTGGTGACGCCCGCGACGTCTTCACGCGAGGCGTCCACGACGGCGTGATACCCGCTCTGGCGGGAACGCTCCAGGCGCGATGCCACCATGTCGATGCCGATGACCGGGGCGGCGCCGGCCGCCCGCGCGAACTGCCCGACCAGCTGGCCGACCACGCCCTGGCCGATGACGGCGCACGACTCACCGAGCTGAAACCACACCTTGCGGATGCCGTGCAGCGCCACCGCCGCCAGAGCGGAAAAGACGGCCTCCTCGTCGGCGACACCGTCGGGAATGGGGTAGAGCTGCGCGCCCTCTATGCGCTGACGGGCAGTGGCCGAATAGGCGCCGCGCTCCATGTTGACCAGCACGTGGCTGGCGTGGCGCCCCCGCGTCACCACACGATCGCCCGGCTTCACGTCCTCCACGGCGGAGCCAACCGCCTCGACAATCCCAACCGCAGAGTATCCGGGCCGCGCGGGCCAGTTCTGGCGCCGCTCGGCGCGCGCCTGGTTCAGCAGCACCGAGATTTCGGTGCCGGCGCTGGCCATGGAGATGGTGTGCCGCACGAGCACCTGCTGCGGGCCGGGATCGGGGACCTCGATCGTTTCCAGAGCGACTTCGCGTGGGCCGGTGAAGACGACGCCGCGGGCTGTGGTTGGCATGCGGGCGTTATACCCTTTTCACGGGTTGGGCGAGAATACGGTTCGCCACCCTGGCTGCCTCGCGAATCGCGTCGCGCGCGGTGCGCTTGCCGTCGGCCGCGTCGCGCAGGATAGGCTCCACGTCCCGAACCGTCTCGGTGCTGCGGTTGAAGGTGTTGGGGCCGCCAACGGTGGACAGCTGCGGAATGCGGGCGCTCTGCGGATGGGCGGCCGCGACCTGCTTGAACTCGGGAGTCTCGAAGAAGTCCTTGCGCGGGTTGGGCTGCCCGACGATGCGCATGCGCGCCCGCGCCATCTCCAGCCCGGTGTAGTACGTCAGCCACGCCTGGGCCAGGTCCTTGTGCTTGCCCAACTTGGGCATGGTGTCCATATTCACAAAGATGTTGGTCGCGGGGCTCTTGCCCAAGGGGCCTTTCGGTATTGCCATCACATTCCAGTCGAACGATGGGCGCAGCGACTGCTCGCGCAGCGCGCCGACCCGGAACATGTTGGCGGTGTAGATCGAGGCGTGGCCCTGCTGCCACAGATCGACGGCGGCTCCTTGAAGCCGCGGGCCGATGCGGTTGTTCAAGGTGACGTACTGGTTCAGCACGCTCTCGCCGCGCTCGTTATCGAACGTCGCCGCCGTCTGGTCCTTGTTGTAGAAGGAGCCATCTTGCGAGTAGAGCCAGGCGCCGAAGTGGTTCATCGTGAGCGCGGCCGTGGCGAAGCCAACTCGGTCGTTGCCGCCCTCGCCGCGGCGGGTGAGCTTCGCGGCAGCCTGCGTGAAGGTGTCCCAGGTCCAGGCGTCCACCGCCTTGGGCGATGGGTCTAGGCCGGCGGCCTGGAAGTGGCTGACGTTGTAGAGGAGCAGGGTGCCGTCGGGGCCCTCGTGCGGGATGCCGAAGACCTTGTTGCCCACGCGGTTGTAGGTCAGCGACTGGGGGATGAAGTTGTCCAGCGCCAGCGCCGGGGTCTTGGAGATGTAGGGCGAAAGGTCATCCAGTCCGCCCATATCCCAGAGGTCACGTCCGTAGGAGACGGAGGCGTGGTAGACGTCGGGCACGTCTCCTGCGGCCGCCGAGGTGACGAACTTCTCGAACGCCTGCGGGATAGGCACGATCTCCAGCGTGAACGTCACCCCAGGATGCTTGGCCTCGAAGTCTGACTTGACGAACTCCCACCACGTCCTGTGCGGCTCCATCGCGGGAGTCCACCACGTACGGTAGACGAGCGTCCCCTGGAGCGCCTGCCGGCCCGCCGGAGGCGTCGAGCCGCTCTGGCTGGCGGTTCCACAGGCTGCTGCCGGCAGCGCAGCGGCCGCGAGTGTGAACACCACATGGCGGCGGGTCAGCGCCGCCTTCCGCTCCGACTCTCCCTCACGCAACACAGGCATCTCCTTCCTCTTGCGCTTGTCACCCAGCGTACTGCACGACAAGCGCCCGCGCCAGGGCGACTCACCCCGCGCGGCCCGGCTCGCGCGCCAGTATCCGCATCGAGACGGGCTGGCCGCCCCGCTTGAGCCACTGCGGCAGCTCGGCGACGGATGCGAACCCGGCGTCCCGCAGCGCTGCGGTGCGGTAGCCTTCAGGGGCGGTCGAGTAGGCCACGATGCGCCGGTTGGTCGGCGGGTCCAGGGCGGCGAGCAGCGCGGGCGCGTCGGCGCGGAAGGTGGGGTGGACGTAGAAGTCGAGCAGGAGGTTGTCGCCGAAGGAACGGGGATCGGGGGCAACGATGGCCCAGCCGACGGTGGCGCCGTGCTCCGCCTCCAAGACGGCTGCGGTGGTGGCGGCGCGGCGGGCCAGCTCCCACTGCAGGATCTCGAAAGGGCGCTCGAGGCTGCCGTGCTCCTTGAGCCCGAAGACTGGGCTGCGGGGCAGCTCCTCGTCGGACTGGACGGGCTGCAGGGCCAGGACGTTGAGCGGTCCCCAGTCGTCCCAGCGCATGGGGCGCGGCTGGGTAGGAGCGGGGCGCAGGTAGTCGTCCTCGGCGTCGGGAGTGGCCAGCCAGCGCATGCGGCCGGTGACGCCGTCCACGCTGCGGAAGCCGAAGCGGTGGTAGATCCAGTAGGGAGGCTTCTCGAAGGGGGTACCCAGGGTGAGGATGCGGTAGCCGGACTGGCGCGTGTCCTCCATCTGGACCGCCATCAGTGCGGAGTAGGCGCCCTTCTGGCGGTGCTCGGGCTTCGTGTAGACGTGGCTCAGGATGCCGGCGCCGCGGGCGCCGACGATCATGCAGGTGGTGGCGGCGAACCCGCCGATGGTGCCGACGTAGAAGCGGGTCTCCAGCGCGTCCAGCAGCCCGGCCAGCGCCCCCTCGATTTGCCTGCGCGCAGTCTGGCTCTTGTGCCCCAGCAGCGGGATGAGCTGCGTTCCCCAGGAGGGGTCAGGGCAGCGCACCACACCTAGCTCCATCTGCTCGCCGGTCTTGAGCTGCACGCTGCCGAGGTGGGTGTACATGGTAAGTGGCTCGATGAAGCGAAACTATAATGTCCCCGGACCGGCAGAGAACGAGGAGAAGACGAGGAGCACGCCGTGACGGTGACAAAGACACTGGTACAGGAAACCACGCACGCCGCCGCCGGCCGCGCCACACGGCGAATGGTGCTCGGCCCGGCCGCGGCTGCCTCTGGCGGCCTGGCGGCGGCGTGCACGGCGGGGGCGGGCAGCGGTGGAGGGACGACGGGCGGCACACAGGCGCCGGCGGCGCAGCCGGTGACGGTGCAGGTCTGGCAGCTGCCCAACTCGCAGCCGGACGAGGCGGCGTACAAGAACCTGTTCGAGACGCTGCGGCGGGAGGCGCCGCACGTGACGGTGGACCTGCAGGCGGGTGGCGCGATCGACAAGCTGCAGACGGCGATGGCGGCGGGCACGCCGCCGGACATCGGGCGCAACAACATCCTAGAGCTGGGCACCATCTTCGCACGTGGGCTGGCGGTGCCGGCGGCGCAGGCGCTCAAGGGCGTCAAGGGGTGGCAGCCGGAGGGCTTCCTGGCCGGGCTGCGGGCGTCGCACACGTACAAAGGCGAGATGATGACGGTGCCGATGGTGACCAGCGCGGCGCCGATGGCGATCAACCTGGACCTGCTCGACCGTGCGGGCTTGAAGGCGCCGGCTGCGGATTGGTCGTGGGAGACGCTGGCGGACTACGCGACCAAGCTGACGGTGCGTGGCCCAGACACGACGCAGTGGGGCTGCATCGCGCCGGGCAAGGCCGACACTATCGCCACCAACCACTTCAACGCGATCCTGCACAGCTTCGGCGGGAGCTGGCTTGACGCGGCGCGCGAAAAGGCGGCGTTTAACAGTCCGGAAGGGCAGGCGGCGCTGGAGTGGATGGTGGACATGGTGCGGCGGAGGCAGGTGTCGCCGTGGCCGTGGCCAGACACCTGGACGGCCGGCGGCGGGCTGACCGCTGAGTCGCGCGGGTTCTCTCTGGGCAAGGACGGCGGCGCGGCGATGCTGCCGTATGAGCTGGAGGACCTCCA
Organism: uncultured Chloroflexota bacterium; assembly: GCA_902805635.1. Taxonomy (GTDB): domain Bacteria; phylum Chloroflexota; class UBA11872; order UBA12225; family UBA12225; genus CADCTC01. The sequence goes on from CADCTC010000185.1 coordinate 7,104, forward strand.
GCGGCTGGAGCAGACGCTGTCCTTCCGGTGGCAGACGGTGCTGCCGCCGCGCAAGAAGCGGCTGGCGGCGCACCAGTCGGGCTTCGGGTGGTTCATCCCGAAGGGGGCGCCGCAGATGGAGGGGGCGCGGACGTTCCTGCGGGTGGCGGCGCAGCCGGAGACGCTGGCGCGCTGGTCGCTGGACCAGAGCCGGCTGCCGACGCACGAGGCTGCCGCGGCGCGGCCGGAGTGGCAAGCGCGCTTGAAGGAAAAGCCGGTGCTGCAGACGCACCTGGAGGCGGCGAAGAACGGCTCGACCTACCCGGGCGTCGCAGGGTGGACCGACGCACGCAATGCCCTGGCGCAGGCGATCGGGCGGGTGCTAAGCGGCGAGGCTGCGCCGAAGGCGGCGCTGGACGAGGCGGCGCGCCAAGCGGACACGGTCTTTGCGCAGACGCGGGGGAGCTGAGACGGCAAGAGACAGTCTGGGAGTGGTCAAGTCATCGGCGGCCAGCACGCCAGCAGCCAGCCAGGCCGCTCGGGTCCCTCGCCCCTCTGCGCCACCCCCTGACGCCGTGCGCTCCCGCTCCGCGGGTGCTCGGTTGTCCGCTCTGGATGACGGCGGATGTTCAAGGACTACGGGGCACGCTATTGACAGAGCTGACAGCACACGGAAAGGGTGACTTGTGGGAGTAAAAGGGCGTGGCGTGGTGTTCACGGGGCCGGAGAAGGTGGAGATCGAGAGCTTCGATCTGCCGGACCCGGGGCCTCTACAAGTATTGGTGCGCCAGACGCGCACGCTGGTCAGCGCAGGGACCGAGGTGAAGGCCCTGCTGAACCTGCGCGAGGGGAGCGGTGGTGGAAGCCGCTATCCGGCGCGGGTCGGCTACTCCGGCGTGGGGGTGGTGGAAGCGGTCGGCGCCGAGGTAAAGGACGTGGCGCCGGGAGACCGGGTGCTGACGATGGGGCGGCACGGGACGCACACGCTGGTGGACCTGGACCCCAACCGGCTGGCGCCCATCGCGGGGCAGCGGGCGCCGCAGTACATCGAGAAAGTGCCGGACGGGGTGACCGACGAGCAGGCGGTGTTCGCCATCCTGGGGTCGGTGGCGCTGCACGGCATGCGCAAGGTGACCTTCCAGCTGGGCGAGTCATGCGCGGTGATGGGGCAGGGGGTGGTGGGGCAACTACTGGGCCAACTGGCGCGGGCCGCCGGGGCGGCCCCGGTGATCGGGATCGACCT
>CADCTC010000186.1 GCA_902805635.1 uncultured Chloroflexota bacterium
GCCGACCTGCTGGACCGGCTCACGCAGCTGTATCCGCCGGCTGCGGTGCTAGAGGATGAGGCGGCGCCGCCGGGCGAGTTCGACCGCTTCCTCGGTCGTGGCGACGCTGAGCGCCGTGCAGGCTGACTGCTCTAATTGCGCTAGTGCGGCTGCCGTCATCCACACGAGGCCGGCGATTTGCTGCCGCGGGTAGCCCACGCCCAGCAGTTGGAGCACGAGCAGCTCACGGCCGGTCAGCGAGATGGATGGGGCCCCGTGGCCGTCAGGCAGGATGTCAGGTGGTGTGCTCATGCGGATCCCCATTTGGTGCTGTGGCCGGTCCCCACGCCCTATCACTGACGGTACGTGCGCCTGGTTACGTGAATGTTGCGGAACCGTCGAAAAGAGGGGTAGTGCGTCGTAGCGGGCGGGAGCCACTCGGGACGGCGCGCGTGATGGAGGAACGGAGTCACCGTTGGGCCGTTCAGCCTAGTAATGAAGCCTCTGGTCTCGTGGAGCGAAATGGCGGCCTGCGGCGGCGCGGGTGCCGTCGTGGTGTGGCTGGTGGCCTGCGCCCTGGCGTCGTTCCCCGGAGTGGCTTAGGTTCCCTCCGCACCGGCACCACGACCGCACGCACAACAACGCACGCTTGCCGCTCTCTGTCCCTCTCCCTCGCTATGTGGGGTACGCCAAGATAGTAGGTCTGCTCCACCACCCCACGGTTCGTGCAGACCGGCCGAACCTTTCGAGCGTCCGCTTGTGCAAGATGCACAAGCGACCCCACGGCCCTGGTGCACCGGCTCCGCTTCTCGGCGGGGCGTGCTGCTATCTGGCTGCTGAGGTGGGAGAAAAGAGGTCTGTCAGGTCTTCCAGCGGCACTACCCGCCGGTAGCCGCACTGCTCCCGCTGGCACACCAGATTGAGGGAGCCGTCAGTGTCAAGCGTCCGCTTCAGCGCGCTCTCTCGGCCGCAAGCGGGGCATGTGCGCTCCTGCGCTGACTGGCGACCGGCGTCCTCCATGTTGTGGCGGCGGTTGTCGTGGTCGTCCAGCTGCCGGTCCCAGAACTGCGTCACGGCTGTTTCCCTTTCCGCGCACGTGCCGCCGGCGCCTGCTTGCCGGCGAGGTACCTAACGCCGCCGCAGGGCCAGGGATAGTGGCGCCGCGTTCCAGTTCCGTTTCGGAGTGCGGTACGTGGCGGGAACCTGCTCGCGCGTTCCTCCGCGGCGCTGATGCCAGTCCATCGGTGGGGCGTGCTGCTGGTGGGCGGCCGCGGGACTCAGGACGGCGCGTGTAGTGGAGGATTGGAGTCGCTCTTGGAACGGCGGGCACAACCTCCACCATTGCGCCACCGTTCCGCGCTACGACCACCACGCGCGCCCCAGATACCTGACTTGGGCGGCGGGGAGGGAAGTGTCCTCCACTGCACCGCCGACCGTTAAGGCACCCTCACACCTTCATCACTCCGCAGCACGCCCCGCCGAGCAGCGGGGCGTGCTGCTGTCTGGCGGCTGGCGTGCGCCTGCTGTGCGTGGCCGGTGGGAGTGCTGTCGCTGCTGTGGATCTCGTCCTTACCGTGCCGCCCACCAGCGTCGCCGACGCGCTGCTGGTGGGCGAGGCTCTGGCGGTGGGGGCGCCACGCCGCTCGTGGCGCCCCCACCGCCAGGGGCTCGACGTGACCGCACGCGCGGCACACCGCCAGGCCCAGCTCCTCGTTCTGCCCATCCACCCTGCGGGTGAGGAAGAGCCACAGGTATTGCGCCGCGTGCTCGCACGCGGCGCAGTCAGGGGCGGCAGAGACCGCTGCGGTGCTGGGGCCTGTGCTTGTTCCGACCAGCGTCGCGTCAGCGATCTTCCATCCCTCGGTGCCGACGCCCTGCGTGTAGAAGCGGTAGCACCACAGGCACGCGCGCAGGTGTGCGGCCGACGTGGCATCCAAATCGGCCAGGGTCATTGGACCCGAAGAGGCACCCAGCAGCGGTGTGGCGGGGCGGGAGGGCCGGGGAGGCGTCGTGACCATGCTGGCTACAACGCCTCCCCGGCCGCCCCCCGTGCTGCCGTAGCCCGTTTGGTGGCGACGGCGTTGAGCCACATCCGTTGAGCCACATCCAAGGAGCGGCGCCCCTGCTGGTAGGCGAACGAACTCCCGCTATGGCCGCCGCGGGATTCAGGACGGCGCGTGTGGTGGAGAAAATACACAGCCGCCGCGGCCGGGCGGTGATGGCGGCTACCGTTCGTTAACTATCGACGGCAGGTGCAACCACTACCGCCGCACCACGGCGGCGCAACATCGGGGCTCCCCGCGAGCCGGCACACTGCAAGGATATGCCCGAGGAACGCTACTGGATCGTCCACCGACACAGCTGCACGGGCATCCATCCCGATGTGGCGGGACGACCGGCAAAGCGTGTGGTGGGGCGCGTCCGGCGTTGGGGGGCGGCAGCAGCGACGAACGTGCTGGCGCACCTCACCGCTCAGGCGCTGAGTCACGGGCACGCCGCGTTGTTCCGGGAGTTCTGGCCGCCCCAGGTGTGGGACTGGCGGACGGCCGCCCTTACGCGCAGCGCGGGCCGGCTGGCCGATGCCTTCCGCCCACGCCCACTGCCTGCCGAGTAGGACGCCGCGTGTGGTGGAGAACCTTTGGAGAACGTGTGGAGAAATGCGCGATGCGGCGCCACCCCGGCCCCGCATCGCGCATACTGCAGGGTAAGTGATACGATGCGCGCGGCAATGACACCCCGCTGCGGCGTGAGCGGTCAGCCGTCCGCAGTGCGGGATCTGCTGACGCGGGTACAGGCGGCCCTGTCGGAGCGGCAGGCGCTACTCGCCGGGCCCGATACCCCGCTGGTGCGTTCGCGCATTGATGCGCTCGATCTGCGCGTTACTGAGCTGCTGGCTCAGATCGCCACCATCCAGCCGCCGGAGGGGACGCTAGATGATCAGGCGGCGGTGCCGGGCGAGTTCGACAGCATCCTCGGTCGCGGCCACTCCAAGCAGCGCGCAGACTGACCGCTCAATCTCTTCAAAGAGCGTCGTCGGCACCCCCAGGAGTGCTATGACCTGGGCGCGAGAGTAGCGCCGCGCGGAGGACCAACAGCTCCTTGCCGGTCAGCGGGCGCGGCGCTACTCGCGCATTGTGCTTCGCGTCTGTCACCTGTGCCCTTGCTCCCGCCGTACTTCCCCGCAGCCCCCCCGTGCGTGGGCAACAACATATATGCACGGGGCGGGCCATGGGATCAATACAATGGCATTGTCAAGTTGAGCGGCGCTGTTCCCGTAGGATCAGTTGGTGCCTACTTCGCCCGCCCGCAATCCCATTTACCGGGGCTACCGCTTTCCCGCCGAGATCATCAGCTACGCGGTGTGGCTCTATTACCGGTTCCCCCTGAGCCACCGGGACATCGAGGACCTGCTGGCCGAGCGCGGCGTCGGGGTCAGCTACGACGCCGTCCGGCTGTGGTGCCGCACGTTCGGCCCTGCGGTCGCGGCCCGGCTGCGCCGCCACCGGCGCCGTGCGGGCGGCAAGTGGCACCTGGATGAGGTGCAGCTCAAGATCAAGGGGAAGAAGCACTGGCTGTGGCGGGCGGTCGACCAGGACGGGCTCGTACTCGACATCCTGGTCCAGGAGCGCCGCAACCAGGAGGCAGCGGAGCGGTTCCTGCGCCGCGTGCTGGATGGGGAGGAGCGTGCGCCGCGGGTGGTGGTCACGGACAAGCTGGCCAGCTACCCGCCCGCGCTCAGGCGGGTGCTGCCCGGGGTGGAGCACCGGCGCCACAAGGGGCTCAACAACCGGGCCGAGAACTCCCACCGCCCGGTGCGCAAGCGGCCTCGAACGCATGGCGCGTGTTCGGCGATCCGGACGACCTACAGTGGTCCCGACCCGGCAGTGCATCGCACGCGGCCGCCAGCGCCCGCGCGATGGCGCAGCCGGGCCGCAAGTCGAGCAGAACCAGTGCGCGCCGGGCCGACCTACCGCAGAGCAAGACGGCGGATGACTCCGGCGGCGCCTTGAAGCAACGCGTTGCGCTTGAAATGCTGTCCCGCGAGGCGGTCGGCCGCCTGGTGCAGGCCATACGAGATCGCGGGATAAACGGTAACCATGCTCAGCGCGGATACGGGAAGGCCACGGCTCATCACCAGCGCGGCCTGTTGCGTGAGCTCGCCCGCTGCTGGGCCGACGACGTGCGCGCCGAGCAGCTTTCGCTTGCGCGCCACCAGCTTGATGAACCCGTCGGTGGCGCCTTCCGCCACCGCGCGGTCGATACGCGACATCGGCAACGTGGTGCTATGCACCGAGCTCCCGTACCGCCGGCGCGCTTCATCCTCGGTCAGGCCGACCCGGCCCACCTCAGGGTCGGTAAAGGTACACCAGGGGATGGCCGAGTAGTCCACCTTCTGCTTGCGCCAGGGAAAGAGGATGTTGCGCAGCACCACACGCCCGTGCATCTCTGCCACATGGGTGAAGCGGTAGGGACCCACGCAGTCGCCGATGGCCCAGACGCCCGGCACGCTGGTCTGGAGATGGTCGTCCACCTGGATACCATCGTGCCCCAGCGTCACGCCGGCTTCTTCGAGCCCGAAGCCCTGGACACGTGCGCGCCGGCCGGTAGCGATAAGCACTGCATCGGCTGCAACGTCGGCCCTTCCCTCCAGAGAAAGCGTCGCGCCACGGCCGCCGTCCGCTGCCGGTGTGGCACGCATGAGCCTGGCGTCGGTGAGCACCGTAACCCCGTCGCGCTCGAGCGCGGCCCGCAGGATGGGGCTGACCGCTGGCTCTTCGCGCGGCAACAGGCGATCCCGTGACTGGATCAGCGTGACGCGGCTGCCCAGGCGAGCAAATGCCTGGGCGAGCTCGCAACCGATGGGGCCTCCTCCGACCACGGCCAGGCGCGCTGGGAGACTCTCCAAGTCGTCGAAGATCGTCTCGTTGGTGAAGGTGCGCGTCTCGGCGAGGCCGGGAACGTCCGGTACCGCCGGATAGGAGCCGCTGCAAATGACGATATGGCGAGCCGTCACGCTGCGTCCGTCCACCTCCACCACGCCGGGCGCCACCAGCCGGGCGCTGCCCTGGAGCACGGCGATGCCTTCCCCGCGCAGGTGCTCCGGCGTTTCGGTGCGCGCGATCTGGTCACGGGCGCCGTGTACGTGCGCGCGCACCTTGGCGAAGTCCAGTTGGGGCGGTGGCGGTGCGCCGTCCACGCTCCAAGCAGCCGCCACACGCGCGGCGGCGGCTACATCCGCCGTGTGCAGGATGGCCTTGCTCGGCACGCAGCCGGTCCACGTACACTCGCCGCCCACGCGGTGGCGCTCCACCAGCGCCGCTTTGAAGCCAATGAGCGTACCGCCAACGGCGATGGTCAGCCCTGCGGCGCCACCGCCGATCGCCAGTACGTCAAAGTCAGGCATCCACCATTCCCCTCTCAGACCGTACGCTCAGCACGGCCAGCGCCAGACCTGCCATGATGGCTGTGGCGGCGATGATGCCGTTCATGGCCCACGCCGCCGCAAAGGGCCCGCCGGCCCAGTTGCCGAGCAGACTGCCGGCGCCGAATGCGACCGAGTAGAGCGCCATGGTCAACCCGCGATGCACCTGCACCGCACCGGCCGCGAGCTGCGACAGCGCAGCCGGTGCGAACCCAGCCTCCAGCAGCACTCCCACGCAGAACGGCGCCAGCGCGAGCCAGCGCGCCGCGTCCGACAGACCGGGCGCATTCAGGGCGACAAGCGCCACGCAGACGAGCAGCATGCCACCGAGCGCCACGCGCATAGCACGCCACTCACCCAGGCGCGGCAGCGCCGGCCCCCAGGCCAGCGAGCCGGCGATGAAGAGCAGCATCCACGCGCCGAGCACAAGGTCCAGCGTGCCGCCATGAAGCCGACCCACCAGGAACTGCGCCGCGTCTGGCGCCGGTGCGTCCAGCTGGTAGACGGCGTGGGTCAACCACAGCCCAACCACCGCGTTGAGCAACAGCCAGGCGCTGAGCAGGCGCACCAATCCCGGCGCGCGCAGCGCTTCTGGCACGTCCGCCAGCAACCGGCCGAGCTCCGCCGGCCGCGACGACGCAGACGACGCAGACGACGCAGACGACGCAGACGACGGCGTCATCCCCACCGCCGGCGCTCGTACGAACAGTGTAGTGGCAGCGACGAACGCCACGGCGAGTACGGAGAAGGCGCTCGTGCCGAGTTGTGTCCAGAGCAGGCTGCCCAGCACCGTGCCCAGGAGCAGCCCGGCAGCAGTGCCGGCGCCCACCCCGGACATGACGCCTGCCCGGCCGCGTGCGCCGCGCGATGCCGTGACATCTGAGAACCAGCCGAGCAGTGGCGGGACGGTGCAGCCGGTGCCCAGTCCCTGCAGCGCTCGCCCCAATAGGAGCAGCGGTAGCGTGCCCGCCAGGCCGGTGACCAGTAGCCCCACCGCGCCGATGGCGCCGCCGGCCAGGAGCAGCGGTCTACGTCCCCAGCGGTCGCTCAGCGCGCCGGCCGGCAGCGCCACGACGAGCTCCACGGCATCTGCGACACCAGCAAGCAGCCCCACTTCCACCGGCCCCACCGCCAGCTGCGCCAGCCGCCGCGTGAGCGCCAGCCCCGCCGCCTGCCCGGCAACGCGCAGCAGCACGTTTGCCCCCAGCGCGGCGCCGGCCCCACCGACAGTGCCAGTTCCACTATCGGCGCCGGTCACTCCACGGCCCGCAGCACCAGGCACGAGTTGTGGCCGCCGAAGCCGAAGGAATTAGAGAGTGCCGTCCGCACGGGGACGCGCCGCGCTTGGTTCGGGACGTAGTCCAGGTCGCAGTCGGGATCGGGGGTACCGTAGTTGATGGTCGGCGGCACGATTCCCTCTCGGATGGTGTACGCACACGCGGCGGCTTCCAGCGCGCCGCACGCGCCGGCAGAGTGGCCCACCATGCTCTTGATGCTGCTGACCAGCAGCCGGTCCGCGTGCGCGCCGAAGACGGTGCGGATGGCAAGCGTCTCGGTCTTGTCGTTCAGCGGCGTGCTGGTGCCGTGCGCGCTGACGTAGTCCACGTCGTCTGAGCGCATGCCGGCTGACCGTAGTGCAGCACGCATGGCGCGCACCGCGCCCTCGCCATCCGGTGGTGGCGCCGTGAGGTGAAAGGCGTCCATGCTCGCGCCGTAGCCCGCCAGCTCGGCCCAGATGGTGGCGCCGCGTGCCCTCGCAGCGTCCAGCTCCTCCACGATCAGCACGGTGGCCGCTTCCGATAGCACGAACCCATCGCGGTTCTTGTCGAAGGGGCGCGACGCCGTCGTCGGGTCCTCATTGTGCGTCTTGGAAAGGGCGCCGGCCTGATCGAAGCAGGCAATGCACAGCGGCGTAACGCACGCTTCGCTGGCGCCGGCAATGACGGCAGTGGCGCGCCCGGTCTGGATGGCCATCAGGGCCAGCCCAATGGCGTCGTTGGCGCTGGCGCAGGCGGAGACGAAGGCGCCGCCCATGCCGCGCGCGCCGAACTGGATGCCGATCTGCCCCGCGGCGGCGTTGGACATCAGCATCGGCACGGAGAACGGGCTGACGCGCTTCGGCCCGCGCTCTACCAGCACGTGCTCGGTCTGGGTGATGCTGGCCAGGCCGCCTGCGCCGGTGGCGACCAGCACGGCGACGTCGTCGCGGTTGGAGTCGTCGATGGTGAAGCGTGCGTCGTGCAGCGCCATGCCGGCGGCGGCGACGGCAAGCTGCGTAAAGCGATCCATACGCCGGGCGGCCTTCGCGTCCATGAACGCGCCGGGGTCGAAGCCCTTCACCTCACCGGCGATCCGTGTCTCCGTGCCCGCGGCGGCAGCGTCGAAGAGCGTGATGGGCCCAATGCCACTCTCACCGGCCACCAGGCGGCGCCATGTCTCCGGCATCGACAGTCCCAGCGGCGTGACCGCGCCCATCCCGGTGATCACAGCGCGACGCAGCGGACCGGCGGCGGATGGAGGCATCGCACTCATGTACGCCGCTCACTTTGCATACGGACGCATGTCCATCTCTGCCTCAACTGCCCCACCCGGTCAATGCCGCCCCTGCCGCCCCTGCCGCCCCTGCTGGCTATTGCGGCCCTGTTGGCCCTGTCGGCGGTCCCACGCGCCGGCAGCGCCGCGCTCTGCCAGCAGGAACTTGCGCACGCGCTGCGTGGCGGTCTTGGGCAGCGCGTCCATATAGAGGATGTAGCGCGGCAGCATGAACGGCGCCAGGCGCTCGCGGCACCAGGCGTAGAGTGCTTCGGGATCACGTGCGCTTTGGGTGTCCTGCGCGTCCTCTATGGTGGTATCGCGCGGAACGACGCAGAGCAGCACATCCTCTTCGCCCAGGTCGGATGGC
>CADCTC010000187.1 GCA_902805635.1 uncultured Chloroflexota bacterium
CGACACGACCTACGGCACCATCGAGAACATCCGCACCCTGGAGGACGCGGGCATCCGCGCCTACGTGCCGCTGCCCAACTTCGAGTCGCGCACTCCTTTCTATGGCGCCTCCCGCTTCGCCTACGTGCCCGAGCGCGACGCGTACCGCTGCCCCGAGGGCCACCCGCTGCGGCGGCGCACCGCCAAGTACGAGGACGAGGTGGTCGTCTACCGCGCCGACGCCGCCACCTGCAACGCCTGCCCTGTACACGCCGCGTGCACCGCCAGTCCGCGCGGCCGGCAGGTCCGGCGCTCCTTCCACGCCGAGTACCTCGACCGGGTGCGCGCCTACCACCGGACTGGGGCCTACAAGAAAGCCATGCGCAAGCGGGCGGTGTGGGTCGAGCCGCTCTTCGGCGAGGCCAAGCAGTGGCACGGCCTCCGCACGTTCCGCCTGCGCGGCCTCCCGAAGGTCAACACCGAGGCGCTGCTCGTCGCGGCGGGCCAAAACCTCAAGCGCTACCTCGCCGCCAGCGGCTGGGGACGGCGCCACGCCCCTTGCGGCGCCCTCCAGATCCCCCACCGGCCGCTACAGGCCCAGCGCGTTGGGTACTCCTGCCAGCGCCGGTCGGAGGCAAACGCCGCCCGCCCACCGGCGCTACGGAGTGCCCGCCGCGGACCACTCTGCGTGGGGCGTTTCGCACCAGGCTGCTGGCTTCTGGGAACCCTCGGTTATCGAGTCATGGCTATCGCGTGTGGGTACTTGGGACGCACCGCAGGATGCGCAGCCCCGTCAGTGAAGCCTGCAACGCCCGACTACAGCGTCGCGGTGTGCAGCAGTCTGCGCAGCCCGCTCGGCGTGACTGCCGACCGGAGCATCACTTCCGCGATGCCTTGCGATCTGGAGTCTCCTGTCAGCGCCCGCGTGACGCACAGCCCGAGGTAGTTCCCCCAGACGGCGGCCGCCGTCGCGAACGTGTCCAGCCCGCGAGGCTCGAACACGCCGCCCGCGCGCCGGTACCCGTCGAGGAATTGCCTGGCCTCGCCTGCGTCTTCGAGCAACGCCAGAGCGCACCCGACCTCGCGCTCGGGCGCCAGCGGTCCGCAGTTCTCCCAGTCCAGCACCACCACCCGCTGCCGGCGGTCGATCACCACGTTGCTCTCGTGGAAGTCGCGGTGGCACACGAGGCACGGCGGCATCTCCGCATTCTCCGCCACCACATCCAGCGCGGTCAGCGCGGGGACTAGCGGCCGCAGCAGCGGCTCCCAGACGTGGCCCCGGCTCCGCGCAGCGAGCTCCTGCCACGAGCCGCCCTCCGTGCGGCGGAAGAACCACGGGTCCAATGGCTCGTCCGATGGCCATGAGGCGTGGTGCAGGCGCGCCAGGGCGGCTCCGGCGGCCTCCGCTTCCGCCACACCCGCGACGTCTATCCACTCGAACACACGCCACGTGCCGCCTCCCACGGCCGCGAGGACCGCTCCGGCTGTCGAGCGCACGACCTGGGGGACCCGAACGCCTGCGCCCGCCGCTGCGGCCATGAGCGACGCTTGCAGTTCGACGTCGCCTGCCTCTCCAGGAGCGAAGAGCTCCTTCAGCGCCCAGGTGCCCGTCGACGTCTCCACGCGGAAGATGCGCCCGCCCTCGCCGCGTGCGGCCTCCACCACGTCCGCAGAGGGGGCACGCGGGGCACCAAGGCCGAATGTGCTCAGGACGTCGGCGATCAGAGGTGCCGGATGGATCACCGCACCCATCTTGCCAGAACATCGCGCAGGCGCGTGCTGGCGGCGGTACACCGGGTGCCGTATTCTTCGAAAGCGGACGGCCAGTTAGCCGTTTCGCCGCATCGCGTCGATGTGGCGCTGCCGCACGGCGCGCGCCGCGGGGTAGGTCACGCCGCTGCGTTGAAGTGCTCGATATCCCGCCCCTGCGTCGGCCCGAAGGATGCCCAGCAGGAGGTGTTCCACGCCGACATAGGTGTGTCCAAGCGTGAGGGCCTCTTCGGAAGCGAGCGCGACCGTCGCCTCGGCGCGTTCGGTCAGCCGAGGAGACAACGCTACGAGCGCTACTTGCTCGCCCGCTCCTTGAGCAGCCGGTTGACCTGCGGGACCACGTCCTGCACGATCTGGCGCGCCGTCTTCGACCCGTCCCACAGAGATGCCAGCCCGGTGGTGACGATCTCCTCGGCCTCGGCCCATCCGAGCGCCTGTGGGTCGGTGTGCACGAACTCGGGCGCCTGGAGGAAGACGTCGAGCCCCTTGGGCTGAGACGTCCGGTCGTTGAAGCACGGGCTCTTGATCACGCTTTTGCGTGGAGGCGCCGTGCCTCCCACCTCACACTCCCACATCTGCACGTCTTTGGACGCGATCCACTTCTGGACCTCCCAGGCTTCGTTGACGTGCGGCGTGCCGGCCGCCATGTGCCACGCGATGCCGCCACCGCTGGTCATGCGGGTCACCTGCTTTGGCATCGGCGCGAGATCGAACGCCAGCCCCTGGATCTGGCGGAAGCGTCCCACTTCCGCCGGGATGCCCATCGCCATGCCCAGCTGGCCATTGCCCATCGCTGTCAGCGTGTTCAGGCGTGCCGACGGCGGCGGCATGACCTTGTGCTTGTGCATCAGGTCATGCAGGAATTGCAGCCCTTCCACCGCCGGCGCCTGGTCCAGGATGCACAACGTGGCGTCCTTGTTCAGGATGTCCCCGCCAAACATCCAGACCCACGGCGCCCACTGCCGCAGTCCCGTCCCCTGGTTCCAGCCCCACACCCCCGCTCCCGTGCTCCCGGCGGTGCCCGGCATACGGCTGAGCCGCAGCGTCGCGTCCAGGAACTCCTGCGCCGTCCAGTCTTTGGCGTTCCAATCGTAGGACGGGCGCTTGATCCCGGCGCTGTCCCACAGCGACGTGCTGTAGTAGATGTCCTGGTTGCCGAACCCACGCGGAAGCGCGTGGCTCTTGCCCTTCCACTTGTATTGGTCGAAGCACTTCTCGAAGAAGTCGGTCACGTCGTACTTGTCGCGCCGGATGAGGTCATCAATGGCGCGCACCTGCCCCTTGTCCGCGAACGGCACCATATCGCCGGGGTTGAGCGTGAAGACATCGATGGGGGTCCCGCTCGCCATCGCGGTCGTGACCTTGTCCATGTGATTCTGTCCCTGCGTATTGACGAACTCGGCCGTCACTCCAGGGAACTTCTGCGGCACCGCCTGTGCCGCGCGCGTCATGACCGATGCCTGATCGGCCGCGGTGGAGAACGCGAACGACACCTTCACTCCGGACTTCAGGCCGGCGGCAGGCGCCTGGCCGCCGGTTCCCCCGCCCGGCGCGCACGCCGCCGCAAGCGCAATGCCGATCCCTGTCCCGGTTGCCTCCAGCACAGACCTGCGACTCCAGCCTTTGTTCCACATGACCTGGCTCCTTCTCACGCCTCGTGTCCTCTGCCGCTCGGCTGCCGGCGACTGGTTCCCGTGCCTCCACCTGGAGGTCACTCCGCGGCAACCGCTACCACCCATCGTACCCCAACTTCTCTGCCGTCGCCCTGGTGCGTCACGCGCTGCGCCGCCCTTCTCCGGTGGCGTGTGACTCCCGTCACCGGCCGCCTCATGGTACGCCGATTGCAGCCTTAAGCGTTTCGCATATGACGACGTCAACTCCAGCCGCGCCCACCAGCCCCGGCAGCGTCACCCGCCCGGTCCGGCTGCGCGTGAACGAAACCGAGCACGCGCTGCAGATCGAGCCGCGGCGCACGCTGCTGGACGCGCTACGCGCCGACCTGCACCTGACCGGCACCAAGAAGGTCTGCGACATGGGCGACTGCGGCGCCTGCACCGTACTCCTGGAGGGGAAGGCGGTGTACTCGTGCCTGGTGCTGGCAGCGGACTGCGAGCGGAAGCCGGTGACGACCATCGAGGGGCTCGCGCAGGATGGCAGGCTGGATCCGGTACAGCGCGCCTTCGTGGAGATGGACGCCTTTCAGTGCGGCTTCTGCACGCCGGGGCAGATCGTCAGCATCCGCGCGCTACTGAACGAGAACCCGCACCCGTCCGACGAGGAGCTCCACCGCGCGGTCACGGGCAACCTATGCCGCTGCGGCGCGTACCTGAACATCGTCCGCGCGGGCAAGCGCGCGGCGGAGCTGCTAGCGGAGGAACAGCAGGACGAACAGCAAGCTGAACAGCAGGGAGCGGCGCGATGACGTCGATGCACATCGACATCCTGCGCTCAGGTGAGGGCAAGGAGGGGGAGTACGAGGTCGTCGAGCGCGAGCACCTACCGCGCTGGGGGCAGGACACGGTCCTCACCGTCGTCGGCAAGCCGCACCCGCGCGTGGAGGGGGAAGAGAAGGTCACCGGGCGCGCGCGCTACTCGTACGACATGCACCTGCCGGGGATGCTGTACGCCAAGGTGCTGCGCTGCCCGCACCCGCACGCGCGCATCAAGCGCATCGACACCACCCAGGCGGAGGCGTTGTTCGGCGTGCGCGCCGTCCTCTCGTCCGCGAATGCGCCCGAGATCGAGTGGTTCAAAGACAGCCTCCTCTTCGATACGACGCTGCGCTACGTCGGCGAAGAGGTGGCGGCGGTGGCGGCGGACAGCGAGGACATCGCGCGCGACGCCTTACGGCTGGTCGACGTGGAGTACGAGGTCCTGCCGTTCGTGACGGACTTCACGAGAGCACTCGAGCCGGACGCGCCGCGCCTGCGACCCGACTCCAAGGAGGGGCGGCACGGCAACCTGCAGGACGATCCGCAGGTGTCCGAGCGCGGCGACGTGGAGGCGGGCTTCCGCGAGGCGGAGGTGATCGTGGACGAGGTGTTCACGACGCAGACGGCGCTGCACAACTGCATGGAGCCACACGGCTGCGTCGCGTCGTGGGAGGGTGACCAGCTCACCATGTGGGAGTCGACGCAGAGCATCTTCGACGTGCGCCAGGAAGTGGCCGAGAAGCTCAAGCTCCCGGAGCACCGCGTGCGCGTCATCAAGCAGTACATGGGCGGCGGCTTCGGCAGCAAGCAGATTGCCTGGAAGCACACCGTCATCGCCGCGCTGCTCTCGAAGGGATCGAGCCGCCCGGTGCAGCTGATGCTGGACCGCGAGGCGGAGAACCTGGCGGCGGGGAACCGCAACCCGACACGCCAGCACGTGCGCCTGGGCGCCAGGCGCGACGGCACGATCACGGCGCTGTCGGTAAAGATCGAACAGTCGGTCGGCGCGCACATGGTGGGCGGCGAGGGCAGCAATACGCCGGGGCTCTACCAGCGCCTCTACAAGATCCCCAACCTGCGCACCGAGCAGCTGCCGATCTACGCCAACACGGGGCCGGCGGTGGCGTTCCGCGCCCCGGGGTACGTGGAGGCGGCGTTTGCGCTGGAGCAGTCGATGGACATGCTGGCGCGGGAGCTAGGCATGGACCCGCTGGACCTGCGCTTGAAGAACTACGCCGAGAGCGACCAGAAGCGGGACAAGCCGTACACCACGCCGCAGAGCCTGCGCCTGTGTTACGAGAAGGCGAGCGAAGCATTCGGCTGGCGCGACTACCGGAAGCCGCCTGCCAGCGGCAGCAAGCGGCGGGGGATCGGCATGGCCGCGCACGAGTGGGGTGGCAGCGGGTATCCCCCCGGCTACGCGTGGGTCAAGCTGAACGCCGACGGCACGGCGGACGTGGTGACGGGGACGCAGGACATCGGGACCGGCACCCGCACCGCACTGTCCCAGGTGGCCGCGGAGGAGCTGGGGCTGCCGATGGAGCAGGTGCGCCTGCACCTGGGAGACACCGGCCAGGGACCGTACGCACCGGTGTCGTCGGGCAGCGCGACCCAAGCGACGATCGGCCCGGCCATCCGCGACGCGGCCGACGCGGCCAAGCGGCAGCTGCTCCAGGCGGCGGGCACGTACCTGGAGGTGGACCCGCTGCGCCTGCGCGTGCAGGACGGGGCGATCTTTATAGAGGGAGAGGCGGATCACGCGGCGACGGTGGCGGAGGTGACGCAGCGCATCGCGCCGCACATGATCCAGGGGCACGGCGTGCGTGGGCCCAACCCGACGGACAAGAGCGTGCGCACGTTCGGCGCGCAGTTCGTGGAGGTGGAGGTGGACACCGAAACGGGAGAGGTGACGGTGCAGCGCGTGGTGGCTAGCCACGACTGCGGCAAGATCGTGAACCCGACGATGGTGGACAGCCAGGTGATAGGCGCCGTGACGCAGGGCATCGGCTTCGCGCTCTTCGAAGAGCGCGTAGTGGACCATTCCCGCGGCGTGGTGCTGAACGCAAACCTGGAGGAATACAAAGTGCCCACCGTGCTCGACGTGCCGCCCATCGAGCACGTGCGCGTGGACCTGGCCGACCCAGAGGCCAACGTCTCCGGCTCCAAGGGCATCGGCGAGCCGCCGCTGGTCCCCACCGCCCCGGCAATCGCCAGCGCGGTCTACGACGCGGTCGGCATCCGCATCAAGGACGGCCCCATCTCACGGCACAAGCTGATCGAGCTGCTCGCGGCGCAGCAGGAGGTGGGACGATGAGACAGTTTGACTACGTTACCCCTCCCAGTGCAGACGAGGCGATCGGGCTGCTGGGCCGCGCGCAAGAGCACCCCTCCGTTCGTGGTGAGCCCTTCGGCGAGCTCAGGGGGGCCCCTGTCGAACCACACCCTTCGACAAGCTCAGGGCGAACGGAAGGTACGGCGGGCTCCGCACACGGTGTTGGCGCCGGCATCAAGGCACTCGCGGGTGGGACCGACCTGCTCACGCTGATGAAGGCGGAGATCGCCACCCCGTCGCTGTTAGTGAACGTCAAGGACCTGGCTGAGCTGCAGTCGGGTATCCGTGAGATGCCGGACGGTCTCAGCATCGGCGCCCTCACGACGCTGGCGGAGATCGAAACCAGCGCCTTCATCCGGGAGCGCTTCTCCGCCCTGGCCGATGCGTGCGCGCTGGCGGCGACGCCGCAGCTGCGCAACATGGCGACGCTGGGCGGCAACCTCCTACAGCGCCCGCGCTGCTGGTACTTCCGCAACGAGCTGTTCCACTGCTGGCTCAAGGGCGGCGACGAGTGCCAGGCACGCGACGGAGAGAACCAGCAGCACGCCATCTTCGACCAGAGCCCGTGCGTCGCGGTGCATCCGTCGGACCCGCCGGTGGCGCTGCTGGCGCTGAATGCGCGCGTGACGCTGCGCGGCCCCGCTGGCGAGCGCACGCTTCCGCTGGAGGACTTCTTCGCGGCACCGACGGATGAGCGGCGTACGGAGACGGTCGTAAGCGACGACGAGCTGGTCGTGGCCATTCATATCTCGGCGCCACACGCGGGCGAGCGCAGCACGTACCTCAAGGCGATGGATCGAAAGGTGTGGGCGTTCGCGATGGTCAGCGTGGCGGCGTCGGTGCGCATCGAGCGCGGAAACGTCGCCGCCTGCCGCCTGGTGTTGGGGGGCGTGGCGAACGTCCCGTGGCGCGCTACCGAGGCGGAGCAGCTGCTGGTGGGGCAGGCGCCGGACGAAACGCTACTGCGCCGGGTAGCGGATGCGGCGCTCGAGGGCGCGCAGCCGCTGGCGCACAACGGCTACAAGCTGCCGCTCGCCCGGAGCCTGGTCCAGCGGGCGCTACACACCGTCGTGACACGTGCAATGAGCTGACGTAGGGTGGCACGGCCATCACGTCCGGGCCGAAGACTGCCCCGCCAGCGCCCCGCCCTACTGCGAGAGGATGGTGTTGACGAGCTGGTCGGCCTCCGCCAGCGCCGCCTGCGCCGAGACCTGGCCGGTGACCGCCTTGGCCAGCACGGGCGCCAGCTGGTCCTCCACATCCACGTGCTTGGGGTGCAGCTGCATGAATCCGGCGCTCGGGAGGTTCTTGACCCACGTCGCCAGGTGCTTGTGCACCGGGTGCGTGCTCTTCTGGAATGCGTCGGACGTGAGCACCTTCCGGTTCGCGGGCACCTGCCCGGCCTCCGCCCACGCCAGCGAGTTCTCCGCCAGCCAGTGCGCGAAGTCGAACGCCGCCGCGCGCTTGGCGTCGTCCATCTTCTGCGGCTTGGGCAGCGCGATCTGGTGGCTCTGCGCCCACCAGCTGGGCTTGCTGGCGTCCTTCTGCGGGGCCAGCGCCAGGCGCAGGTCGTTGAACGCGGGGTTGTCTCGCTGCCCCAGCCGGTTCAAGTTCCACCCGCCTCCGACGAACGAGACCAGCTTGCGCTGCTCGAACAGGTCGAGCTGCCCCACGCCCTGCGGCAGGGGCATGTTGCCGCGCCGGTGGATATCGGCCATCATCGCCAGCGCGTCCGTGCCGGCGGCGTTGTTGAAGC
>CADCTC010000188.1 GCA_902805635.1 uncultured Chloroflexota bacterium
GGGGGGTGCGGAAGCGCTGCCCCGGTCAGAGTCGAGGCTGCGATGGGGAGTAGCTCAGGTACGCGGCCGCTTGCTGTACTCGCCTTGGAGGGTGACGCGCCAGAAGCTGAGCGCCAGCAAGGCGATAGACAGCGCGCCAAACACGAACGCCACGGTGCCTGGGATATCCACAGTAGCGCACCGAGCATAACACGGTACTGGTGGATAGTGGGAAACAAAAAGGCCGCCCACATGGGCGGCCGTAGAGTTCTGAGGAAAGCCCCTGTGGGGGCTCCTATAAGCTGTCCGTCTGTCACGATGGGATTGGAACAGCTGAGGCCCTCCTGTGCGTTCCCGGCTTGGTGCCCCTTGAACTGCCGCCTGCCCCACGCGCCGTCCTGGCTGAGCGGAGAGCGATGTGCCCTGCGAGAGCACGGACCTGCCCGCTAGATGCGCCATCTACGGTGCAGGAGGAGGTATGGGCATGCTGGCTGAGGTCGCGCCGCCGGTGGGACGCCCCGGCGTGGAGGCTGACTGAGGTGGCCGGGTGCCCCACCGTCCGATCCCCTCGCTCCGAAGAGACCCGCCCACTGTACTGCCACCGTGTCGCGGAACGGTGGAGATTCCCTGTGACTCTCACACCCGGGTGCCGCGCCCGCGGCCCGTGGATTCCGCCCAAGACCGGATGCCCGCTCTCCGCGTTGTCGTGCGGTCGGACGCGCTACTCGATGGTGACAGTGCCGCTCATGCCGTTCAGGAGGTGCTGGCGGCAAAAGTAGCTGTAAGTGCCGGGCTTGGTGAACGTGAACGTGGAAGCTCTGCCGGTAGGAATCGCGCCACTGTCAAGACTCCCGTCGAAGGCGCTGGCGGTATGCAGGTTCGTGCCGTTGTTGATCCACGCGACGGTACTGCCGGTAGGCACGGTCAGGGCGCCAGGGGCATAGCGATTGTCGGTCATGACAACCTTATGGGGGGTGGCCACGCCGGCCGCGGCAACGTACGTTTGCGCGGGGGCCGGGGCCGTTGCGGCCGTGGCGGCCGTGGCGGGCGGTGCCGCGTGCTGATGCGGGCCGGCCACGGCGGGCTGGCTCCCCTCGTAGCGGATGGTGGTCATCATGCCGTTGGCCATGTGGTGCTCCATGTGGCAGTGAAAGGCCCACACGCCCGGGTTGGTGGCGACGAACTCGAGGTCGTAGCGCTCGCTCGGGCCGATGGTGACCGAATCCTTGGTCAGCTGCGCCGCCGGCGGCACGGGGTTGCCGTCGGTGGCGACGATCTTGAACGAGTGGCCGTGCGGGTGGATGGTGTGGACGAGCGAGCCGGCGTTGATCACGCGAATCCGGATGCGCTCGCCTCGCTTGAAGGTGATTGGCTGGATTGAGTCGTGCACCTTGCCGTTCATCAGGAAGAGGTCGAAGTCGGGTTGCTTGGCGTGGGGCGCGCCCGGGCCGCTGTGGGGGAGCGACGCCCGACCGGTCGCCACCTCCGGCGTCATGGCGAGTGACCACTCGCTAAGCAGGTAGGTGAACTCGCGGTCGTGCGTGGGCTGGCCCGCAGGGGGCGTCTTGGGCTCGATGATCAGCGAGCCGTAGAGGCCGAGGTGGGTCTGGATCTCGGGGTCCTGGTGGGTGTGGTACCAGCGAGTGCCGGGGTTGGTGGCGGTGAACTCGTAGACGAACGTCTCGCCGGACTGCACCGCCGGTTGCGAGAGGCCCGGCACGCCGTCCATGTGCGTCGGGACGTCCACGCCGTGCCAGTGGATGGTGGTGGGGACGGGTAGGCGGTTGACGAGGGTGACGCGGACGAGGTCGCCCTCGGTGACGCGCAGCTCCGGGCCCGGCATGGTGCCGTTGTAGGTCCACGCCCGCACGGTGGTGCCGGGCATGAGCTCCCAGTCCACCTCTTGGGCGATGAGCGTGAAGTCGCGCAGCGCGGGAGCGGCGGAGGACGCGGTCGCGGCGGGTGCGCCGGGCACGAGGAGCCACGCGACCAGCGCGGCGGTGAGCCCCAGGAGAGCGATGGGTGTGGCGACGAGCAGCGGGCGCATAGCGACAACCTCCTTGTAATGTACGCGGCATCGTTTCCGGAGCCGTCTGAGGCCCCTGCGCTCGCCGTGCCCTGGGGCGAGCGCAGGGGCTTCCGGTAGCCGCCACGACATCAAGTGCGGCTGATCAGCCGGTGACGGTGACGGAACCCTTCATCTCGGGGTGGAGCAGGCACAGATACTCGTAGGTGCCGGGCGGCGCATCAAACCGGAGCAGGTAGGTTCCGCCCGGGCTCATGAGGATCCCCGAGTTGGCCAGCCCCTCCCCTGCGTAGTTGTTACCGGGCGACCGACTGCGTGACGCCGCGGGCTGCACGAAGAGGAACTCCCCCGATGGCTGCGGGCGCACCTCGACGAACGCTGGCGGGGCGTTGCCCGGTCCCGGGAACGTGACCGTGTGCGAGTCAAAGGCGTCGGCGCGCGTCCACACCACCGTGTCGCCCCGCTTCACCGTCAGGTCCCCCGGCAGGAACAGCTTGGCGCTGGCGCCATTGCCGTTAGCGACGCCAGCCAGCGCTGCGTGCACCCCGCTCGTCGCCTCAAGCCGGGCGGCGGCGGCGTCTGCGCGGGCGAGCGCCAGCAGCGGCGCGACGGTCGCCTCGCCCCGCGCGCGGGCCTGCTCCGGTGTCTCGGGCAGCGGCGCCCCGGCGGGCAGCACCGTGACCTCCCCGCGCATGCCCGGGTGCAGGAGGCACACGTAGCCGTGGACTCCTGGCAACGGGAAGGTCAGTTCGTAGGCGAACGCCTCCGGTGGCACGAACAGGGGGCGCCCCGAGTTCACTGGCTCGCTGCCGTCGTACACAGCCCCACCCGCGGGGAAGTGCACCGGACCGAGCGTGGCCTCGCCCAGTCCAGGTCCCGGCACGGTGCGCGGGGGGGCCGGCCGGCCCGCAGGGAATGTGACGGTGTGCACCGCCTCAAAGCGCCAACGCACGGTGTCCCCGGCGTGAATCACCAGCGAGCCGGGGAAGTACGCCATCGCCTCGAACTCCCCACCGAGCGCCTCCTCCACCGCGCTCACCTGCACCTCCCACGCCCGCCCGGTACCCTGGCCCACGGCGGTGGTTGGCGCGAGTGCGCCAACCAGGGCCATGATCGCCAACGGCCTGGCCAGCCAACCGGCCGTGCCTGCCGCCGATCCGCCCGATCCGCCCCCGCGCCGGGCCGCTCCACGTTGGGCGTGACCATCTGTGATGGGGAGCGCCAAAACGCCGTTGAACGTGCTGCGTTCTGCAAGCACGCCGGCGGCTCCGGACCCGGTGGTTTGTCCGCGAAGAGTGGGCATCACGATCTCCTTTAGGGAAGTGTTGGTCTTGGGAAGCTTTCAGCAATAGCAGGCAGCTCTCTTCCTGTAGCGGATGCCCACCAGATCATGGTCAACGGCGGGCGCCGGGCCCGCCGCACGCTCATAGAGCCACGTCGAAGGTCTCCTCTTGCCCATCGCGCTCAGCGACCCCGCATTGAACCGTGGGACGAGGTCGTCGGCACGGCGGCACAAACCACCGCGTCTCGTCATGGGGCAAGCCTACGCGCTTCCGATGCCGCTCACCAGGAGGAACGGGCGGGCCAGACTCACAGTCGAGCTCAGCTACCAGGAGCGGAGGTCACCGATTCGCCCACAGTCTCGACCACGCGGTGCTATGATGGCCGTCGCCGGATAGCACGGTAGTACGCTGCCGGAGACCAGGCGCCGGCCAGGAGCGCAGGATGGCAGCGGCAGAAGCACTCCCAACTGCCGGCGAGACGAGTTTCGCCGCGCTGCTCCGGCGTCACCGACTGGCTGCGGGGCTCACACACGAGCAGCTCGCCGAACGGGCCCAGCTGAGTGCCCGCGCCATCAGCGATCTCGAGCGAGGGGTAAGCCGCCGGCCGCACCACGATACCGTTGCCCTCTTGGCCACCGCGCTTCGCCTACAGCCGCGCCAGCGCGCACTACTGGAGATGGCGGCCCGCGCGGCCCCTGGCGCGGCTGTAGGGGCGGGAGCGTCCGACCGTGGTCCGGGGACCGCTGCGCACGGCCTCCCCGCGCCGCTCACGAGCTTCGTGGGGCGGGAGCGAGAGGTGCTGGCTGTGCGGGAGCGCCTGCGCCGGGACGACCTCCGGCTGCTGGTGCTGACCGGACCCGGCGGCGTGGGCAAGACCCGACTGGCGCTGCACGCGGCAGCGGCGCTGCACGACGCCTTCCCCGAGGGCGCCGCTTTCGTTCCCCTGGCGCCGCTGGGCGACCCCGCCCTGGTGCTTCCCGCCATCGGGCGCACGCTGGGCGTCCGGGAGGGTGCGGGCCGGCCGATGCGCGACGCCTTGCTGGAGCACCTGCGCGATAAAGCGCTGCTGCTGCTGCTGGACAACTTCGAGCACGTCGCCGCCGCCGGCGCGGCGGTGAACGAGCTGCTGGCCGCGTGCCCGCGCGTCAAGGCGCTGGTCACTACCCGGGCGGTGTTGCGCGTCACCGGCGAGCATGAGTACCCGGTGCCGCCCCTGCAACTGCCCGACTCTACGCGGCCGCCGACCGTCGAGGACCTGCGGGCAGTCGACGCCGTCGCTTTGTTCGTCGCACGGGCCCAGGCGGCGCAGCCGGACTTCGCCCTTACCACCGAGAACGCAGCGGCCGTGATCGAGGTCTGTCGCCAGCTGGACGGGTTGCCCCTGGCCATTGAGCTCGCCGCCGCCCGAGTCCGCCTCCTGCCGCCGGCCGCCCTGGTGGCCCGTCTGGAGCGCCGGTTGCCCCTGCTCACCGGTGGCCCGAACGACGCCCCGCTGCGGCAACAGACGCTGCGCGCCACTATCGCCTGGAGCTACGACCTGCTCTCCGGCGCGGAACAGGCGCTCTTCCGCCGCCTCGGGGTCTTCGTGGGAGAGTTCTCCCTGGCCGCCGTGGAGGCAGTCGCCCCAGATTCGGAACTCTGCGCACGAGGTTCCTCCCCCGCCTCCGAGCGCGGCACGTGGGAGGTCGACCTGTTGGAGGGGCTGGAGGGGTTGCTGGACAAGAGCGTCCTGTGCCGCGCATTGGGCGCAGGAGGCACCGGCGGCACCGGCGACGACCTCCAATTCGAAGTGCTGGCAACGATCCGTGAGTACGCCCTGGAACAGCTCGAAACCAGCGGCGAGACCGACAGCGCGTGCCGGCGGCATGCCCTGTACTACGTTTCGCTCGCCGAGCGGGCGGAGCTAGAGCTGGAGGGGGCGAGCCAGGTGGCCTGGCTCGACCAGCTGGAACGCGAGTACGCCAACATTCGGGCGGCGCTGGGGTGGTTGATCGAACGGGGCGAGCGCGTGCCCGGCCTGCGGTTGGGCGCCGCGCTGTACCGGTTCTGGGCTTTGCGCAACCGCAGCGCCGAGGGGCGGGCGTGGCTCACGCGGCTGCTTGCTGCCCCGAGCGAGGCGGGCACCCCGGCTGGCCTGGAGGCCAAGGCACTCGCCGTTGCCGGCAATTTGGCTTGGCAGGACGGCGACCTTCCGGCGGCCCGCACGTTCCTGAAGCGGAGCCTGGTGCTCGGGTCGGCCGAGGTGGAGTGCCTCACGACGGCCAGTCCCCTGCTCACGCTCGGGCTGATCGCCCGCTCGCTCGGCGACTACGCCCAGGCGCAGTCCCTCGCGGAACAGCGGCTGCGCCTGGCGCGAACCAGCGGCAACGCGGAGCGAGCCGCGTCGTCGCTCTGGTTGCTGGGCAGCGTTCTGCTCCGTCAGGGCGACGTCGTGGCAGCCCACCCGGTGCTGGAAGAGGCCCTGGCGCACGCCCGGGAGGCGGGCGACGTGCTGGCCATAGCCCAGCTCCTCCTCTTGCACGGCGAGCTCGCGAGCCACCGCGGCGACGAGACCGCGGCCTGGGCGCTGTTCCAGCAAAGCCACGCGCTCTTCCGGCCGCTCGGTGGCGGGGGGACGGGTGTGCACCTCCGTCTCGGACTGTCGGCCTGCCAGGCAGGCGACTTGCCGCTGGCGCGCTCCCTTCTGGAGGACGGCCTCGACCGGTCCCGGAAGGCGGGGGCACGCGAGCAGGTTGCGGTGTTGCTCGCCGCCCAGGGCCGCGTCGCGCGGGCCGCGGGACAGTTGGCCTCCGCCCAGGAGCACTTCCGGGAGAGCCTCGCCATCGCGACGCCGCTGGCCCGCAAACCTACCGTCGTCGCAGCGCTGGAGGGCCTGGCCGGCGTGGCCGCAATGCGGGGGCAGCCGGAAGCTGGCGCACGGATCTTCTCTGCCGCTGCCGCGATCCGCGCGGCAATCGGAGACGCCAGGTTTCCCGTCGAGCAGGCCGTGTACGAGCGTGACCTGAGCTGCGTCCGGGCCGCGCTCGGCGAGAGTCGCTTTGCCGCGGTGTGGTTCCAGAGCCGGGACATGTCCATGGAAGCGGTCGTCACCTACGCGATGATGATTGATGATGGCCGCTCCTCTGCACCGACCGCAGGGGTGACTGCTGCCACCTCCCGGCAGGCGGCTCCCGCCCCGGCCCCGCGTTGCGCAGTGCGAACCCTCGTGGATTTTGAAGATTGAGGTTCAAAGGAGACCCTATAGCGCAGCTCTTCCAGGGAGCGGACCAGGGGTGTTCGGTCGTATGGCGCTTGCGCACGTCGAAGTGGTGCGGCCCGAGGTCGTGATACTTGTTGCCGCGCCGGAGCGGGTGGTGGGCGATACATAAAAAGGATGGAATGGCCAACGGCGACGGCGGCCCGGCTCTTCCCCGGCGCGCCGCCAGCCGCCCGTTCTGCGCCGTGACGTAGGAGCCTATCGTGCGGGTGGCGGAGGCAGCTGACGACCGCCTCCTCCCGGTCGTGGGTCACCACGCCCTCGTTGGCCCTGCCGATGGCGTTGCCGCCGTGCAGGTCCTCGTGATCCACCGACTCCGGCCACGGCCCATGCGCGCGCGGTCCGCATGGACCGCCGCACGCCCAAGCACCTCCGGCAGCCCCGGCATGAGCGCCGCGCGTGGGCCAGGGCGTCCGTGCCAGAAGCGGCCGTGCTTGTCGCGCACGTACGCGAGCACGTCCCCGAGCCGGTCCGGCACGCTTGCCACAGCTACGCGCCGCGAAGGAGGGGCCTGAGTAAGAAGGGGAGGTGCCAGATGCGCGCAGCGTGGAGGGAGACCGACAGGCCGACTGCAGATGGGGAAGGCGAGCCGCTCGTGGGCGAGTCCCGCTTCCACGTCCGCCGCTACTGCACGCTGCGGCTATCGTACGCTCCCGTCTGGTGGCGGCCATGGTAGCACGGGACGCCAGAACGGTGAACGGTGGGCGAATCTGTGACTCGCAGTCCTGAAGCGCGCGGCGCAACTGTGAGTCCGGCGCCGCGCTTTCCTCGTGGCGTGCACTGGGGTTGCAGCTTACGCTGGCCGTACGGCGCTGTTGGGGAGCGACCGGGACGCAGTCGCGCCAAAGAGCAAAGAGGAGGTTTGGTCATGAGCGGAGGTTTGGTCATGCAGCGCAGGGGGCGTAGCCGGCGACTGGCGGCGGCGCTGGTCTCGAGCCTGCTCTGGCCGTCGGTGTTCGCGCCGGCTGGGGGTGCCGCAGTCGCCCATGCGCACCCGGTGGTTCAGCCGGGGCAACCTGCGCCGGCGGCACCCGGCACGCCGGTCGCCGCCGGCACGTCGGACGACGCGGCCACCGCGGCCGTCGTTCGGCGCTTTCTCGACGCGCTGGGCAGCGGCGACGTGGCAGGCGCGCTGGGGCTGCTCGCGGCGGACATTTCCTACGTGGATGCACGTCCGTCGATCTGCACGGCGATGGCGCCGTGTACTGGCCCGGCAAGCATCAGGCACGACTTGGCCCTCCATCACGCCGACCAGGCGGCGCCGACCGTCGTTGGCGACGTCTGGGTGTCGGGGGCGACGGTGCACGCCCGGCTGGAGGAGCGCAGTTGGTACCGGGAGGCCGTCGGCCCCCACTGGACCATCACCGTCGTCACGGCGGAGGTGCACGACGGCAAGATCACCCGCTACGTGGGCACTGCCGACCTGAACGACGAACAGACCAGGAACTTTGAAGCGTTCCACACGGGCTGGACCCCCGAACTCCTGGCGCTGGCCGCGCTCGGCCGCGCGGGCGGCGGCCGCCCGTAGACGCATTCAGGCAGGTAAGGGCGACGGGTGGAAGCGGTGTGGACCCATGGGAGGGTCGTCCAGGGGTACCTGGCACGCCCGGCGAGCGGGATACCCCGCGCCGGCGTCATCGTCTGCGCGGGCGCGGACGGCGCGAGCACGTTCCTGCGCGGGGTGACGCGCCGGCTGGCGAAGGACGGGTACG
>CADCTC010000189.1:0-16673 GCA_902805635.1 uncultured Chloroflexota bacterium
GCCCGGTGGACGAGCTGGTGGAGCGTCGCTACGAGAAATACCGGCGCATCGGCGCCTTCAGTGGCGCCTGAGCCAAGTGCCCACACGGTGGGTGGTGGCGGGGCGGCTGGCGCAGCGGAGGACGACCCGGACCGGATCGCGGTGGCGCAGGCGCAGGGCGGCGACACCGCGGCGTTCAACCGGCTGGTGCTGCGCCACCAGGATGCCGTCTACACACTGTGCTACCGGCTGAGTGGCAACGCCGAGGACGCGTCCGACGCGGCGCAGGAAGCGTTTCTCTCCGCCTACCGGCACCTGGCCGCTTACCGGGGGGGCGCGTTCCGCTCGTGGCTGCTGCGCATCGGCGCCAACGCCTGCTACGACCTCCACCGCCGCCAGCGCCGCCGTCCAACCGAGCCGCTGCAGGGCGGTGAAGAGGATGGCCCCGAGCGCGACCTGGCCGACGAAGCGCCTGGGCCGGAGGCAGTGGCGCTGACTGGTGAGCTCGGCGCTGTGTTGCAGCGCGGGCTGCTTGCGCTGCAAGACGATCAGCGCCTGGCGCTGGTACTGTGCGACCAGTACGGCTATGACTACGCGGCCATCGCCGCCATCACCGAGGTGGAGCTCGGCACCGTGAAGTCGCGCATCAACCGAGCGCGCCGAAGGCTGAGAGACTTCTTACTGAGCGATCCGGCGAATCGGGAACTCCTGCCGGAGAATTACCGTCTTTCTGATGGCGGACGATCATGACCCCGACAGATACCGTGCACGCTGACGACGCAGACGAGCTCAACGCGCTCCTGGACGGCGAGCTCGACGCTGCACGCCGCGCGGCGCTGGAGGCGCATATCTCCGGCTGCGCGCTGTGCCTGGAAGACCTGGCCACGCTGCGGCTGGCCCGCACCGCGCTGCGTGACCTGCCACTGCTGCGCGCGCCACGTCCATTTACCGTGGCTGCCGGTGCGACCAGCGGAGAGCCGGCGGCCGCCATCGCCACGGCCGCTGCTGTATCCGGTGCCCCCAGCCGCTGGCAGGGGCTATTTGGCTGGGGCTGGCGTCTGGGTTCGTTCGGCGCCGCTGCGTGCGTGCTGATGGCCGTACTGTCCGGGCGCGGTTCGCTGCCGGCCGCGGGTCCCTTTGCAACCGGCGACTTGGCCGCTAAGGGCCAGGTCGCCGAGTCTCAATCTCAGCCCGTCGCGCCCGCGCCGAACGCGGCACTGGCAAACCGCGACGCGGCCCAGCGAGTGTCGCCGCAAGCAACGCCGGCCGCGGGCGGTGCTGGATCGAGCGCCGGATCGAGCACGGGGCTGACTGCGGCTGTTCCGGCTGACAGCGCCCGCAGTGGTGGCGCTGCGCCGCCGGCCGCCGCTCCGGCGCAGGCGCCGGTTGCCCAGCCACCCGCACCGGCAGCCGGCGATGCGTCCGTGTCTGCGCCTTCGTCGCCTGCCATTCCCGCCGGGGGCCGAGTGTCCGGCGGCTTTGGGTCGGGCGCCGCCATCCCGGCCAGTGCTCCGGCGGTGCGGCAGGCGGTACCGCCTGCCGCGCCGTGGACCGCCGCAGCGGTCTCGCTGGGGCTGGGAAGTGCTGTGCTGTTTGCGCTGGACCGGCGGGCGCGGCGTGCCGTCTGACATCGGTCTTGATCGCGTCGTCGCGGAGGTGCTCGTCTCGCGGCGCTACCGCTCGCTGGCGCCGGAGTTTGTCAGACGGATTGCGGAGCGGGAGTCTCGTCACGCTCGCCGGCACACGGATGCAGTCAAGGCGACCAAAGCGCGGCTGCACCAGGTGTATGGGGCGTACGTACAGGACCTGCCGGCGGAGCGGTTCGTGGCGGCGCTGGAAGGCGGCGGTGCCGCCAATTCAGATGCGCTGCGCGAGACGTGCCGCCAGATGATGGCGGAGCATGCCTCGACGCGTGAGCGGCTGCCAATCATGGACCGCTTCTACGTGGAGCTGTTCGCCGTGACGGGCATGCCGCGGACCCTGGTGGACCTGGCGTGCGGCCTTGGGCCACTGGCGCTGCCGTGGATGGAGCTGCCTGCGGACGCGCGTTACGTCGCGTGCGACGTCGACCGGCGTTTCGTGGATGTCGCTACGGCGGCGCTGACGGCCAGCGGCGTGGACGGCCGTGCTGAGCTGCGAGACGTGGTCGCCTCACCGCCCGACGAGGTGGCAGACGTGGCGCTGCTGCTCAAAGCGGCACCGTGTTTGGAGCAGCAGGCGCCCGGCTCGGCCCGGGACGTGCTGGAGAGCGTGCGTGCGCACTATGTGGCTGTCTCGTTTCCAACGCGCTCGCTGGGCGGCGCCGGCAAGGGCATGCTGGCGCACTACCGCCAGATGATGGCCCGGATCAACGAGGGGACCGGCTGGCCCGTGCAGGAGCTGCTGTTCCCGGCTGAGCTGGTCTGCATCGTGACCAAAGGGGCGATCACTGGTGGCTGAGAACGATACGCACGGACCGACCGCACTGCGAGCCAGCGCGCTCCAGGAGGACGCCCTAGCAGCCGGCGCATCGCAGGCGAGTGCCCCGGAAGGCGCTGCCGGGGGGTGGCCTGAGCGGCTGGCGACGCGCCATGGCGTGCTGGAGCTGCCGGTCTTCTTGCCGGACGCGACGCGGGCGGTGGTCCGCACACTCGACTCGGGGGACCTGCGCACCGCGGGGGTCGAAGCGCTGGTGGTCAATGCCTTCCACCTGCTGCGTTCCCCAGGGGCGCGGCTGATCAAGGCCGCCGGCGGCGTGCACCGGTTCATGGCCTGGGACGGGCCGGTGTTGAGTGACTCGGGTGGTTTCCAGGTCTTCTCGCTGATCCGGCAGAACCCGAACGCCGGCACCATCCGCCAGAACGAGGTGATCTTCCGCGAGCCGGCCACCGGGGAGAAGATTGTGCTGACGCCGGAGAAGGTGATCCAGCTGCAGCTCCAGCTGGACAGCGACATTGTGGTCTGCCTTGACGACTGCACCAGTGCGGACGAGAGCGAGGCCGAGCAGGCGCGCGCGGTGGAGCGCACCGTGCGTTGGGCCGGGCGCTGCCGTGCCGAGTTCGACCGGCTGCTGGAGGAAGCGAGTCCGAGGAAGGCAAAGCGAGGAATCGAGAGTGCCTCGCGGCGTCGCCCTCACCCGCCCGTTGGGCATCCTCTCCCGGGGGGAGAGGGCTCAGGCGGAACAGCCGTTGGGAAGCCGGACGCGCCCGAGGCGGGAGGGCGGCCGCTGCTGTTTGCGGTGGTCCAGGGTGGCGCATCTGAGGTGCTCCGGCGCCAGTGTGCGACCGACCTAGCGGCGATCGGCTTCGATGGTTTTGGCTACGGTGGTTGGCCCATCGCGCCGGATGGCTCGCTGCTGACGAACCTGCTGCGCCACGTGGCGGAAGGCGTCCCGCGCGGCACGCCGCTGCACGCGTTGGGCGTTGGGCGGCCGGACCACGTGGTGCGCGCCGCGGCGCTGGGCTACACGATGTTCGACTGCACGCTTCCCACGCGCGACGCCCGCCACCACCGTCTGCTGAGCTTTCTGCCGGGGCACGACCAGGGCCCGTTCGATGCGGACACGCCGTTCTTCGAGTACGTCTACATCCTGGACCAGCGCCACGCGAACGATTTCGGTCCGGTCGACCCGACTTGCGATGCGCCGTGCTGCACACGCTATTCGAGGGCGTACTTGCGCCACTTGTTCAAGATAGAGGACGCCACGGCCGAGCGCCTGGCGAGCATCCACAACCTGAGGTTCTACACGCGTCTAATCGACGGGATGCGCCGGCAGCGGGCCGCCGAAGCGAAGACTCGGGATGCGGGTGCGGGTGCGGCTCAGGGGATGGCTAGTAGCTCCGGGTCGCCGTAGTGCTGCTGTATCCACCGCAGCAGGACGTGATGCTGACTCTCAGAGGATCCTGGCGTGGGCATGGCAGCGGGCCACTCTGGCGCCACGCCGTCGCCGAAGTCCCATGCTCCGCATGCGCGAGGCTCGGCGTCCGGTGCTTGTTGGCGGGCGACCAGTAGACCGTTCTCCACGAAGTAGTGAACGGCGCCGCCGGAGGCGCCGGGGTAGATCATCAGCAGCCGGCCGCCCGTGGTGGCCTCGGCGAGCGGGCGATGGTCGCGCCTGACCCGCAGCAGGCGCGAGCGCACTTCACGGAGCGTGGCGTGTTCCCAGGCTGAATCAGGTCCGCACGCTTCGCTGCCGTGAGCGAGCTCGGCGAGGCGCATGTCGATCACGTCGAGTGACTTCTGGAGCCCACTGCGGAGGTAACCGCGTGCATGGGTCACGAGCACCCCGTAATGTCCTGGATTCAGCGCACCGGCACAAGGGGCGGGGCACAGGCCGCGGCCCAGGCGCAGGCATGGCGTTTTCATCCTGGCACGCGTAGCGGGCAAAGTTCGCCGGCAGGGGCGCAGCATGAAGACGTCGGTGAGCACGCGGACCGTCTCGCGCGCGGCGCGGGTGTGGCGGTAGGGGCCAAACCACTCCGCGTCCAAGGCACCGGCAGCCGGGCCGCTGCTTGCCGCGGGGCGAGGGAACAGCCCGCCCTCCAGCACCACGTAGGCGCGTGTGCGGTGCGCTGCGCGCTGCGTGTTGTAGGGAGGCGCCAGCTGCTCGATGAGCACCGCTTCGCGCAAGAGGGCGTCGAGCTCGGTTTCGACCGGTTCGTGGTCCACGCGTGTCACGCGCGCCAGCAGCCCGTCGTCGAGCCGGACCGCGCGCGCCGCGCCGGTGAAGTGCTGCGCCACACGCGAACGCAAATTGGCGGCCTTGCCCACATAGAGCGCCGCGCCACCACCGTCTCTGAAGATGTAGACGCCCGGCGTCTCCGGCAAGGTCGCTGCCCCAGGCGGGAGAGCGCGCAGATGCGCCACCGGGAATGGCCCAGGGGTTGACCCTGTGGGGGATGTCCATCCAGGCGCCTCACCTGCTCCGCCTCCCGTGCGGGCGAGGGCGCCCGCGCTCCCGGCGGCGGCGCCATCCAGCAGGGGGGTGGGCTGCTCCGTCGTCGCCAGAGTGTTCATGGCGATCAACGTTTCCGCGATGCTGTTGCTGACGCCGGCAAGCGGGCGTAACGGCGGCTTGAGGCCAAGGCGTCGGGCGACTCCCGCCAGCGTAGGGCGCTGGAGGTCCGGCAGTCGAGCGGCTGCCAAATCCTGCGTGTCGATCAACAGCGCGTCAACTGGGGGAAGGCCATGCCACAGCAGCTCGTAGTTGAGCTGGCTGACCTGTGCACGCACGCCGTGCCCGGCGACGGCGCGCGCGCCTATCAGCTCGCGCACGATTGGAAGTACGTCCCGCGCCGGCGGCGCGCCGTCCAGGTCCTCCGGCTCAATGCCGAGCCGGCGGCGGGAGTGCTGGGGCACGCGCCGCTCGGGGTCGACCAGCGTTTCGTACGTGTCCTCGGCCCGGCCCCCGCTGAGGCGGGTGAGGCCGATCCATATGAGACGCTCGCGCTCCGAGCGGCCGCCGGTGGTCTCGACGTGCAGGGCCACTACCTCTTCAGGAAATGCACCGCGGGAGCCACCTGGGGGAGGAGATGAGGGCCGCAAGGTCCACCGGCCGTCGACCAGCCGCTGGAAGCGATCGTCACCTTGAAGTGTCCGTTCGACGAGGGCTGACCATGCGCCTCCGGCGCCCGGGGGAGCGCCGAGCGACGTCTCGGCGATGGTCGCAGCGGGCAGCGGGCCCGCCGCGAGGAGGGAGGCGGCGCTGGTGAGAAGGCCCTCGAATGTGTGTTCTACCTGCGCCACCGCCGGATGGTACCGCGGCCCCCGGCCTGATCTCGTACTAGCACCCCAATTGGCGACTCGCCGTCTGGTTAGCGGTCCTTCCCGTCACGCGTGAGCAGGCTTACTCCCAGACTGACGCCAGACACCACCAGCGCGCCGAGCAGCGCGGCGATGAAGCCGTCGACGTAGACGCCGGGGACGAGCCAGGCCGCAGCGGCGAACATAAGCGCGTTGAGCACGAAGTGGAACAGCCCGAGCGTGAGGCAGGTCAGCGGCATGGAGAAGAATGCCACGACCGGCCGAACGAAGGCGTTGAGCAGCGACAGCACTACGGCGAAGATGGCGGCGGTGGTGTAATCCGGCACCGCGATGCGGTCTGGAAAGAGGTACGTGGCCAGCACGATGGCAATGAACGGGGCCGCGAGCCGCAATAGGAGCTTTAACACGTTTGGTGAGCTCTAAGATGCAAGGGGCATGCCTGCCCCGGGCCACTCTGTGCCGGCGGCGCGTGATGGCGTCGCCGCGGCGGTACGCCGGCGTATACGGATGGCGCCTGCGCCGAGCTCGCCGGCGAGCCGCCGCACCAGCTCGGCAGAGCAATCGACCCCCTCGCTCAGGCGCAGGACGGAGCCTTCCCGCGCCAGGGGGCCACTGGGACCAAGCCGCAGCACCACCTGGTCCTGGCCCGGGTAGCGGTCGAGCAGCCCGCTCAGGCGCAGCAGGCGGTTCACGTCTCGGTCCTGAAGGGCGGACCGCTCCATGGTCAGCTCCATCACCAGCGCGCCGTTGAGAGGCGCACCAGAGTCGGCATGGTCGGCAGGTTCCTGGTCCTGGCCGGCCGACGGTGGGGGCGGGGCGTTGTCGCCGGCGGCTCCGGCTCGTGCCGGCGTCGCTCCTGCGGCGTCGTAAGTCCCTCCTGCCCCGGTCGCGCCGGCCGGCGTCATCGGTGGGGCCGGTGCACGAACGGGTGCGACTTGCCCCACAGGAGGGGATGCCGAGTCTCGACGGTCCAGGGCGGCTTCGGCGCGCGCGGCGGTGGCGCGTACCTCGGCGATGAGGCGCGCCCCCTCGCCAAACGTGGCCGCTTCGGCCTCGACGTCGTCAAGCGGATACCCAATCTGGTGCTCGCTGCCAGGCCGCGCTACCTGGCCGGCTGCGCCCGGCGCGCCTGTCATGCCAGCCGTGAGCGCTGCGTTCGCTGCGATCACTTCGTCGGCAGCGGCCGCAGCGGCGGCTTCGGCCATTTCTTCGTCTGAAACTTCCAGGAGCTCCACGGTCTCGGCCAGCAGCTTGGGACGGTCGTCGCGGGTGTCCACCTTGCCCTTGACGAGCAGGATGGCGTCTTCTTTGATCAGGTCGCGGTTGTTCTGTAGGGTGCGCGGGAAGACCACCACCTCGGTGCTGCCGCCCAGGTCTTCCAGCTCCACCGCCGCCATCAGGTCGCCCTTCTTGGTGGGAATTAAGCGCATGGACGAGATGAAGCCGCCGATGGTGACAGTCTGCCCGGCCATGTCCTCGGTCAGTTCGGAGATGGGGCAGGTGACGCGCGCCGCGAGGGGGCGGGCCACGGCCTGCAGCGGGTGCTCGGAGATGTAGAGACCGATCATCTCCTTCTCCCAGGAGAGCTTCTGGCGGCGGTCGGCCTCCGGCACGTCGGGCAGCGTGAAGACTGGCGCGCCCAGAGCTTCGTCCGCGCCCTGCTCCCCGAAGAGGTCGAACAGGCTGGTCTGGCCATTCTGGCGGGCGCGCTGGTCTTGCTGCGCCTGGGCCATGGCGCTGTCCATGCCCGCTAGCAGCGCGGCGCGCTCGCCGAACATGTCCATGGCGCCGGCCTTGACCAGGCTCTCAAGCGCGCGCTTGTTCAGCTGGCGCAGGTCCACCCGCCGGCAGAAGTCGCCCAGGTCAGTGAAGGGGCCGTCCTCGTCGCGTGCTTTGAGCAGCATCTCGATGGCGCCGTGGCCGACGTTCTTCACGCCGGCGAGGCCGAACCGGATGGCCATTGTCCTGTGCACTACTTGCAGAGCCTCCGTTCGCCCTGAGCTTGTCGAAGGGTGTGGTTCGACAAGCTCACCACGAACGGAGTTGGTGGCGTGCTCCTCGAGCGTAAAGCCGAGCCCGCTGCGGTTGACGTCGGGCGGCAGCACCTCGACGCCGATGCGGCGGCACTCTGCCACCGCTTCGGCCACCTTGTCCGAGTTGCCGGCTTCAGAGGAGAGCACGGCGGACATGTACTCTGCGGTGTAGTTGGCCTTGAGGAATGCGGTCTGATAGGACACCACGGCGTAGGCGGCGGCGTGACCCTTGGGGAAGCCGTAGCCGGCGAACGGCTCGATCACTCCCCACACGGCGCGGGCGAATTCGTCGCCGTAGCCGCGCTCCACCGTCTGCCTAACGAACTTCTCGCGTTGCTCCTCCATTAGGGCCTGGATCTTCTTGCCCATGGCTTTGCGCAGCACGTCGGCCTCGCCCCAGGTGAAGCCGGCGATGGCACGCACGATCTGCAGCACCTGGTCCTGGTAGACGCAGATGCCGTAGGTCTCCTCCAGGATCGGCTTGAGGTCCTCGTGCAGGTAGGTGACCGCGACCTGACCGTTCTTGGCGGCGGTGAAGGCGGGGATGTACTCCATCGGCCCGGGGCGGTAGAGCGCCACGATGGCCAGCAAGTCGGTGATCTTGTTGGGGCGCAGGCCGGTGAGGCACTTGCGCATCCCACCGGACTCCAGCTGGAAGACGGCGGTGGTGTGGCCCTCGCTCAGCATGTCGAAGGCGCGCTTCGGCTGGCCCGACGGGTCGTCGTAGTCCATCGGCAGGCGTTGGAGGTCGAGCCCCAGGCCGGGGTGGCGCTCCTCGATGATGCGCCGGGCGTGGTCCAGGATGGTCAGGTTGGCCAGCCCCAGGAAGTCCATCTTGAGCATGCCGATCTTCTCGACGATCCGCATGTCCCACTGGGTGATGATGCCCTCCTCACCCTTGGTCGCTTTCTGGAGCGGCACGTACTCGTCCAGCGGGTCGCGCGAGATGACGACGCCGGCGGCGTGGGTGGAGGCGTTGCGCGGCGTGCCCTCCAGCGCCTCGGCAAGCTCGAGCAGCTCGGCGATCTTGGGGTCGTCGGCCGCCATCGTCTTGAGCTCGCTCGACGCACGTGCGTCCTTGAGGGTGATGCCGGGGCCTTGCGGGATGGCCTTGGCGACGCGGTCCACCTCGCCGTACGTCATGCCCAGGGCGCGGCCAACGTCGCGCACGGCGGCGCGGGCGGCCATGGTGCCGAAGGTGATGATCTGGCCCACGCGGTCGTGCCCGTATTTCTCGCGCACGTACTCGATCACCTCGTGGCGCCGGTCGTCGGCGAAGTCCATATCGATGTCAGGCATGCCGATGCGCTCGTCGTGCAGGAAGCGCTCGAACATTAGGTTGAACTCCAGCGGATCCACGTCGCAGATGCCCAGCGCATAGATGCACAGCGAGCCGGCCACCGAGCCGCGTGGCACGGCCATGATGCCCCGCTCGCGGGCGTAGCGGACGTAGTCGGCCACGATCAGGAAGTACAGCGGATAGCCCGTGCGCTCGATCACCGACAGCTCGTAGTCGAGCCGCTGTCGCTGCTGCTCGGTCACGGTGCCGAAGCGCCGCGCCAGGCCCGCCTCGCACTCCTTGCGCAGCCAGCTCTCCGGCGTCTCCCCCGGCGGCAGCTCGAAGTGCGGCAGGTGGACGCGGCTGAAGTCCAGCTTGAGATCGACCATCTCGGCGATGCGCACGGTGTTGGCCAGCGCATCGTCCAGACCTGGGAAGGCGCGCGCCATCTCGGCGGGAGTGCGCAGAAAGAACTCCTGCGTCTCCAGCCGCATGCGGTTGGCCTGCTCGCGCGTGGCGTTGGTCTGGATGCACAACAGCACGTCGTGCGCCTTGGCGTCCTCGGCGCGCACGTAGTGCGAGTCGTTGGTGGCGACCAGCGGCAGGTCCAGCTCGCGCGCGAGCGCCACCGTCTTGCGGTTGAGCTCGTCCTGCGCGGAGAGCAGCTGGTTCTGGATCTCTATGTAGTAGTGGTCCTTGCCGAACAGGTCGCGGTACCACAGTGCCACTTCGCGGGCCTTGTCCTCCTGGCCGTCCATCAGCAGGCGCGCCAGCTCGCCGGACATGCAGCCGGAGAGGCAGATCAGCCCCTCGGCGTGCTTTGCCAGCAGCTCCTTGTCGGCGCGCGGCTTGTAATAGAAGCCCTCGAGGTGGGCACGCGACACGATCTTGAGCAAGTTCTTGAAACCGGTCTCGTTCTTGGCGAGCAGCGTCAAGTGATAGTTCTTATCGTCCACCTTCGGCTCGCGCTGGCCCATGCTGCGCGGCGCGACGTAGATCTCGCAGCCCAGGATCGGCTTGATGCCGGCGCTCTTCGCCGCGGAGTAAAACTCGATCGCGCCGTACATCGACCCGTGGTCGGTCACCGCCAGCGCCTTCATCCCGGTATCGGCGGCGCGCTTGACCAGCGCGGGGATGCGCGCCAGGCCGTCCAGCAACGAGTACTCGGAATGGACGTGCAGGTGCACAAACTCCGGGGCGCTGGACTCTGCATGGGCGGAATCCGGGCGGCGGGAAGCCATGGGTCTGGGATGCTCCTGGAGACGAGAATGGGCCGTCGCGCTCAAGCAGCGGCGGCCGCGGGGTGAGTCCCCCAGGATCAGTGTGAATCGCCCCGTGAGTCGAGGTCAAGCCACCAGATAGGGATGAGGGACTCGCTGCGGCCGCGCACGTGTCACACCGCTGCCGCAGCGGCTGCCGCGGCGGTCGCTGCTGTCTGCGCGACCATAGAGACGCGTCCGGAGCTATTGGGTTGTGAAGGTGGTGGGGGACTGGACCTCACCACCGGCCCCATGACCTAGAATCCAGAGCGCGGGAGGTCGCCGGCAGTGGAACCATTGGGCAGTATCGTGCTCGTCGTGATCGTGGTGACGGTCATCGTGGTATTGGTGCCTCGCGTGCTTGGGGGGGCCACCATCGTTTGCACTCGCTGCGACGGCTCGGGCCAGATCGACGAGCGGTGGCCGGACCCGAAGGAGCCCACCGGGTTCCACACGGCTACCGGCAAGTGCCCCAAGTGCAAGGGCAAGGGGCGCGTGCGTCCGTGACGCACGCCGGCGGAACTGCCGCCGCAGCGCATGGAGAACCCATGCAGTCTGGCCAGCCTGAAGACACGGGGCAAGTGGCTGCGGCGGGAGCAGGGAGGGAGCCGCCAAGGCGAGTGGGGGTGGTGGTTGGCCGTAGCCGCACAGACGCGGTGGAGCTGGCGACCAAGGTGGCGGACATCGGGCGCCGGCACGGGGCGGAGGTATGGCGTGCCGACGTGTGGGAAGACCCGGTAGTGCAGGACGAGCTGCCGGGCACCGACCTGGTGGTGTGCTTTGGCGGCGACGGCACGCTGATCAGCGGGGCGCACCTCACGGCGCCGCTGGGCATCCCGCTGGCGGGCGTGAACTTTGGGAAGATGGGCTTCCTGACCGAGTTCCAGCCGGAAGAGGTGCCGGTGGCGCTGCCGCAGCTCTTTTCCGGCCACTACTGGCTAGAAGAGCGCGCGACGCTCTCGGTGCGCCATAGCCGGGACGGCCAGACGCTCGGCGAGTACCTGACGATCAACGAGGCGTTGGTGGGCCGCGGGAGGGTCAACCGGGTGGTGCGCCTGCACACCTGGGTGGACGACCAGTACCTGACCAGCTACGCCGCCGATGGCCTGCTGGTGGCCACGCCGACCGGCTCCACGGCGTCCAACCTTGCGGCGGGCGGGCCAGTGCTGCCGCCGGAGATGAATGCAATGGTGCTGGTGCCGGTCATGCCGTTCGTCTCGTTCCGCAACGCGCTGGTGCTGGACGCCAGCAGCCGGGTGGACATCCAAGCTGACGTGACGCCAGCACCGCCGCTGCACGAGGCGGTGCTCTCAGTTGACGGCGGCATCACCGCGCCTGTGGAAGACGGCGACCGGCTGACCGTGACCGCGAGCAGCGTGCGCTGCGCGTTCGCGCGCGTGCGCCCGCGCCACTATTTCCATGCCATGTTGGTGTCCAAGCTCCAGCGCGGCCCGATCTTGCCGCCCCTGCCGGTAAATACCCCCTCACCGGCGCGTCCCTGACTTAGACTTTGGTACTGATGCTCCAGGAACTGACCATCCGCAACTTTGCGTTGCTGGAGGAGGTCCGGCTGAGCTTCGAGCAGGGGCTCAACGTCCTCACCGGCGAGACCGGCGCCGGCAAATCCATCATCATCGACGCCATCGGGACCGTGCTGGGCGGCCGGGCGACGACCGACGTCATCCGCACCGGCGCCGAGCGCGCGATAGTGGAGGCGCTGTTCGCGCTGCCCGCGCGCGGCGCGGAGCCGCTGCGCGCGCTGCTGGACGAGCATGGCCTGACCGACGACGACACCGCCGGCAGCGATGGGAATGACGGCGATGGGACGCTCATACTGGCGCGGGAGATCGGCCGCTCCGGGCGCAGCGTGGCACGCGTCAATGGGCGCGCGGTACCCGTTTCGACGTTAGCCCAGGTCGGCGCGCTGCTAGTGGACGTACACGGGCAGCACGAGCACCTCTCGCTGCTGCGGACAGGAGCACAGCGCGACCTGCTGGACCGCTATGGCGGGTTGATGGGCCAGCGCGCCGACGTGGCGGCGCTGGTGCGCGACCTGCGCGCCGTGCGCGGGGAGTTGCGGGCCATGCAGCAGGACGAGCGCGAGATCGCGCGGCGCATCGACCTGCTCTCGTTCCAGGTGGAGGAGATCCAGCAGGCCAGGCTGCAGCCCGGCGAAGCAGAGGCGCTGGAGCAGGAGCGGTCGCGCCTGGCGAACGCCGGCCGGCTGGCGGAGCTGGCGGCCACCATTTATGAGGCATTGGTGGGCGGCACGGGCGGCACGGGCGGCGCGGGCGATACACCGGCGGCGATCGACCTGCTGGGCGCCGCCGGGCGGGGGCTG
This sequence comes from uncultured Chloroflexota bacterium, assembly GCA_902805635.1. Classification (GTDB taxonomy): domain Bacteria; phylum Chloroflexota; class UBA11872; order UBA12225; family UBA12225; genus CADCTC01. Next base: position 12,634 of record CADCTC010000189.1, read on the forward strand.
GCGCAGCTGTTGCGCATCGACCCGCAGCTGGCCGAGCAAGAAGCGCCGCTGGTGGAAGCGACGGCACAGGTAGAGGAGCTGGCTCGGGTCGTGCGCGACTACCAGGACAGCATCGAGTTTGCCCCGGAGCGTCAGGCACAGGTGGAGGAGCGGCTGGATGTCATCCGCACGCTGGAGCGCAAGTACGGCGAAACGATCGAGGAGGTACTGGCGTTCGAGGCACGCGCCGGCGCCGAGCTGGATGGCCTGGTAAACCGCGGGGCGCACACGGCGCAGCTGGAAGCGAAGGCGGTCGAGCTGGAGCGGCGCATTGGGGCAGCGGCGGGCGCCCTCTCGCTGGCGCGCTCCCACGTGGGCGATCAGCTCGCGGTTGCCGTCGGCCAGGAGATGCGCGCGCTGAGCCTGCGTGGCGCGTTCGCGGTCGCCGTCGATCAAGAGGCGCTGCCAGGCGCCGGAGGCGAGGGCCTGCCGGTGGGCGGCCAGCGGCTGCGATTCGACGAGAGCGGGTTCGACGTGGTGGAATTCCAGTTTGCGCCGAACCCCGGAGAGCCGGCCAAGTCGGTGGCGCGCACGGCTTCCGGCGGGGAGCTCTCGCGCATCCTGCTGGCGCTCAAGGCGGTGCTGTCCGCTGCGGATCGCACACCGACGTTGATCTTCGACGAGGTCGACGCGGGCATCGGCGGGCGCAACGGCCAGGTGATCGGCGAGAAGCTGGCGCAGATCGGCCGGCGCCACCAGGTGCTGTGCGTCACGCACCTGCCTCAGATCGCCGCCTTCGGCGACAGCCACTTCTTCATCGCCAAGCACGTCGACGGCGGCCGCACCGCCACGACCGTCACGCCACTGGACGACGACGGCCGCGCGCGGGAGCTGGCGCAGATGCTGGGCGGCGTCTCCCCCGCCACGCTGCAGCAGGCGGGTGAGCTGACCGGCCATGCGTCCCAGTGGAAGCGCGAGTTTGGGGCGCACGACGTAGACTCAGCACCGGCCGTCGCCGTAGCGCCGGCCGGTGCTGCGACGGCCACGGTGGTGACGGCAGACGGGACAGCAGGGAAGCCACAAAGTAAGAAGGCGCGACCCCGCAAGGGGCGAGACGTTAGCCAAGTGCAGCCGCTCGCCCTGGGCGAGCTACAAGGAGTCAGCTGATGAAGATCTACCCTACACCGCGGTTCAGCCGGCGCAGCGTGGTGCGCCGTACCAGCGCGCTCGCCGCGGGCCTTGCCCTGGCCACCGGTGGCAGTGCACTCGCGGCGTGTGGTGCGCCGTCGGGCCCGGCCGTTGGCTCAGCCGAGAAGCCGCTCGTGATGGCGTTCACGCCGTCGGCGGACACGCAAAAGATCCTTCTTTCCGGGCAGCCGCTGGCGGACCTGTTGGAGAAGGAGACGGGCTACAAGTTCAAGACCGAGGTGCCCACGGGCTACGCGCCGCTGGTGGAGGCGATGGGGGCGAACAAGGTGGACGTGGCGTGGCTGGCGCCGTTCGGCTACGCCGTCGCTCGTAAGAAGCACGAGGTGGAAGTCATCCTCGGCACGGTGCGCTCCGGCAGCAAGACGTACCCGTGGCAGATAATCGTGCACGCCGATAGCGGGATCAAGACGTTAGACGACTTGAAGGGCAAGCGCTTCGCGTTCGGCGATGCGCTCTCAACCTCGAACTACCTCTACCCCGCGGCGTACATCAAAGAGAAGTACAACCTGGACGCGGACAAGTTCTTCAGCAACGTGCAGTTCGCCGGTGGTCACGACAAGGTGGCGATCGCGGTCTACAACAAGCAGGTAGACGGCGGCGCCACCTTTGGCCCCAACCTGGGACAGCCAGAGTCCGACGGCCGTTCGCGCGCGCTCTCGTCCGTGCCGGACATCATGCAGAAGGTCGTGCGCATCCTCGAAACCGACAAGATCCCCAACGACACGGTCAGCGTGCGCAAGGGGCTGCCGAAAGAGGTGACGCAGAAGCTGAAGAGCGGCTTGCTCGCCGTCTCGAAGACCGACCAGGGCAAGAAGCTGCTCAAGGACCTGTATTCAATCGACGGGCTGGACGAGGCCTCCGCGGCCGACTATGACCCGATCATCAAGAAGGCAGGACTGGTCGGCGTGGATATCGAGGTCGCCGCCGGCATCAAGGCTGCCCCAACTGCCACCAAGGCGCCGTAGGGCCGCCCGCGTCCAACCGTTCGCCCTGAGCGTGTCGAAGGGCGTGGTTCGACACGCTCACCACGAACGGTACTTGAACGATGCTTGAAACGCGGGGGTTGACGAAGGTCTTTCCCAACGGCACGCGTGCGCTGAACGACCTCTCGGTCACGATCCCGGACGGGCAATTCGTGGTGGTGATCGGGCTGTCGGGGAGCGGCAAGTCGACGTTCCTGCGCTGCCTCAACCGGTTGGTGGAGCCGACCAGCGGCACGGTGCTGCTGGACGGCAAGGACGTGACCGCCGCCCCCGCTGACAAGCTGCGCCAGATCAGGATGCAGATCGGGATGATTTTTCAGCAGTTCAACCTGATCCGGCGCGAATCGGTGCTGACCAACGTGCTGACCGGCGCGCTGGGCACTGCAAGCCTGCCAGCCAGCCTGGCGGGCCGCTGGCCGGCCGCGGTGATGGAGCGCGCCATGGCAAACCTCGATCGCGTAGGCATCGCGGAAAAAGCCCACCAGCGCGCCGATACGCTCAGCGGCGGTCAGCAGCAGCGCGTGGCGATTGCACGCACGCTGATGCAGCAGCCGCGCGTCCTGCTGGCGGACGAGCCGGTTGCCAGCCTTGACCCTGCCACGTCGCACTCGGTGATGCGTTACGTCGAGCAGATCAACAAGGAGGACGGCATCACCGTCGTCTGCAACCTGCACTTCCTCAGCTTGGCGCGGCGCTACGCCGACCGCGTGCTGGCGCTGCGTGGGGGGGAGCTGGTGGCGGACCTGCTGCCGAACGCGATCGACGAGGCGAAGTTCAAGGAGATCTACGGCGAGGACGCCATGGAAGTGGAGGTGGCCTGATGGCACAAGCTCAGGCTCGACCGCTGCCACGGCCACGTCCGCCGTCGGTGGACTTGCCGGCCAGCGCGCCGCGGCGCTGGCGCCTGATCCTGGTGCTGACCCTGCTGGTGGTGGCGCACGTCATCGGCTGGCGGGTGACCAACATCAACCTGCCGGCGCTGCTATTCGGCCTCCCCAACATGCAGCACATCGTGGTGGGGCTGCTGCAGCCCGACGCCTTCGAGCGGACCAAGGACGTGCTGGCGACAGAGAGTCTGCTGGACGTGCTGCCGCCTGGCGCCGCAGCATCTCAGGCGGCGCGACGCGCGGGAGGTGATGGAGCGCCGCAGCTGGTCATCCAGCCGGCGGGTGCGGCACCGGGGCAGATCGTCAACCTGCAGGGCACCGGCTGGCCGGCCGGCAAGGAGGCCGAAGCGTTCCTGACCCAGGTTACGGGAATAGCCCCCCGATCAGCTGGGAAGTTCCAGGTCGCCCCAGACGGGACGATCAACTATGCCTTCTACGTCCCGGAGTGGGCGCCGAATAGCTACAGCATCTCGGTAGCCGTGACGACGCCGCAGTTCGGCATCCGCCCGACGCAGACGCTGCTGCTCTGCCTGCGGCTGATGGTGGAGACGCTCTTCCTGGCGTTGATGGGCACCAGCCTGGCCATCATCTTTACCGCGCCGCTTAGCTTCCTTGGCGCCCGCAACTTAATGAGCCGCACTCGGTGGACGCGTGCCATCTACTACGCCACGCGCACGCTCTTCAACCTGCTGCGCTCGGTGGAGGTAGTGATCATCGTCACCATCATGGCGGTGGTGGTGGGCATCGGCTCGTTCGCGGGGGTGCTGGCGATCATCGTGCACTCCATCGGCGCGCTGGGCAAGCTCTACTCGGAGGCGATTGAGGAGATCGATCCCGGCCCGATCGAGGCGATCTCGGCCACCGGCGCGCGAACCCTCCAGGTGATCCGCTACGCCGTTGTGCCGCAGATTGTGCCGGCGTTCCTCTCGTTCACGCTCTACCGGCTAGATATCAATGTGCGCATGTCCACCATCGTGGGGCT
>CADCTC010000189.1:16683-44525 GCA_902805635.1 uncultured Chloroflexota bacterium
CCGGAACCGCCATCTGGCTGATCGCGATCGTGGTGGCGTCGATCGACTACCTCAGCTCCTGGCTACGGGAGAAGCTGATCTAGCTCAGCTGCACAGCCTGGCCGGTGCGCGCGGACTCGTAGGCGGCGTGGATGACGCGCGTGACTTCCAGCGCGTCGCGCGCGGGGGTCCACGGCTCGCGGCCGGCCAGAATGGCGTCCACAAACTGAACGCTGACGTTGCCGAAGTCGCTGCGGTCGTTCTCGGGCACGTCCAGCACCTTCTCTTCTGACGCGCGGCGCGGGTTGAGCTCACCCGGCTTGATGTACGTCAGCGGGTTGAAGCGCAGCCCGGCCTTGGTGCCAAACACCAGGAATGCGTTTGCGCCGGCGATGTTGGACGACCAGGTGATTTCCAGGATGCCGGAGCCACCGTTTTCCGTCGTGAACATGACTACTGCGTGGTCTTCGACATCCTGCTTGAGCGGTGCGGGCGCGGGATCGCCGATACCCATCTTGGTGGTGCAGAGCACGGTCTTCACCTTGGGGTTGCCCATCAGCCAGAGCATGACATCAAGCTGGTAAACGCCAATGTCGATCAGCGACCCTCCGCCAGCGCGCTTGGAGTCGAGGAACCAGTGGACGTCCTTGAGGATGTCGATGCCGGGCCGGCCGCGCACGCGGAACTGGCTGGAGCGCACGTGGTAGACATCGCCGAGCGAGCCGTTGGATGCGAGCTCGTGCGCGCGGCGCATGGAAGCGTCGCAGCGCGTATCGGCGGAGCAGACGGCCAGGTGCTTGCCCGCTTTTTCGGCGGCCTTGGTCATGCGCTCGGCTTCCTGCGGGTCAAGCGCAAACGGCTTCTCGCAGAGCACGTGCTTACCCGCCTCGAGCGCCTTGAGCGTCGGCTCCATGTGCGCAAAGGGTGGGGTGGAGACGATCACCGCGTCCACGTCCTTGTTCTCAAGCACCTGACCGAGGTCCGAGGCGGCTACAGGGATGTTCCACTTCGTGGCGAACTCCTGGGCACGGTCGCCGAGGACGTCGTACACCGCCACAACGTTTGCGGCGGGGTGCTGCGATAGTGCCCGCATGTGCCGGCTGTTGGCGATAGTGCCGGTGCCGATGATGGCGACTCCGAGCTTGTCTGGCATCTGGGTGTCTCCTCCGGATCGAGATTGTAGAGTTCACGCGTTTCCTTTAGGGAAGGGTGACCGAAGGCCGGGTTAGGTCAACGCGCTAGACTCGGCGTGTGGACCTGGCGCCATACGACCCGGAGTGGCTGCCGCAGCTGGCGGCGCTGGCGCGCGTCCACGCGCGGCTGGCGCCACCGCACCTGGCGCCTACCGACGAGGAAGTAGCGGCGGGCCTGGACAACCACGCCTTCTGGACCTTCTACACGCCTGGCCTGGCCGGGGCGCAGACCATCCTGGCGCTGGAAGACGGAGAGCTGCTGGCGGCGGCGCAGACCGGCTTTGTCGGCCATGGCTGGGGGTATGGCGCGCCCGAAGAGGATGGCCCGGAGTGGCTGCACGACGTGCACTGCTCGGTCTTCTGGCTGCTGGCCTGGCCGGGAGTGCGGCGCTCGCAGGACGCGGCGGCGCAGCTAGCGGCGGCGATGGTAGGATGGGCGCGCAAGGAGGGGCTGCCGGGTATCGAGGCGTTCCGCGGCGGCCCGGGCTTCCTGCGCTTCGGCACGCAGCTCTCCTCCTATTGGCCCCACCTGTGGGCGCCGCTGCGCGCCTGCGGGTTCCGCCAGCCACGCGACCTGCTGGTGTATGGTGGCGACACGGCCTCCGACGCCTTGCCGCCTGCCGAGGGACCGCCTGGGCTGGCCTTCCGCTCGCGCGGCGGGCGGACCGAAGTCTGGTTGGAGGATGACCCGGTGGGCGTGTGCGCGGCGCAGCCGCTGGGACGCCGCCGTCGCGGCGCGGAGATCGACGGCGATCCGCGTGCCGCCGAGTGGGCGGTCATCCGCCGGCTGGTGGTAGACGGCAGCGTGCGCCGGCAGGGCATCGGCAGCGCCCTGTTCGCGGAGCAGCTGCGCCGGTTGGACGCGCGTGGTGTGAAGCGCTACTTGCTGCACCTCCCCGACGACGCGGGAGAGCGCGCCGCCAAGGCGCTCTACACCCGGTTCGGCCGCATCGTAGACCGGCAGCAGGTCCTGCGCCTGTCGTTCTAGCGCGGAGAAAGAAAAACGGCCCTTCACGCATATGAAGGGCCGTTGTGTGATGAAGTGGTGGAGATGGGGGCGAGTCGAACGCCCCGTCCAAAACAGCTTGAATAGACGTGCCTACGAGCGTAGTCGGTTCGTTGTTCTCGCGTCCCGGCCCGTGCCGGCAACATTCCGTGGACGCCAGCTCCTATTGTCTTTCCCGGCGCAGAAGAGCGCTACACCAGGGCACCCCGACATTGTGACGCCCAGCCCTCGCCCATCGGGGTGAGGCTCAGGTGGACGGCTACCTAACTAATTAGGCTGCGAGTGCGTAAGAAGGTTCGCCAGTTACTGGCTTGTCCGTTGTTTAACGAGATGGCTACGGACACCTCGGCTCGCCACTACTATCCTTACTGCCCTGTCGATACCCGTCATCCCCTCAAGGGGAAGCTATCTCAGCAGTCGTATTCAGTTGTCAAAGTCAAGTGCTACAAGGGATCAGCCGCGGTCCCGCAGCGCCCGCGCGATCTCGCGCTTGGACTCGCGCTCGGCGATGGAGTGGCGCTTGTCGTACTCGCGCTTGCCTCGCGCCACCGCGATCTCGACCTTGGCGCGGCCACGCTTCAAGTATAGCTGCAACGGCACAATGGTGTAGCCCTGCGCCTGGGTGCGGGCGCCCAGCTCGCGCAGCTCCTCGCGGTGCAGCAGCAGCTTGCGCGGACGGACGGGCTCGTGGTTGTTGTACGTCCCGTACTCGTACGGGGCGATGTGCACGCCCTCCAGCCACGCCTCGCCGTTCACCACGCGCACGAAGCCCTCGCGCAAGCTGACCTTGCCGCCGCGGATGGACTTGATCTCGCTGCCCGTGAGCACCAGGCCTGCTTCGAGCCTGTCCTCTACGGCGTAATCGTGCAGCGCCGTGCGGTTGCTGGCGACTCTGACGTCGTTGTCCACCGGAGGGCGGTTGCGATCCTGCCCTTTACGTGCCACCGCGGAACCCCTCTAGTTTACCAGATTCCGGGGCGCATCTTCGGCTTCGGCGTCGAGGTCGTTCCCCGATTCCTGCCCCTCCGACGGCGCCTCCAGGCCGGCGCCCATCAGGTAGCCTCGCGCTCGCTCCGCCAGTGGGAAGCGGTCCACCAGCGCCCAGAAGCGTGCCGAGTGATTGGGCTCCTTCAGGTGCGCAAGCTCGTGGATCAGCACGTAGTCGCGCACCCAGCCAGGCATCGCCGCCAGCCGGTGCGAGAGACGGATACGGCCGGTGCGCACGCTGCAGCTGCCGTGCAGGCTGTTCTGGTTGGTGACGTATTCGACGCTGGACGGGCGCAGCGCGCCGCCGAGGTAGCGCTCGCTCAGCTCACGCGCGCGGCTCATCAGCGCGCCTGGCCGGTTGAGCGTGCGGCGCTGCTTGCGCGCGCCGAAACGCTCTACCATGCGCTCGATGAAGCGGCACTCGTCCTCCTGGCTGAGCGTGGCCGGGATCTGCACTTCCAGGCGCTCGCCAACCAGGCGCGCGCTCATGGTGCGCGTGCGGCGTGCCGACCGCGTGACGTGGACCGAGAACGACATGGGCGGGGATGCTACCGCCCGCTGATTCGTACTGCGTCATGCGCAACCCCCGGCGCTACCGTGGCGACCGGGTCTGCGCATGACGCAATACGTGCTGCTCGCTACGCTCCGACCGCGACGGCCGCCTCGGCCTGCTGCAGGCTTTCGGGATAGACCTGCTTGGTGGGGACCATCGCGCCGAGGATGCGCTCCATTGCCATGGTGTGGCAGCAGATGCCCCATCCCGCGAAGAAGTGGCACTCACAGCTCCACTTCGCGCCGTCGTACGAGACCTTATGGTCGCCGTTCTCGCCCTGGAACCGGACCGCGAGCTGCTCGATGCGCACGCGCTCGGGCTCCTGTGCGTACTGCTTGGCCTTCTGTACCTTGCCGATCAAGCTGGACTGCACGCTATTTTTGCTCCTGAAGGCGAGTATAATCCCGGCCCCGGTGCGAGTCAAAGCGCCCGGAGGGCTCTCGGAGGCCCTACACGGGTCTGCACGGGACAGTGGAGGTAGCGGCGTGAAGCAGATATTCAGGACGGACAATGCCCCCAAGCCGGTGGGGCCATACTCACAGGCGGTGCGGACGGGCAACCTGGTATTCGTGGCCGGGCAGGGGCCGACCAACCCGGCCACCGGCCAGCGCGTCAGCGGTGACGTCCAGGCCGAGACGCGCCAGGTGCTGGATAACCTCAAAGCCATTCTGCAGGCGGCCGGCTCCTCGATGGCGCAGGTGGTGAAGGTCAACTGTTACCTGGCGGACATGAACGACTTCCAGGCGATGAACGCGGTGTACGCGGAGTACTTCGCCTCTGACCCGCCCGCGCGCACCACCATCCAGGCCGCACGTCTGCCAGGCGACATCCGGGTCGAGATCGACGTTATCGCAGAAGTAGATTAGGTGGGCTGTTCTGCCAGCGTGGCGGTGATCTCCACCGCACCGCCGGGGCGGGCGATGCGCAGCCGCAGCGTTTCGCCGGGGCGGCGCTTGCGGATCCCTGCCAGCAGCTCAGGGGAGGTGCGGACCTCCTGACCCTCGACGGCGACGATGATGTCGCCCTCACGCATGCCGGCGCGCGCCGCTGGACCACCCGGCGTGGGCGACACTGCTACGCCGCGCTCAGCGGCAAGGCCGTTGGCGCGTGCAATCGCTGGCGTCACCTCCCCCAGCACCTGTACTCCCAGCACCGGGCGCACCACGCGACCTGTCTGGACCACGCTCTCCATCGCCTGGCGCGCCACGTTGATCGCTACGGCGAAGCTGATGCCCTGCGCCTGCGCCGAGCCCGCGGTGTTGATTCCGATCACCTCCGCACCGGCATTCAGCAGCGGCCCGCCTGAGTTGCCTGGGTTGATCGCCGCGTCGGTCTGCACCAGGTTCGGCAGCGTGACGCCGTTGGGTTCCTGGATGCTGCGGCCCAACGCGCTGACGACGCCCGTGGAGACGGTCGGACCGCCGGGCAGCGCCAGGGCGTGGCCAATCGCCACCACCGGCTCCCCCACCTGTAGCCGGTCTGAATCTCCGATCTTCGCCGGGCGCAGGTTGGGCGCGTCGATCTTGACGATCGCCAGGTCGTTTGTCGGATCGTCGTCGATCACCGAGCCGTCGAAGCTGCGGTCGTCCGCGAGCGTGACGCGGATCGCGCGTGCTGTGCCGCCGCGTTCGGGGTCCTGGATGACGTGGCTGTTGGTGAGGATGTAGCCTCGCGCGTCAAAGATGACGCCCGTGCCGGTGCCGGCCAGGACCGGCACGGCGCGCCGGAACTGGTCCTGGCGGATGACGCTGGTGGAGATGTGCACCACCGACGGTCGGGCAGCGCTCACCACCTGGACGGCGTTCAAGCCGTTTGGCAGCGCCGCCGCTGCCGCGGCCTGCCCGGCGCTGGTGACCACCGGCGTACCAGCCGCCGCTGTGACGCCGGCAGTGACACTGGCGCCACTGACGCTGGTGCCCTCTGTAGCCGATCCCCCGGGTGTTGTCGCCGGCGTGCGGGAACGGTCTGTTGTGGCGGTGGCAAGGCCCTCCTGGGCGGAGCCGGCGCCTGGGCCGCTGGCTCGGCGGCCCTCCATCTGGACGGTACAGCCCAATACGGGCAGGGCGGCGACCATCAGGAACAGGAGGGCTACGCGTGGTGCGCCGTGGCGGGCGCGCTGCACCATCCTCAGAGCGTGCATAGACACCTGGCAAACCGGTGAGTGCGCCGTCCCGGCGCGGCGGTTAGGCGGCCTTTTTCAGGAACGGCAGGCCAGTGCGCTCGTTCTCTTCGATGCGGTAGCCGGCCGGGATGGCGTCCAGCGCCTCGCCCGGTTTCGCTTCGCGTGCGAAGAAGAAAATCCGCTGCTTGCGTCCGTTCTGGAGCGTAACTTCCTTCCCATGCAGGATGTAGGTCTGCCCCTTCTTGTTCGTGTGCTCGTAAGGCATGGTGGTCCTCTCCTAACGGGGATCGAGCGCGTACACGCTGAGAGCCAGTATACCCCTGGGTGCAGGAGTGGGTGACGAATACCACCTACGCGCCGCTGCGTCCTGGCACGCAGGCTTGCGGGTTCCAGTACAAGTCGTGCGCGGCGAAACACCCGGCGCGCCTCGTCGACTGGTGCTATCCTGGAGACATGGCGTACTGTCGGACCTGTCGCATCGGGACGTTCGATGGCGAGGGACTGTGTGTGCTCTGCGGCGCGCCACAGACACCGCCCACCCGCCGCCATCGGGTGGCTGAGGCCGGTGGCGCCGTGCTCTCGGCGCTGCTCACGCCGGTGGCATTGGTGGTGTGTGGCCTCGGGCTGCTGCTCGTGGCGCTTTCGCGCTATGGCGGCCAGGCCCCAACCGGCACGCTGCGCCTGCCCGGCAGCGCGGCAGGTGCCAGCGGCGTCGCGTTCGGCCTGATTGGGCCCGTCATCCTCCAGGCCATTGTCCTGCTGCTGATCGTGGTGGTGATCCTGCTCCTGATGCGCCGGCGCGGTGAGCGGCCCAAGTCGCTGTCGATGGAACCTGCGGGCGATCACCGCCGCGCGCTCTGGAGCTAGACCTCTCTCCGACAGATCTCACCCCCGACCCCTCTCCGTGCCGGAGAAGGGAGGTTCGACCTTGGGAGTGCTCGGCAGAGGCCAAAACTAAGAAAAGCGGCCGCTAGCTATTGACGGGGCGGCCGGGCGGCGCTTACGATGGCCGTATCCCCATGTTGACCTCACCTCAGTTCTTGCCGCCTGCGGCGGCCGCGCTGCCGCCCCCGTTAACCGTGCGGGGCGACCTGCCCATCGACCAGGACATCACCCGCGAGCAGCGCCTGCTCATCATCAGCCAGCACCAGAGCTGGCTGACGCACGGCTTCCACCGCTACCCCGCCAAGTTCTTCCCCGAGCTGCCTCGCTGGGCCATCCGCAAGTACTCGGCTGAGGGCGAGACAGTGCTTGATCCCATGGCCGGCAGCGGCACGGTGAACGTCGAGTCGCTGCTCGCAGCGCGCAACTCCATCGCCGTCGACGTCGACCCGTTCGCGCGGCTGCTGGCGCGGGTGAAGACCACTCCGCTGAGCGTGGAGCGCCTGGAGCGCGGCTACGCCGCCATCGTGGAGACGCTGGACGACTTCACCAAGCGCGGTGCGGCGGCGCGAGAGGCCGCCTGGGCGCACGTGCCCTCCTTTCCGTATCGCGAGACGTGGTTCGAGCCATTCATCCTGGAGGAGCTGGGCGCGCTCCGCCGCGCCATAGGACGCGTGCGCCGCGCCGTGGGCGGGCCGGATGCGCAGGACTACGTTGACTTCTTCCGCATCTGCCTTTCTTCCATCATCCGCGACGTGTCGAACGCGGACAACAACTGCACCCGCACCGTGGTGCGCAAGCGGCTCAACAAGCGCGTGGTTCCCGGCATGGCGCTGCGGCTCTTCGCGCGCGTCGCGGGGGTCAACATGCAGCGCATGGGCCAGTTCGTGGCGCTCTGCCCGGCCGGCGCGCGGGTCACTATCCCGCCCGCGGGCGATGCGCGCGCGCTGCCACTTGAAGATGCCTCGGTGGACCTTGCGGTCACGTCGCCGCCGTACATCAACGCGGTTGACTACCCCCGCACCCATCAGCTGGAGATGTACCTGCTGGACTTGTCACCGGCCGGGGTGGCGCTGGCGGAGGCCAAGCGGGCGCACATCGGCACCGAGGTGGTGCGCGTCGCCGACTACCGCGAGCTGCACCGCTATGGCCTGCCCGAGCTCGACGCCCAGGTGGAGCGCCTCTACGCCGTGGACAAGCGCCGCGCGTACATCGTGCACCAGTACTTCGTGGACATGGAGCGCAACTTCCGAGAGGTGAAGCGCGTCCTGCGCCCAGGCCGGCACTACGTGGTGGTGGTGGGCAACAACATCATCCGCGGCCAGGAGGTGCCCACCCACCGCTTCCTGATGGGCGTGGCCGAGCGTGCCGGCCTGGAGACCGAGACGTATTTCGCGTCCGAAGTCATCCGGCACTACATCAAGGTCCCCCGCAAAGAGCGCATCAACGAGGACTGGGTGCTGGTCTTCCGCGGGTGAGGTACGGTTAAAGAGTGCGCCGTCCGTTCTCTCTTGTCGTCGCTCTCCTGGCGTGCCTCGTCGCGTTGAGCGCCCCGGCTCCGGCCCACGCCCAGACGGATGGGCGGTCGGTGCGGGCACTGCGCTATGACGTCGACATGGCCATCCAGCAGAACGGCCTCATCCAGGTGCGCGAGACACAGGAGCTTGCCTTCTCTGGTGGTCCCTTCACCAAGGGCACACGCCGCATTGCCATGCGGCGGCTGACCGGCGTCAGCGACGTGCGCGTGGAGGTGGATGGCCAGCCGTCGCGCCAGGGCAGCGGCTCACCGGGCACGTACCAAGTGATACCGCCTTCCCAAGGCTCGGCGGCCGGCGAGACGCGGATCGAGTACTGGTTCCCGTCGACGTTCAATGCGCGGCGCACCGTCACCATCTCTTACGTCGCCAGCGGTGCGGTGCGCTACTACCCGGACGGCGACCAACTGCGCTGGAACGCCGTGCCGTCTGACCGGGCGTACCCGGTGGACCGCAGCACGATCACCTTGCGCTTGCCGGCCAGCGTCGGCGCCCAGGACTGGAAGATCGACGCGCAGCCCCGTTCATTGCTCGACGACAGCCGCCCACCGACCGCGTCGGGCACCACCGCCACCTGGAACGCCGCCGATCTGGCAGCTAACCAACCGCTGGAGATCCGCGCCCAGTGGCCACACGGGCTGGTCGCAGGCTCGCCCCCACCGTGGCAGGAGCAGGCTAATGCCATCGATTTCCGGCGCGAGAACTTGCGTCCAGTGCTTGACCTCGTCTTTGGTGCTGCCGCGCTGCTGGTGCCAATCGGCGGCTTCCTGCTGGTCGCCCTGATCTGGTACACACGCGGCAAGGACCCGGCGATTGGCGCTGTGCCGCGCGAGCTCGAAGAACCACCCAGCGAGCTGGCGCCGGCGCTGGTTGGCGTGGTGGTCGACGAGCGCGCCGACGTGCACGACGTGGTGGCTACGATGCTCGACCTGGCGTCCCGTGGCGCTATTTCCATTCGCGAGGTCGCTGTAGAAACCATGTTCGGCAACCGGCGCGACTTCGAGATCGAGCTGGTGAACCGCGACCTTGCGTCTGCCGGATTTGAGCAGCGTGTCCTCGATAGCTTGTTCCTGAACGGCAGCCCCGCGCGTCTCTCGGAGATGGGGAACTGGTTCGGCCGTACAGTGCCGGAGCTACAGACCGCGCTCTATGAGTCGGCACTCCAGGAGGGGCTATTCGCCGCTAATCCCGAGACTACCCGTCGCCGCTTCCGCCGCCTGGGCACCGTGCTCATGCTGGTGAGCGTCGTCGGCGGTTTTGTCGCGTGCTCAGCACTAGGAGATGCGTCGGGCGTGGTGGGCTGGCCCTTCATTGCCCTCCTGGTTGTGGGGGCGGCGGTCCGGTTTACCGCCGGGACCATGCCCCGGCGTACTGCGGCCGGAGCGCTAGAGGCCGCGCGATGGCAGGCCTACGCGCGCTACCTGCGCCGCGCGGGGCCGACCGCCTGGCTCTCGCCGGGTGGCGAGGGACCGCCGCCCAAGGCGACCTTGGGCAAGGACCTGGAGCTCGATCGTGTGCTGCCGTACGCAGTAGCACTGAACCTGGACCGCACCTGGGTGCTGAAGCTCGCTGCCGCCGGCGCCCCCACTCCGCAGTGGATGAGTGGGCCGCCTGTCGTCGTGGTCGGCGGCCCCATGATGGGTGGTCCGATGTGGGGTGGCCCGGTTGGGCCGATGGGTCCGTTTGGCCCCGTCGGCGGTGGCTGGGGTCCCAGTGTCGGGTCGGGCGGCGGCCACGCTGCACCGGGCGGCGGGGGGGGCGGCAACACTGGCACAGATGGAGATGGCGGCCTGCAGGGCGCCAGCGACGGCATGGCCGGAGGCCTGGAGCGCGGCAGCGGTAGCCTGATCGACCTGCTTAACTCTGCCTCCGATGTGCTCAGCCGCGGTGGAGGCAGCGACTGGAGTGGTGGCGGTGGGGGTGGTGGCAGCTGGGGCGGTGGCGGCAGCGACTTCGGCGGCAGCGATTCCGGCAGCGGCGGTGGCGGGAGCAGCTTCGAGTGATGAACCGACCTTCTCGTTCCGGAGGCGCGCGGACCGCCGATGTCGCCGCCACCAGCACCGGTGGCGCGCTAGGCACCGGCTTGCTCATCCTGGGCATCGTCCTTGCGGCGCTGATCGGCCTCTGGCTAGTCGTCAACGCCGTAGGCGGCGACCTCCGCGCCGGCGGCTTCATGCTTGGTTTGATCTTTCTTGCGGTCTTCTCGCTGCCGCTGATCGGCGCAGGGTGGTTTCTGCGCCAGCGAGGGCGCGTGGAAGTGGCGGAGACTGAGACGTTCTCCGAGCGCCGCGCCGTTCTGGACGCCGACGCGGCGATGCGCCGCGCGCTGGTGCGCGATACCGAGCGGTTGCTGGCCGACCTGGGCAGCTCCCTCCCAGCGCTCCCTCCCGCCGCGGCGGACGATGCCCGCCGTGCGGTGCGCGTGCTGCGCGACGTGCGCGAGGACCTCAGCCGGCCGGGCTACAACGCGACTACCTGGCTCGACTCCGCCGCCGGTCTGGGGCCGGAGCAGCTGGCGAACGTGCGCCGCTACGACGACCTGGTCAGCGCGCAGGTCCGGCAGCTGCGTGAATCGGCAGAACACCTGAAACGCGACCCGCAGGCGGCGACCGCGCTGGCTGAGGGCGCGGACCAGCTGGCCGAGCGGGTACGCGAGCGCGAGGCGCTGATGGGACGTGGGCGTGAGGCGGCGGCGCTGCGCCCCCAGGAGCTGCTCGCAGCAGGCGCCAGTCCGCGCCAGCGTATTGCGGACCCGATCGATCTCAACCTCGAGGACGCGGTCAGCTACCTCGGCAACGACTACCTGGTGCGTGCCATCGTGGAGTACTTCGGTGGCGGCCGGCGGTGGCGCGCCTACCAGCTGCACGATGGCAAGCGCGAACGCTGGCTGGAAGTCGGTCCGGGCGGCGATCTGCTCATGCTCGATCCAGCCGAGGCTCCGGCCGGCGCGGGTGACACGGTTACCTACGAAGGGCAGACACTGCCGCTGGTGGACCGCGGCACCGCTACCGTCGGGATTCGCAGCGCCGCGGGTAGCCAGGACAGCGTGTTGGTGGAGTACCGTCGCTATCGTGCCGGCATCACGACGCTGGTCTCAGAGCGCTGGCCCGACGGACCGCGTGCATCGGCCGGCAGCCCGCTGGCTCGTGAAGACCTGGACCTGTGGACCAAGCCGCCCGCCGCCGAGCAGCCTGGCACATAGCGAGCCGGCAAGCGGTACCCTAAAGCTGTACCTCGTACGCGCCGTTAGTCGGCGGAACCCAAAGCATCCCCACACTTCAAGGAGAGCACACGGCATGGGCATCCTCGATCGCGTGTCGACCATACTGCGCGCCAACATCAACTCGCTGCTGGACCAGGCGGAAGACCCCGAAAAGACACTGGACCAGATCATCCGCGACATGGCCGACGCCATCGGTCAGGCGCGCGGCCAGGTGGCCGAGATGATCGCGCAGGAAAAACTCATCGAAGCCGATATGGAGCGCAACGCCAACCTAGCGCGTGAGTGGGGCAAAAAGGCGGAGCTTGCAGTCGCGCGCGGTGCCGACGACCTCGCCAAGGAGGCGCTGCGTCGCAAGATCGACTACGATCGCAACTCCCAGACGTACGCGTCGCAGTACCAGGCGCAGCACGACGTCGTCACCAAGCTCAAGCACGACCTCGAGCAGCTCGAGTCGAAGTACGAGAGCTCGGTCCGTAACCGCGAGGCGATGATCGCCCGCCACCGCCGCGCGGTGGCGCAGCAGAAGATCGCCCAGACCGTTGCGCAGCTCTCGACAATGGACCCCACCTCCGAGCTGTCTCGGATGGAGGAGCGCATTCGTATGGAAGAGGCCCGCGCCGCCGCGCTCACCGAGATCCACGCCCGGCCGGCCAGCCTGGAAGACAAGTTCGCGGCGCTTGAAGGGGAAGACGACCTGGACCGCCAGCTGGCCGACATGCGGGCCAAGGTGCGCGGCCAGCTCCCAAGTCCGAGTGACGACAGCTCGTCGAAGCCGAGCTAGCGGCCAGGTCCCGCCCCGCCGCCTACCTCAGCGTTTCGAGGTAGGCGGCGATTGCTTCCAGGTACTGCTCGCGGAACGAGTACGGCGGCATCTGAGTGCCGGGCTTGATCTGCGGTGGGTTCAGGATCCAGCGCTTCATGTTCTCGCGCGTGAAGGGCAGCACGCCCGCGATCTGACGGGACGCGATGCCGTCCAGCGCGGGGCCGATCTGTCCACGTGCCGCGGTGTTCGCCACCGCGTGACAGGAGGCACAGGCGCCCTCCGTGACGATCTTCCTGCCCACTTCCACCTGGTTGGCGGCGGTGATGGCCGGCTCGGTGGGGATGGCGACCGCCTCGGCCTTGATGATGTGGTCGACCACGTCCCAGCGGCCGTGGTTGACCAGCGCCACCAGCTCGTCGATCATGGCGTAGTTAAGCGGGCCGTTGTTCTCCACGCCCCACGCTGGCATGATGGTGCCTGGCCGGCCGTTCTGGATCGTCTGGTAGACCATCTTGCGCGCCGATGCGGCATCGTCGCCGGTGAGCACCTGGAGGTCTCCACGGTTGAGCGGTTTGCCCGGCAGGCCCACGTTCTCTAAGAACCCACGGCCCTGAGCGCCGTGGCAGGACAGGCAGTACTGCACGTACGTGTGCGCACCCGCCTCGACGCTGAGCTCCAGCTGGCGCTCGGATGCGTGCGACTGGCGGAACGGCTCGTTGGCGCTGTACGCGATCAGCAGCAGGAACGCCTCGGCCAGCGCCACCATGGCGAACACGATCTTGCGGCTCATGCCGGCGGTGCTGAGCACCGGGTCGATCTGTGGCTCGGGCGCATCATCCGGGACGGTAACGCGGCGCGAGCGCCACAGCTCGGCAAGCACCAGCGCGGGGAGCAGCAGCGCGACGAAGACGATTGCGATGGTCAGCATGTGATTAGGCCTTGAATGCCTGCGCCGGGTCCCAGGCGTCGCGTCTCCGGATGGCGCCGGTGTCCACGAAGAGACGACCGCCTTCTGAGCTCATGCGCATGTAGTCCATTGGCCGGGGGGCAGGACCGAACACGATCTGCCCGGTGCGGTCGTAGGTGGAACCGTGGCAAGGGCAGCGGAACCAGCCCGCCTTATCGTTGAACTGGAAGTCGGCTCGCCAGGGCACGGTGCAGCCCACGTGCGGGCACTTCTGGTAGAGGGCCATGAAGCCCTCCTGAAGCCGCACCAGGTAGAACTTGCCCTGGACGAAGTACCTGACTTCGTTGAGCTGGAAGTCATTGGCGGTGCCCACCGATATGCGGCTGCCGAACGTGCTGGTCTTGCGGGGCCAGAAGAAAAAGAGAAACGCGACGATTCCCTGGAGGCCAACCAGCGCCATGGTGCCCCAGCCCAAGAAGGCCAGCATCCCGCGCCTGGTTGTTCCAGCGCCGCCCGCACCGCCGGCAGCGACGGCATCAGCTGCTCCCATACTACTGTTCGCTCTCCAAGTTGATTCAGCAATTCCTGCGCCGGGCCTAGGCGGTCCGGGCGGGCATCGACCATGGCCAGTACAGCTCCTGGCCGGGGCCACGGAACGCGCTGCCGATGACGGCCATCAGCACCCAAGACACCGCGAAGGCGGTGAAGTAGGCGACCATCACCTCTCGCACGGTGGGGCGCATTGGTGATATGAGGAAGTAAAGACCCATGGAAACTAGCCACATAATCAGCGTGGGCACCATGGTCTGAGTCACGATCTCTGACACCGGCGCGGCCTTCAGGAAGGGCAGCGCATTCTCGATTGTGGCACGAATCCCGATGTACTTGTTGATCATGATCAGCGCAATTGTCATCACCGTCGTGTAGACGCTTGAGATCCAGAAGATCCGCAGGCCGCGCGGGCCGCTGAACCAGACCCCGATGTCATCTGTGGTGACGTCGATGTACGGAATCGCCATCAACAGGATCAGCACGATGGTGGGCACGATGACGCCCGCCAGGCCGGGGTGCATGTGGAGCAGCAGCTCTTGTAAGTTAAGGAAGTACCACGGCGCCTTGGAGGGATTAGGCGTGCGGTTGGGGTTGCTGTGCTCTTCCAATGGGGCGTTGACGAACCAGGACATCACGAACAGGCCGATGATGAGCAGGATCGCCGACAGGAACTCCGGCATCAACAGGTGCGGCCAGACGGTCAGCTGCGCCTGTGAGCGCCGGGCGGCCGAGCGCATGGCGGTGCGGGACGCAGCGGTGCTCGCCGCCGGGGCAGCGGGAGCAGCGGCGGCGGGTGCAGCGGCGCGTGCTGCCGGGGCCGCCGGCGCTGACGCGCCGCCATTCGCGCCGGCGGGGCGGGCCGCCGGGCGTGCAGCAGCGGCCGGAGCCGCCTGCTCTGCCGTCGCAGTAGTTTGGGAGGCGGCTGCTGCCATCACCGTCGCGGGCGCCACCGCGCTGGCTGCAGCAGGTTGGGCGACTTCGCCAGTGGTAGTGACCGCTGCCGTGGTGGCGACGTTGCCGGCGGGCACGGTCGGGGCGCCACCGTCCGCAGCGGGCGCCGCCGCGGGGGCGGCGGCGCGTCCGACGGCGCTGCGGTCCAACACGCGCGCGGGCGTGCCGTCTACGGCGCACTTGTTGTCGTTATCGCGCCAGCAGTCCAGGTGGTGCGGCGTGTAGCACTTAGGGCAGAGCACGGCCTGCTGGCCGGCTTCGATCGCGTTCTTGCACTTCGGGCACTCGGCGCCGGCCCACTTCGATTCGGCCGTCGTTTGGCGCACCGAGATCAGCGCCGGCTTAGGAGCTTCACTCATCTCGTCTTCCTCTCCCTCACTGGGTCACGCTGGTAGTGCCGGCGCATCTCACAGCGGCTGCGAGATGCCGCCGTCCTGGCGCACGCGCCAGAAGTGGACGGCCAGCAGCAGCGCCAGCACCAGCGGCAGCGCGATGACGTGCAGCGTGTAGAAGCGGATCAGCGTGTTCTGCGAGATTTCCAGGTCGCCGAGCAGCAGCACCGTCACTTGCGGGCCGAGCAGCGGCGCTGCGCCGCCGATGTTGGAGCCTACGGTGATGGCCCAGAACGCGAGCTGGTCCCACGGCAGCAGGTAGCCAGTGAACGAGAGCAGCAGCGTAAGCACGAACAGGATCACGCCGACCACCCAGTTGAACTCGCGCGGCGGCTTGTACGAGCCGGTGTAGAAGACCCGGCACATGTGCAAGAAGACGCTGATCACCATGCCGTGCGCAGACCAGCGGTGCATGTTCCGCATCAGCATGCCGAACGTGACGATGGTTTCCAGGTCCTTGATGTCCTGGTAGGCGCGCGTCACCGATGGCACGTAATAGAACATCAGCAGCACGCCCGTGACCGTCAGGATCAAGAAGAGCATGAACGACAGTCCGCCCAGGCACCAGGTGTACGTGACCCGGATGGCGCCGCGCGGGATCAAGTTGGGGTGCAGGTGCAGGAAGACGTTCTTCGCAACCGTCATGATGCGGTTGCGCCGGTCGGCCGGGTAGCTGTACCGGAAGATCGACTTATAGACCCGGCTGTTCCGGATGAAGTCCCAGACCTGCGCGCCGGTGGGCGGGCGCAAGTTCGCTGGGGCGAACCGACTGGCCACTCTCGCTGTTCTCCCTGGCCTCGTTATGTGTGCGTCATTATGCTAGCTGGAAATGGGGGTCCGGCGCAGGCCCCAGCAGCGGCAGCGCGTACTCTCGGAATGCCGCGGTGATCTCCATCGCGCCGCCAGCGCCGCCGTGCACAAAGGATGGTGGCAGGCGACGCTCGCTGTTCGCCACTTCCGTGAGGGGAACAGACCCAAAATCGCAGGCGTAGGCGCCCGGTTCCCGCCGCACCAGGCCCACCATCTCTCCCGATGCGCCTGCCGCCAGTTGGCGCGCTGCTTCGTGCCCGGCGCCGAACGCCTCGTCCTGGTCCACCGCTGAGACGTAGCCCATGCTGGTGCGCTGGAGCGTGCCAGGCTTGTTGGCGCGCGCCTTGACCCCAAGCTCGGCCGTGACGAGCTGCGCCAGCGTCTCGGCCACCGCCGTGACGATGGGGTGGCCGAACCGGTCCACGCCGGCCGACGACTGAGCGACGTAGGCCCCGGAAGCGTCGCGTAGTGTCTCGGCTACAGCGACAACGCAGTAGCCCACCCGCGCGAGCGTGTGCTCGACCTGTGCGAGGAATGAGCCCTGGTCGAAGATCATCTCCGGGAGCAGGAGGACGTGCGGACCATCGCGCTCGTCACGCCGGTACAGCGCGGTGGCGGCGGTGAGCCAGCCGGCGTTGCGGCCGGCGCACTCCATGATCAAGACGCGGTCGTAGGAGCGCATCGCCGCCAGGTCGCGCGTGACCTCTTGCGTTGTGGTCGCCCAGTAGCGCGCGGCGCTGCCATAGCCGGGGCAGTGGTCGGTCCCCACCAGGTCATTGTCGATCGTCTTGGGGACGCCATAGACAGAAAGTGGGTAGCCGGCGTCGCGCGCGGCACCCTCGAGGCGCGCGCAGGTGTCCATCGAATCGTTGCCGCCGATGTAGCAGAACCAGCGTACGTTGTGGCGCCGGAACGTGTCGAGCACGCGCTCTACGTCTGGTGGAGCCAGCTTGTGCCGGCAGCTGCCGAGCGCCGCAGCCGGGGTGCGGCGCAGCGCCGCGAGGTCTCCTTCAGACAGGTCGGTGAGTGAGACGACTTGGTCCGCGAGCGCTCCCTCGATGCCGTGGCGCAGCCCCAGCACCGCGGGGATGCGCCCGCGTGCGCCGGCGATGACGCCGGCGAGGCTGCTGTTGATGACCGGGGTTGGCCCGCCGGACTGGCCGACAAGCAGCGCTTCCGGTCTGGTGCCCCCTGGGCTGGAGGCGCCGGAGCTACGGGTGCTGGCCGTCACGCCGCGATCTGGTCCTGGACGGCGGGATCGTTCGGGTCCAGCACCGGGAAGTCGCGCTGCACGTAGAGGTCCTGGTACTTCAGCGCCGATCCGGTGTTGAAGAGGACGATGCGCTCGTCTTTGCGCAGGAAACCCTCGTCTAGCAGTCGGCGCAGGCCTGACAGCGTGGCCGCGCCTTCGGGTGCGGCGGAGATGCCCTCCGCGCGGGCCAAGACACGCATATCCCCCAGTAAGGCGTCGTCGCTCACGGTGAGCGCCGTGCCACCGCTCTGGCGCACTGCGTCCAGGATCAGGTAGTCGCCAATGGCGACCGGCACGCGGATGCCGCCGGCAACGCTCTGGGCGCCCTCCCAGGCGGGGGCGTGGCGCTCGCCCTGGTCGAAGGCGCGCACGATCGGGGCGCAGCCCTCAGCCTGTACCGAGATCATCTTGGGCCGCTTGGGCCCGATCCAGCCCAGGCGCTCCATCTCGTCGAACGCTTTCCACATGCCGACGATGCCGGTGCCGCCGCCCGTGGGATAGAGGATGGCGTCAGGCAGCTCCCAGCCCAGCTGCTCCGCAAGCTCATAGCCCATCGTCTTCTTGCCTTCGGCGCGGTAGGGCTCCTTGAGCGTGGAAACGTCGAACCAGCCGCGGCGGGCCGTGCCCTCACGCACGATCTTGCCAGCGTCGTTGATCAGGCCCTTGACCAGGTAGAGGCGCGCGCCGTAGAGCGCGCACTCGGCCTTGGTGCTCTCCGGCGCGTCCTCCGGCATGAAGACATAGGTCGGCAGCCCGGCGCGCGCGCCGTACGCCGCCAGGGCGCCGCCGGCATTGCCTGCGGACGGGATCGCCAGCGATGTCGCTCCCAGCTCCACCGCCCGCGAGACCGCCGCCGACAGGCCGCGGGCCTTGAACGTGCCGGTGGGGTTGAGCCCCTCTTCCTTGACGTAGAGCTGCGTGCAGCCGAGCTCCTTGCCCAGCCGCTGCGCGGGCAACAGCGGCGTCATGCCCTCGCCGAGCGAGATGATGTGGCGCGGATCCGCCACGGGCATCACCTCACGGTAGCGCCACATGGACGCTTCGCGCGCGGCAAGGGCATCGCGGCTGACCGCCTCGCGTGCCGCGTCCAGGTCATAGCGCGCGAAGAGCACCTTGCCGCACGCCGGGCAGATGGTTTGCAGCCGCTGCGCGTCCTCTCGGCGCCCGCAATAGGAGCACTCCAGGTGGGTCAGGAATGATTGGGCGGTTTTGGTCACTGCGGGACTCTATCCGGATAGGCGCGGCGGTAGTCGGTACCCACATTCGCGCGCTCCACCTGGAAGTCGGTCGGGTTCAGCGGATCGTAGGTCAGGATGGTGCGCTGGAACACCTGCACGAAGATCTGTCGATTGGTATTCGCCCCTTTGGTCACCACCGCCGGGATTGCCTCCGTCATGGGCAGGCCAATGTCGTGCAGCCAGCCGCCGGGGAAGATGTCCGCACGGTTGATGTAGGGCCAGAAGATGGGTGAGACGTTGTGTCCCGGCCCCGGCCGCAGCGCCTGGGAGTACGGCACAAAGACCGAGCCGTCGCTGTTGACCATGGTGTTGCCGGTGAAGCCGGGGGGCGGTGCGATGCGCGCGCCTTCGGCGGCTAGCGTCGCGATGGTGGCGTAGCTGACCGTCGAGACTTCGCCGCCAACAGGGATGTTCACGCGCCCCGTTTGCAGCTCATCCACCAGCAGGCCGTACTGGAATTGCCAGTTCGGGTCCGGGCTGACGCCGGTGTGGTCCTCCATGCGACCCTTCTCGAAGTATTGTGTGAAGTGGCCGGCGAAGAACGTGGGCGGTGAAAGCGTGTTGCCCAGGACGCGCGGCCCGTCGCGCTCCACGTAGTAACGCAGGAAGCGGCTGTCAATCGGCCACGACCCCGGCATGCGATCGGCGCCCGGCGTAGCGGTCGGCAGCACGGCTGGGCTGGCGGTGCCGGTGGCGGTCGGCGTTATCGTCGCCGTGGGCGTGATTGTGGGAGTAGGTGTGATCGGCGCGCGCTCGGCGGCCTGCACTTCGATGTAGTCCACGTCGACCTGACTGTCGGTGGACGCACCGTTGCGCTGGTTCAACACTTCGATGGCGAGCGTATAGATGCGCTCTTCGTCCAGGCCGCCGTGCCACACGATGCGCTCGTAGACCTGCTCCCCGCTCCGGTACAGATCGACCGGGCTGCCGGGGACCTCCACGCCGTCCACGGAGATGCGTACCCGTCCCTTGTTCGGGCCGTAGACCGAGTAGATCTTGACGTAGGGCCCCTTGAAGCGCATCCGCAAGACGCTGTTAGCCTGGCGACCCCGGTGCACCGAGCCACCGCGCGCCTTGGAGTCCTGAATGATGTCCCAGTTGCCCTCGTAGATGAGATAAGGGTCATTGTTCTCGTAGATCAGAACCCCCGGTGTCGCGGTGGCAGACTGCGCTTCGGCCTGCTCGGCGGGCAGCCAGACGCCAGCTGCCAGCAGCGCCATCACGGCGCCGCCCAGCGTCCACGCCCACCATGGCTTCGCACTCCTGCGCGGGTTCCGCTGACCTGAATCGCTCACATGGCTCCTCGGCATGACTTCGGCATGACTAATGTTTGCTGTAGGTGGCGCCGCCAGTGCGCAGCCGGCCGTGCGCTGTTGCCAGTCCGCCCGACTGCGTGGTGCGGGTACCGGCCGGGGGTAGTGTGCCCGGCCTTGAACGTTCCGTCAACCGGATTTGTTCCTTTTGCTCTAAACGTGCCGCGAATTGGCCCGATGCCGCGGTCGTGGGGCAACTCGCCTAGAGCTATACTCCGCGGACCGGGCCATCAGGAGGCAATCGATGTCCGTGGCAGTCACGACTCCCGCCCAGAGCGGCGGGGCACATGGAACGCAAGGTGCGGTGGGTGGCGGGCAGACCGCCGACCCGGCGAAGGTGCAGGAGCTCGAGGGGATCGCGCGGCGGTTGCGTCGTGAGATCATCGAGATGACGACGCGCGCCGCATCGGGTCATCCTTCGAGCTCGATGTCGGCGATCGACATCCTGGTGGCGCTGTACTGTGGGGGTGTGCTGCGGCACGACCCGCAGCGCCCGCACTGGGAGGCGCGCGATCGCTTCATCCTTTCCAAGGGCCACGCCTCTCCAGCGCTGTACGCCATCCTGTCCGAGCGCGGCTACTTTCCCAAGGAAGACCTCGCGACACTGCGGCGCATCGGCAGTCCGCTAGAGGGGCACCCTAATATGCGCCGCCTGGCGGGCGTCGAGGCGTCCACCGGGTCGCTCGGTCAGGGGCTCTCCATCGGGTTGGGCCATGCTTTCGCTGGGCGTGTCGATGGGCTGGACTTCCGCACCTACGTGATGACCGGCGACGGCGAGATGGATGAAGGGCAGGTCTGGGAGGCGCTGATGGCGGCGGCGCACTTTCGCACGGACTCGCTGACGCTGATCGTGGACCACAACAAGGCGCAGCAGTCGAACGTGCTGGAGCGCGTGCTCGACTACCGGCCGCTGGCGGACAAGCTGCGCGCCTTCCAGTGGCACACCGAGGAGGTGGACGGCCACGACATCGGCGCGCTGCTGGGCGCGCTGGAGCGCGCGCGCGCCGTCAAGGGCCGTCCCCAGGCCATCGTGGCGCACACCGTCAAGGGCAAGGGCGTCTCATTTGTGGAGGCGGACTGGACCTACCACGGCCGGCCGGTGACCAAGGAAGACCTTCCCCGCGCCATGGAAGAGCTGAAAGATCCTTCGGCGAGCTCAGGGCAAACTAAGGGCTAAAGAACATGGCTGCTACCGCACCCAATGCACCGACCGCACCGAAGTACGAGCTAAAGCTGGGCAAGGCCACGCGTGATGCGTTTGGCGAAGCATTGCGCGAGGAAGGCAAGCGCAACGACCGCCTGGTGGTGATCGACGGCGACGTCAGCAACTCGACTCGCACTGAATGGTTCGGCCAGGACCACCCCGAACGGTTCTTCAACGTCGGCATTGCCGAGAGCAACATGGCCGGCGTCGCCGCCGGCATGGCCGCCAGCGGCAAGGTGCCGGTAGTGGCCAGCTTTGCGACCTTTCTGCTGTGCAATGCCTACGACCAGCTACGCATGTCGGTCGCCTTCCCGGCGCTGAACGTCAAGATGGTGGGCAGCCACGCCGGCATCTCGATTGGCGAAGATGGCCCGTCGCAAATGGCGATCGAGGACGTAGCCCTAGCGTGTGCCCTTCCCGGCGTCGTGGTGCTGGTCCCCTCGGACGAGCATTCCACGCGCGCCGCGGTGCGCGCCATGGTAGCGCACGACGGTCCGGTCTACCTGCGCGTCGGGCGCCCCAAGGCGCCGCTGGCGTACTCGGACGAGGCAGATGCGCGCTTCGAGATTGGCAAGGCGCGGCAGCTGCGTGATGGGAGCGACCTCACCATCATTGCCAATGGGCTGTTGGTGGGCGCCGCGCTTCAGGCGCACGACACACTGGCCGAACGCGGCATCTCGGCGCGCGTGCTGGACATGGCCACGGCCAAGCCGCTGGACGAAGACGCCGTGGCCGCCGCCGCTCGCGAGACCGGCGGCATCCTGGTAGCGGAGGAGCACCTCTCCCATGGCGGCCTGGGCAGCATCGTTGCCATGGCCGCCGCGCGCCTCGCGCCGTGCAATATGCGCTTCGTCAATCTGGGCGACCGGTTCGCCGAGTCTGGTACCGGCGAGGAGCTGATGAAAAAGTACGGCCTCACGGCAACTGAGGTCGTGCGGGCCGCCGAGGATCTGGCGCGCGGACGTTAGTCCCTCATGAACCGGCTTGCTGTTCTCGCGGGCGATGTCGTCGCCTCGGATAAGGCTGCCGGTGCCGGCGGCCTCGTCCTCCGTGAAGGCAAGATCGAGCGCCTCCTGACGCCTAGGGAGGAGCCGCCTTCAGGGACGCCCGTGCTGGACTTCCGGCCGCACCTGATCGCTCCGGGCACTATAGACGTACACACGCACGGTGCGGTCGAGCGGAGCTTTTCGTCGGGCCCGCCCGAGGACACCCTGGACATCTGTCGGTATCGCGCCACTACCGGCGCCACCGGACTGCTCGCGACGATCACCGGCGAATGGGACGAGCTACTGGCGGCGCTGGACAAGCTCGGCGCCATCGCCGGCCCCGTGGACGGGGGCGCCACTCTGCTCGGCATTCACATCGAAGGGCCATTCCTCAACCCGGCGCGTAAGGGCGCCATCGCGGTAGAGACGATGCGCCCGCCGCTGGTTGACGAGCTGCGCCGGATGCAGGACGCGGCCCACGGCCAGATCCGCATGATGACGGTTGCGCCTGAGGTGCCTGGTGCGCTGCCCGTCATTGAAGCGATGGCGCGGCTGGGGATCGTGCCGTCGATTGGGCACTCAGACGCGACGTATGAAGAAGCATTAGCCGGAGCAGAGGCGGGAGTGCGGAAGTCGACGCACACCTACAACGCGATGCGTCCGCTGCACCACCGCGACCCGGGCGCAGTCGGCGCGGTGCTGGCCGACGACCGGATCGTGGCCGAGCTGATTGCCGACGGCGTGCACGTGGCAGCTGGAGCTATGGCCGTGCTGCTGCGCGCCAAGGGACCGCGGCGTGTCGCGCTCGTCACGGACGGCGTGCGCTATGCCGGCCTGGCGGATGGGGTCTATGAACGTCCGGGACGCGGACGCCTCACGGTGAGCGACGGCGCCGCGGTGCTGGACGATGGCACCATCGCCGGCAGCGTCTCGCCGATGAACCGCAACCTGCGCTTGCTCCGCGATACGCTGGACGTCCCGATCGCTGACCTGTTCACGATGGCGGCTGCCGTCCCGGCGGTGCTGCTTGGCCTGACGGGCAAGGGCGAGCTGAAGCCCGGCGCGGATGCGGACTTCGCGGTCTATGACGACCAGTTGACCTGCCTGGCCACCTTTATCGGTGGCCGGCAGGTGTACGCGCAGCGCTGATCAGGTTCCCGTCCACGTCGAACTCGATTGTCCGGGGCTGTTCCAGGATCTCCAAACGCGGGTTCTGACGCACTTCCTCCAGCAGCGATTCGGAGACTTCCAGTTCGCCGACTTCCAGCGTGTTCTTGATTCGCACCACGCGCGCGTTGGCCGGGTCGCCGTTGCTGCAGGTGAGGATGCCGGCGCACAGTGCGTCCACGTCCGAAGGCATCACCATGGGGAGGCGCCCACGCTGCACACCACCGATCCCCGAGGTGATGCAGTTGATGTACATCGCCCGTAGGTCCAGCTTGCGCGCCGCCCGCAGCGTAGCGAGGTCGGCCAGGCCCAGGCCGGTGCCGTTGCCGTGCGTCTCGTCGGTGAGGTCCAGCACCACCACGATGCGCACGTCGGGCCGGGCGAACTCGGGCACGCCGCGGATCATCATGCGGCCCACGATGTTGGTGTCCATCCCGGTGCCGCTGACGTTCTTGCCGATCTCGTCCACCACCAGCACGTCGATCTTGTCGAACGGCAGCGACGCCATCAGCCCCTTGGCTTCCACCAAGAGGTCGTGTTCCGCCGCGCCGCCGATCTCCTCGGGCGGCAGGGCAGCAAGGCGTGCGGTCTGGTCGTAGGCGTTCTCGAGGATTGCGAGCCCGCACAGCACATTGGCAGTGCGGATCATCAGCTGCGCCGCCTGGGGCATCCAGTGCGCCAACCCGCGGGTGCCGAACGAGTGGATGGTCTTGGCCCCCTGGTGCTTGCCCAGGCCGATGGCGGTGATCTTGGCGAGGCCGCTCTCGATATCCGAGCGGAAGTCGGTATGTGGTTTGACACGCCCACAGATGATGATCCCATCGGCTTCGAGCGCTGTGACGCTCATATGGACAGCCGGGCCGGGGTCCGCGGGTGTGCCCAGCTGCCCTATCTGCCGTACTTCCATGGAGGAGACGATCGGCATGCCCGTAGACGCTTCGGTGACGCCATAGCCGGCCAGCAGCTCCACCTGGCCCTCGACAGTGGCGCCACCGTGCGATCCCATCGCGGGGAGGATGAACGGCTCGCCGCCAAGGACGCGTACAGAGTCGCCGGCGGCCCGCAGGATACGGGAGATGTTGGCGATACCGCGGCTGCCGGCGGTGATGCCGACGCGCATCCCCGGCCGCACGCGGCCCTGTAGCAGGCGCAGTTGCTCCTGGACCGCGCCTTCGATGGCCTCTAAGACCGGGGCATCGAAGCGCTGCCGAATGCGCGCCATGCGTGGTAGCGGCGCCTCACTGCGGAAGTCCACGATCTGGTCAAGCAGGCTGTCGGCGTTCTTGTCGGCGGTCATTGTCCGCAATCTTACTCCGGAACCGGCCCCGCATGCTCATACGCCGGCTAGCAATGCAGCACGTGCGCCAATCGCACTGCTATCCTGCGCCGCGGCGCGCTGTAGCGAGATGCGGCACGACAGGTACGGTGAGCAAGGGGGCAATGTGCTGGCGAAGGTGCTGACGGGGACGGCGGTGGGGGTGGGGGTGGACTGTGCGCTGGTTGAGGTGGAGGCCGACCTGGCGCGTGGGATTCCGAACTTCACCATCGTGGGATTAGGGGATGCTGCGGTCTAGGAGGCCAGGCAACGTGTGCGCGCGGCCATCAAGAACAGCGGTTTCCCGTTTCCGATGCAGCGCATCACGGTCAACCTGGCGCCGGCCGAGCTGCGCAAGGAAGGCGCTGGGCTGGACGTGCCTATCGCGATAGCGGTTTTGGCAGCAGCCGGAGTTGTGCGCTCGCACGCGGAGCCGACACTCTTCCTCGGCGAGGTGTCGTTGGACGGCACGCTGCGCCACACTTCCGGCGTGCTGCCCCTGGCGGCGCTGGCGCGTGAGCAGCGCGTGGGGCGCGTGGTGGTTCCCGCCGTCAACGCCGCTGAAGCGGCGCTGATCGAAGGCGTCACAGTGCTGCCGGTGGAGACGCTGACCGAGTTGGTGGCGCAACTGAACGGGGACATCCCGTTTGCGCCATTCAGCGGCACCCTCGCGGACGCGCCTCCGCTGCCCGAGGCAACGCCTGACCTGGCCGACGTGCGCGGGCAGGAGCACGCCAAGCGTGAGTTGGGCTGCCGGGTGACGGCGGTCAAGTCGCCGGCGGCGGTGCAGCGGTTTGTGGTGGGCGCGTGATGGGCACCAGACAGCACACGGCGGCGCCTCGGGGGGAGAGCGCCGCCGTGCGAGCGAATGGATGGGTGTGGGGGAGTGACACCCCGCGCCCGGTGTCCACGCTACGCCGATCCGCCGCCCGTGTCTGTGACGGCGATCACACCGCCCTGATGATGCCCCGGCTGGCTTCCGCCGATGGGTACAGCTGTACCCATCGGCGGAAGCCACAACACCACAAGGAGAGCGCAGGATGGACGAGGAGACACGGGCGGCGCGGTACGCCCATGCGGACGAGCGGGTGCGGTTCTTCCGCATGCTGCTGGAGCGATCTGCCCAGGATGGCCGGATGCGGGCGTTCTTCCGCTACGCCGCGGCGCTGGCCCGCGCGATGAACGACCGGGCAGCGGCGGTTGAGGAGGCGCTGTTGCCAATTGGCAACACGTCAGCCTTCGACCTGGCCGCCTGACCTGCCCCGACGAGCTCCCCGGCGGCACCGGGGCGAAACGTGCTCAAACGTTTGAGCACGTCGGCGGAAGCCAAATACACCCAAAGGAGTGGCAGATGAAGACGACTTACGCAGCGGCTAAAAAATGGCGCGGCCCCTGAGCGATCAGAACGACTATTCGGAAAGGAGCGCCGCTATGCACACCATGACAGCAGATAAAGAGATGGCCCCGCCGGTGCCGGATACACCGCGGGGCCTTTTGGTTTCACCCGGAGAGGATCGACCATGTGAAAAATAGCACACCCACAGCTGACCCGGCGAAAGCACCAGACCCCTACCGCCGAGACGATCCGCCCATACCCCCGGACGGTCTGGCGCCCACAGGGGAGGGGAAGTGGGTTGCCGTCTACCTGGACGATGACGATGCGGAGGAGGTGGGCCTGATATTCGCGCACGGGCAGGCCGACATTGCGGGGGAGCTGGCGGTGCTCCACTGCCGCACCATGCCCATTGACGCGGCGCTCGAGGACGTAGACGCCGCCGCCGAGGAAGTGGGACAGGAGAACTGCGGCGGACTGGACACACGCACCACCCTGTTTGAGCAGGGGGTCAATCTCGGCGCGCGTCTGGGCTACGCGCTGGGGAAGACGCAGCCCGCCGCACTGGACGGCAAGAACGACCAGTGGCTAGCCGCGACGGTGGCCGAGCTGGCGCGCTCCGGGTGCAGCCTGGAAGAGCACGCCGCTACTGAGGTGTGGATGCTCCGCAAGCACGCCTCCTACCTGCGGAGGGCGGCCCAAACCGCGGCCTAACTCACGCCCCCAGCCGCTAGACTGCACCACGGGCGCCGCCCCTGAAGGGGCGCCGCCCTACTCTGCGTCCGCCACCAGCGCCGAGGCGGGCGCCTCGGCGCGGATGCCGTTCTTCCACTTCCAGGCCGTCTGCCCGCTGTGTTTGGCGTTACACACGCGGCACAGGAGTGTCCTCGGGTCCCGTTTGGACCGGAGCGGGGCGCCGCACTCGGCGCAGGACCGCTCGGCGCGCGGCAACCGCGGCCTAGTGGGCATGCGCGGTACTAGTGACACCTTCCATGCCAGCGGCGCCCGGTCGGAGGCGGTCCTGCCGTTTCTCTCCCGTTTCTCCACCACACACGCCGCCCTGAGTCCCTCAGCCCCTAGACAGCAGAACGCCCCGCATCTCGGCGGGGCGTTCTGCGCTGTGAGCGGGTGTGCGGCCCTGGCCCGGCTAGGAGCCGGTTGCAGGCGAGTTGAGGCAGCCGACCCGCGTGCGAGTCTGGCCGTCCTCGAGAAACGTGCCGGTGGGGCACGTGCTGTTGACCACCACGTTGCCCTCGAAGTCGGGCAGCGAGCCACCCTGGCCGAGCGTCAGTGCGTCGAGGCGGCCATACTGCAGGAGGGTGGGCGGTGTGTAGGCATTCTTCATAGGCGCGTACCTTTCGTGGGCGGTGATTGTTTTGGCACCCACTGGCACCAGCGGCGCCGCGGATGCCACCCGGAGTATTCGTCAGCAGCGCGGCATGCGACGTTGCTAAACCGTTGGGGCACGGTAGTAGTTGCCGCTGGCGACTCCGTTTCTCCACCACACGCGCCGCCTGGAGTCGTGCTGGGGTCGCCTCAACGGAAACTCCACCGCCGGGCGGTACGCTGTGGCGCGGTCGGCATGCAGGACGGTGGCGCGCTCGCGGAGACCAGGCGGCGGATCCGGTACGAGTGGCTGTACGCGGAGTGGCGCGCGGCGCGGCGGGAGTACCTGGAGGCGCGGGCCCGCGGCGCCGACCGCCACCAGTTGCGCCGCGCGCGGGAGCGGCTGCAGGCACGGTGGCACCAACTCGCGGCGTGGCGGCGCAGGGATAAACCTGCAACGTCCGTTTCTCCCCCGGAGGAGGCGTCCTGAGTCCCTCAGCAGCCAGACAGCGCACGCCCCGATTTCGACGGTTTCGCAACAACTACTTAACCAGCCGCGCGTAGCGTTCGCGAGAGGGCGCGGGGACCGCCCGCAGCACCGAACGGGGATACCGATGAGTAGACCACCCGACCTTCCGCAGGAGCCGCGCGGCGCCGCTTCCCTACTCACGAGCCACCAGCTGTTGGTGCTCCAGCTGCTGGCGCGCGGCTACACGCCGGGCCAGATCGCCGCGCTGGCCGGGCTCGCGGTGCCGGACGTGCTGGCCGCCCTGGAGGCCAGCTACGCCGCCCTGGGGGCCCACGACTGGCGGGGCGCCGTCGCGGAGGCGCGGCGGCGGGCGCTCATCGTGTA
>CADCTC010000190.1 GCA_902805635.1 uncultured Chloroflexota bacterium
TTAGCGCCTCTAGCGCCCGCCGCTCCTCGTCCGTCAGCCGGACCCGATAGGTCTTCACCCAAAACCCTACCGCCGCGGGACCAATACCCCACTACCCCTGTGACAAACCACTAGGGCGGTATGCAGCCACGCCTGTTTGGCGATCTGCACCTGCTCCAGCGCTTCTTCCGGGGTGGTGCCGAACGCGGAGCAGCTCGCCAGGTCGGGAATGTCGGCAATGTACCCGCCGTCTTCCGCGCTCCAGAAGATGTTGATGTGGTTGTGCCTGTTCACCATATCCGAGAAAGACACGTTGAGCGAGCCAGTAAGCAGCCGGCGCAACAGGCGCTTGCGGTTCATAGGCTCAACTGCGCTATCGTAGCCACGAACTCACCATCAAGCCAAGCGGCCACTGCTGGGCGAAGGTGGCCGTGGATACACCCGGAAACCTCACCACAGCCGTAGCGATCCTGGGGCGTGTACCGGGTGATCGCGGGCAACCTGGTGGGCGTACAAGGAGCCACATGACTCAGTACCTGGCGTTGCTGCGGGGCATCAACGTGGGAGGCAACAACATCATCAAGATGGCGGACCTCAAGTCGTGCTTCGAGGCCGCGGGCTTTGACGCTGTGCAGACCTACATCCAGAGTGGCAACGTGGTGTTTTGTGCGCCCGAGGCTGAGCCGGGTCAGATCGCCGCGCGCATTGAGGATGGACTGGCGGAGACGTTTGGCGTTTCGGTCGCCGTGCTGGTGTGCGACCATGCACGGCTCAAGGCCATCGTGGAAGGCGCGCCGGCGGGCTTCGGCGATGAGCCGGCCACCTATCGCTACAACGTCATCTTCATGATGGGTCCGGCGACCGCGGACGAGCTGCTCCAATCGGTGAAGCCCAAAGAGGGAGTAGATCAGGGCTTCGCTGGAGACGGCGTCTGCTATTTCTGGAATCTCATCGCTCGCGCTACTCAGAGCAGGCTCTCGCGCATCGTCGGCACGCCGATCTACCAGTACGTGACCATCCGCAACTGGAACACCACCACGCGACTGCTGGCGCTGATGGATAGCCGTGCTGGGAGCAGCAAAGGCATGCTGTAGGTACCTGGTGAGAGCGCCCAATGTGACAGAGGCGTGCCCTCACGTACGGCAACTGCTGTCCCGGGCGTGTGGCGGACCGCTGGCGTTACCGTTCTGGGGTCGCTAGAAGCTCGGCTTCGGTGCGGGGGTCGGGCAGGTGGCCGCGAAGCGACTGCGCGCCGGCGCCGGAACGGAGCACCTGGACAACCGCGGGCGAAGGGTTAGGGTAGACACCGGGGAAGAGGTATTCGCCGGGGACGGTGGTGGGGTAGGCGAGCTGCTCTATGGGCGGGGTGAACTGGGCATCGATGCCGGGCTTGTTGCCGCGCGGATCGATGCGATACCAACCGGTGTCGGGCAGGAGCACGGCTGCCAGGCCGTGCAGCACGAAGGAACGCCCAGACTCATCTCGAGTGAGGCGCTGGTAGCAGAGGCCCGCGGGGAGCTGGCTGGCGCGCAGCAGCGCGACCAGGAGGTGGCTCTTGGCGTAGCAGAAGCCGGTGCGCTCGCGCAGCACGTCGGACGCGGTGCAGGTCAGCGTGTCCAGGCCATAGTCGATGCAGTGGCGCACCTCGTCGCGCACCCACTCGAAGCAGACGCGGGCAATCTCGGCCGGGTCGCGCCGCCCCTGGCCTAACGACCGAGCCAACGCCAGCACGTCCGGGTGGGTCCAGTCGATGACTTCGGTCGCGCGTAGATAGTCCGCGGGCGAGGATTGTGCGGCGGTCACTGCCGGCGCTGCCGGCACCGCGGCGGGCGCATCGAGCGTTTGCATGGCGTTTCCCTTCCGGTGCGTGCACCAGCGTGCGTGCACCAGCATACCGCGTCCACCCTCTGGCCCGGCGGCCGTGAAGCACGCAGAAGGGTGGGAGGAGTGCGCTAAGGCTTGACTCTAGGCGCGCAGGGCGGTATAAAACCAGTTAGTTATGCAACCGTTCGGTTATGGACCGGCCGCGCCACAGCAGCTGGATGCGACGTTCGCGGCGCTGGCTGATCCCACCCGGCGGGCGATCCTGGCGCGACTGGCGTCGGGGGAGGCGTCGGTGAAGGAGCTGGCGAAACCGTTCGCGATGAGCCAGCCGGCAATCTCCAAACACCTCAAAGTGCTGGAGCGCGCGGGGCTGGTCTCGCGCGGAAGGGACGCGCAGCGCCGTCCGTGCCGGCTGGAGGCGCAGCCGCTAGCGGAGGCGACTGCGTGGCTGGAGCGCTACCGGCAGTTCTGGGAGCGGCGGTTCCAGCACCTGGACGCGCTGCTGGACGAGCTGAAGGACGAGGAACGGCAGGACGACGACCTGACACCCGCGGATGCGTAGCACCGACTCCTGACGCGGACACACCCAAGACACACTCATCAACTCATCCAAGAGAAGGACACACACATGAAGGCGAAGGCAGTAGATTTCATCGCGTACACCGTGAAGGACATGGACAAGGCGGAGGCGTTCTACCGAGACGTGCTGGGGCTGACGGTGACGACCGAGCGCGGGGAGCCGGGCACGCGCGGCAACGGGTGGATGGAGTTCGAGTGCGGCGGGACGTCGATTGGACTGACGCAGATGGACCCGCTGCCCAACGGCGCGATGGCGCTGGCGGTGGACGACCTCAACGCAGCGGTGGAGGAGCTGCGCGGTAAGGGGGTGGAGATTGGGATGGAGCCGCTGGAGACGCCGGTGTGCTTCATGGCCGCTATCACGGACCCGGAGGGAAACCAGATCATGCTGCACCAGCGCAAGGACGGCACCCAGGGCTAAGTGGTGATTTCACTCCCCGTTCGTGGTGAGCTTGTCGAACCACGCCCTTCGACAAGCTCAGGGCCAACGGACGTCTTGAGACCAACACCAAGCCTACGGCGCCGCTTGTCATAACCGGGTGGAACGCGCGCACTCGAAAGGACGCAGAACGATGATCGCGACGGTGGGGCCGATCCAGATTGCCGGCGCGCGCGTGACGACGCCGTCGGAGCGCGAGATCGCGCTGACGCGCGGGTTCGATGCGCCGGCACGGCTGGTCTTCCGGACGCTGACCGAGCCTGAGCTGGTGAAGCGGTGGCTGTATGGACCGGAGGGCTGGTCGTTCGCGGTGTGCGAGATCGACTTGCGGGTTGGCGGCGCGTATCGCTACCAGTGGCGCGGGCCGGACGGGAGTGCGATGGGACTGGGCGGCGTGTACGTCGAGATCGCGCGGCCCAGCAGGATCATCAACACGCAGCGGTTCGACGATCCGTTCGATTCGGGCGAGTCGCGGGTGACGACGGTGCTGGCGGAGCAAGACGGCGGGACGACGCTGACGATGACGGTGCGGTACGACTCGCGCGAGGCGCGCGACGGGGCAATCGCGTCGAACATGGCCAAGGGGGCGGCGGCGAGCTTCGAGAGGCTGGCAGCGCTGCTGGCGAGTGAAGTGCCCCGCGGCGAGGCGGACGAGGGCGCGTGAGCGTGCGTGACCGCCGCGGCCGGGAGGTCAGCGGCCCCGGCGGCCCTTGCGCCGCAGGCGCCGGGAGGGGGCACCGGACGGAAGCGGTGCGGTTTCGGGGGCCGGCTGAGGCGCTGCGGTTTCGGGGGCCGGCTGAGGCGCTGCGGTTTCGGGGGTGACGGCGAGAACGGGGGCCGCGGGGGCCGGGGGCGCCGAGCGGGCAAGTGCGGGGAGCTCTGCAGTGACAGGGCTGGCGGGGACGGCAGGGCTGGCGCCGATCGTGGTATAGGCGGCTGCCGAGCCGGGCAGTGGGAGCGGGGGCAGCGTGACGGCCTGCCGACGCGCTGGGATGATGCGGCGGAGCTTGCCCCAGGCCAGGAGCACTACCACGAGTGCCAGCCAGGCTGCCGCTAGGACTGTGGGAGTTACGTGGTAGGTCGAGAGCGACGGGACCCACGCGGGGACCCCTTCGGTGTACACGGCG
Organism: uncultured Chloroflexota bacterium; assembly: GCA_902805635.1. Lineage (GTDB taxonomy): Bacteria > Chloroflexota > UBA11872 > UBA12225 > UBA12225 > CADCTC01. The sequence continues at coordinate 3,949 of CADCTC010000190.1, forward strand.
AGGGGCACAGTGAAGCTGACCAGGGCGAGGATGGCGACCGCAATGAAACGGACAGACTGCACGTGCCACATCGTAGCGTTCCGGCTCGGGCGGTGAGTGGCGCAACGGTTACGCAGGCGACGGGCACGCGCTGCGAAGGCGGGTCTACGGGAGTTTTTCTCCCCACACGAGATAGCGTGAGAAGCGCGGAACAGTGCGACCCTCGCGCCGTGCGCGAGGGTGCAGCGCACGGGATAGATCCTCCAGGGGGTCACTATCCACGTCGACGTACCCGTGCTGCGCCAGGAGGGCAGCGACTGCCTGCGCAGTGGGTGCATCGGATGGCGTGGCCAGCGCCGGTGGCTCTGCGTCGCTGCGGCCCCATTCACCGTCGAACACACCGACCCGCCCACCCGGGCGCAGGAGGCGGCGCCAGACCGTAACGGCGCTCGCTCTATCGGAAAGGCTCCACAGCACGTGGCGGCTGACGATCAGGTCGAACGTGGCATCGCGAAATGGGGGCCGCTCGGCGTCGCCCGCTTCGAACTGCGCCTGGAGATCGTGCTGCAGCGCCTTCTCGCGTGCCTGTGCCAGCATCTCCGGCGCCAAGTCGATGCCGGTCACAACGTGGCCGCGGGCGGCGAGCTCGAGCGCCAGGAACCCGGTGCCAGTGCCGGCGTCGAGCACTGCCAGCGAGCGCCGTCCACCATCCAGCAGCTGGAAGGCGCGGTCCCACGCCGTGCGCTCGGCCTCGCTACCGATGGTGTGGTCGAAGTGCTGGTCGTAGCGCGCGGCTTCGCGACCCCACCGCCTCGCGACGGCCTGCGTCCGCTCCTCCCGCTCCTCCGATGTCGACGGTTCCATTGATCCTCCGGTGGCGCGATCCGAAGCGACATCGTAGCGCCAGCTGCGTGTGGGCCTGACTGGACTCCAGCTGAGTGGTCACCTGTTACGCGGGCAACACGCCCTATAAGATGAAGGCGTGGTAGGCACGGCGCGATTGGCTCCTCCGTACGTAGTGGGGATCGACGGTGGCACGCAGGCGCTGAAGGTTGGCGTCTTCGACCTGACGGGGCGCGAGGTCGCGTCGGCGACGGCGGAGTACCCGACGCGCTTCCCGCGGTCGGGGTGGGCGGAGCAGGACCCAGCGGATTGGTGGGAGGCGCTGGGCGCCGCCAGCCGGCGCTGCATGGCGGACGCGGCGATCCGGCCAGAGGACGTGGCGGGCATCAGCGCCGACGGCACCACTTGCACGCTGCTGCCGCTGGACGGGAGCGACCGGCCGCTGGGGCCGGCGCTGCTGTGGATGGACGTGCGGGCCGCCGAGCAGGCGCGGCGTATCACCGAGACGGGGCATGCGGCGCTGCGCTACGCGGCGTCCGGCGTGAGCGCCGAGTGGATGCCGCCCAAGGCGCTGTGGCTGAAGGAGCACCAGCCGGACGTGTACCGCGGGGCGCGCACTCTGATGGAGTACACCGACTGGCTGGCGCTGCGCCTCACGGGCCGGCGCACGCTCAACCAGTGCACGGCAACTCAGCGGTGGTTCTTCGATCGCACCGCGGGCGGGTGGCAGGCAGGGTTCTTCGAGGCTGCCGGCCTGGGAGACGTGTACGAGAAGCTGCCCGCGGACGTGCTGCCGCTGGGCACGGGCGTGGGGGAAGTGACGCGCGAGGCCGCCGCGCACACCGGGTTTGCGGCGGGCACGCCGGTGTTTGCCGGGGGGTGCGACGCGGCGGTGGGCACGCTGGCACTGGACGTAGTGCGGCCGGGGCAGCTGGCGCTGATAACCGGCTCCTCCAACGTGCTGATGGGCTACACCGAGCAGCCGCTGCACGCGCCGGGGCTGATGGGCTCGTTTCCTGAGGCGATGGCGCCCGGCTTGGGCTTGATCGAGGCGGGGCAGGTCTCCACCGGCTCTGTGATCGCGTGGTTCCGCGGCCAGTTCGCGGCCGACCTGCTGCGCGACCACCCGGACGACCCCGGCGCGGTGTACCGGCAGCTGGACCGAGAAGCGGCGCTGATCCCGCCGGGCGCAGGGGGTGTGGTGGTACTGGAAACGTTCCAGGGCAACCGGTCGCCGCACGCGGACCCGCTGGCGCGTGGGGCAGTGTGGGGGCTGTCGCTGCACACCACGCGCGCGCACGTCTACCGGGCCATCTTGGAGGGGATCGCGTACGGCACGGCGCAGATCCTGGACGTGCTGGCGCGGCACGGCGCGCGTCCTCATGAGCTGGTGGCGGCGGGCGGCGCCACGCGCAGTCCTCTCTTCCTCCAGCTGTACGCCGACGTGTGCGGCGTGCCGATCCGCACGACCGAGACGGTGGAGGCGTCGCTGCTGGGATCCGCGATCGTAGCGGCGAAGGCCAGCGGCGCGTACGAGACGTTCGCGGCTGCCTCGGCGCAGATGGTGCGCACCAAAGAGACACACGAACCTGATCCGGAGAGACACGAGCGGTACCGGTTCTGGGTGGAGCAGTACGCCCAGACCTACGCCCGACTCAAGGACCTGATGCATCAGACGGCTGCGCACGCGGACGCGTAGGCGCTAGCTCGCCAGCGCGTGCTCCCTGGCCGGTAGCGTGAGCGGGACGATAGGGCTCACGGGGTGCAATTGGCGGAGGCCCTCGTTCTCTGCCCCAAGGTCGTCGATCAGGCGGAGCAGCGCGTGAGGCACGGGGCGCTCCTGCAGTGACTCGCCCTGCGACTCGGCCTGCGACTCGGCCTGCGACTCGGCCTGCGACTCGGCCTGCGACTCGGCCTGCGGCTTGACGCTCTCCACTTGCGCCGTGGCTGTGCCGGACATGGTAACGAGGAACGCATCAACGACCTGGGGATCGAACTGCCGCCCCCGCTGCGCGCCAATCTCCCTGATGGCGGCCTCCACGGTCCACGCCGTCTTGTAGGGTCGCGCCGCGGTCAGGGCGTCGAATACGTCGGCCACGGCCACGATACGGCCGGAGAGCGGAATCTCTTCGCCGCGCAGGGCGTGGCCGTACCCGCCGCCGTCCCAGCGCTCATGGTGCGTGCGCGCCACCACCTCGGCCAGCTGCAGCACCGCCGAGCGGCTGCCCGAGAGGAGCTCGGCGCCGATGGTGGTGTGCTCCTTCATCCGCTCGAACTCCTCGGGGGTGAAGCGCCCCGGCTTGAGCAGGATCTCGTCGGCGATCCCAATCTTGCCCACATCGTGCAGCAGCGCAGCGCGGCGCAGCAGCTCCACATCCTCTTCGGCATGGCCAAGCTGCCGTGCGATGCGAGCGGCGAGCGCGCCCACGCGGTTGGCGTGCTGGCCGGTCGCGTCATCACGGTATTCCGCGGCGCGTGCAAGGCGCGTCAGGATCTCGTAGCGGCTTTCCTCCAGCTCGAAGGTCCGCTCACGCACGCGCTGCTCCAGCTCCTCGTTCTGCTGCTGCTGGCGCAAGGAGAGCAGCCGGGTGTCGAGCAGGTTGCGCAACCGCAGCAGCACTTCGGTGCGACCAAATGGCTTGGTCAGGAAGTCACTGGCGCCAGCGCTCAGCGCCCCGGACTTGACGTCTTCCGATCCCTCCCCGGTGACCATCACGATGGGCAGAAACGATCCGGCAGCTGCGGCGCGCCGCAGCTGGCCGAGCACCTGGATGCCGTCGAGGTCCGGCATGCGGTAGTCGAGCAGCACCAGGTCTGGCTGCACCTCCGCGAAGAGCGTCAGCGCCTCGCGTGGCTGCGTGGTGACCTGCACGTGGTGGTAGCCGCCCGATGCGAGCAGTGCGGTGAGCAGGTGGAGGTTGGCTTCCTGGTCGTCGACGATCAGTATCTTGGCGTCATGCACCACGTTCATAGTCATTCCTCTGTCCATATCTACTGTCGCACCCCCCAGTCAAAAACTTGACAATGCGCAGTGAACGTACGGGCGTGGTTTGACAGGCCGCGTGCGAACCTTAGAGATGGTTTCAATTCCCTCGTTCGTGGTGAGCCTGTCGAACCATGCCCTTCGACAAGCTCAGGGCGAACGGAGGTTCTGAAACGCGCTCTAAGCTCATGATTTAACCCTGTGCGGGGCTGGGGAGTGGCGGGGCGGCGCGCGGTAGCCCGGGTGCGGCACCATGCGCCATGTTTGCGCTTGCTGCGCTGGCGTCGCGGGACGTCCTGGCGGCGTTCCGGGAGGAGGTCTACGCGGCGTTCGGCGC
>CADCTC010000191.1 GCA_902805635.1 uncultured Chloroflexota bacterium
CTTCGCGCTCGCCGTTGGCGCGCTCCACACGCTGCGCGCGATCGACCCGGACGCCGCCAAGCGGGTGGTGCAGGACCTCATGCTCGACCTGCTGCGGCGCGGCTACCAACCTGTCGCGGGTGCGGACCGCGACTACCCGGCCGCGGCGTGGGCGCCGCGTGACACGCCGAGCAGGGAGTAGCCACTACTCGCGCCGCCGGGGTTCCCCTCACGCTGCTGGCGTGTCCGGCATGGTCCTCGGCGTTCATCCGCAACGAAGTGGGCCGCCTCACGCCCGGACGCCGCGAGGGCCTACGCGGCCTCTCCGAACTGATTGCCGCTCTTGAAGACCCGCGCTGGGCCGCCGAAGGCACCCTGGCCGGCCTAGAGTAGCGGTCCTAACACACGATTCCCGGGATGGCACGCGGCCGGTTGTCGAGCTGAGCGGTACCCGGGGCGCATCGAGCACGGGCGGTATCTGGTCTGCTCCGCGGCGAGCACCGCTACCTACGTGGTGACCGGAACCGAGCGCCCCGCGCGCCGGCACGGCACCGAGCCGGTGGAGTCAATGGGGCAAACCGGCTACACGAAGTTGCTTCCGACCTCCTGCGCGGACGCGTGCTCCGGCAGACCCTGTAGCCGTAGCCTGCACCACACGCTACCTCCCGGCACGCCACCGGACGACGCGGTGATCTGGCAGCGAAACAGAACTGTGACCGATCTCTCCACTAACGGTAACCCAGGTGCTGATGCTAGTATGCCGCTCGTATACTGGGCTGGGCTCGCCAAGGCACGCCTGTGGGTGGGGGCCTCAGTCTGCGCGACGCGGAGGACGGGATCGTACAGGAGCAGGACGCTGGGACGGCCGGCGGTGCGCCGGCACCGCTCACCCCGCTGGTCGGGCGGGCAGTGGAAGTGGCGTCGGTGGGTGCGCTCCTCGAGTCGCCGGCCGTGCGTCTCGTCACCCTCACGGGCCCGGGAGGAACGGGTAAGACACGCCTGGCGCTGCACCTGGCGGCGGAGGTGCTTGACCGCTTCCCCGGCGGCACGTACTTCGTCGAACTCGCAGCCGTCGAGCGGGCGGCGCTGGTGCCCTCGGCCATTGCGCGCGCACTCGGTGTGGAGGAGCGGTCGGGGCGCTCGCTGCTGGACTCGCTGAAGGCAACTCTGGCGCAGCGGCGCCTCCTGCTGGTGCTGGACAACTGCGAGCACGTGCTGGAGGCGGCGTCCACCGTCGCGGAGTTGCTCGCCGCGTGCCCGCGCGTGAAGGCACTGGCCACCAGCCGAGAGCCGCTCCGCATCTCGGGGGAGCGGGAATTCTCGGTGCCCCCGCTCGCGGTGCCCGACCTTGAACCCAGCGCGCCGACTGCCGGGGGGCTGGACGTGCACGCGCTGGGACTGTGCGACTCGGTGGTCCTGTTCGTTGCGCGGGCGCTCGGCGTGCGCAGCGATTTCGCGCTAACGCCCGAGACCGCGCCGTCCGTGGCGGAGATCTGCGTGCGCCTCGACGGGCTGCCCCTGGCCATCGAACTCGCCGCCGCGCGCCTGAAGGTGCTCACGCCACAGGAACTCAACCGGCGCCTCACCGAGAGCCAGCTGCGGCTGCTCACCGGCGGTGCCCGCGACCTGCCCGAGCGCCAGCGGACGCTCCGAGCCGCTATCGACTGGAGCTATGCGCTGCTGGCGCTCCCCGAGCAGACCCTGCACCGGCGGCTGGCAGTGTTCGCGGGCGGCGCGACCTTGGACGCGACGGAGTCGGTATGCAACGCGGCCAGCCTCCTGCCTATTGATCTGCTGGACGGGCTCGCGTCACTGGTTGATAAGAGTCTCGTGCGGCAACGTGAGGAGGATGGGGGGCACTCCCGTTTCTCCATGCTGCAGACCATCCGGGAGTATGCCCTAGAGCGGCTGGAGACAAGTGGCGAGGCGCCGGCGGTCCGCCGTAGCCACTTGGAGTACTTCCTCGCGCTGGCCCGCGCCAGACCAGCGTCGGGCGCGGCGTTCCCGGCGTGGTACGCCCGCCTCGAGCGCGAGCAGGACAACTTACGGGGTGCTATGGAGTGGGCGCTGGCCCACTCAGAAGGGGAGCTGGCGCTCCGGCTGGCGAGTGCGCTCACGGACTTCTGGCGGCAGCGCGGCCACCTGGAAGAGGGGCGCCGCTGGCTAGAGGCGGCGCTCGCAGCGTCTGCCGGGACCGCACCGCCGGAGGCCCGCATATGGGCCTTGCACGGGACCGGGCTCCTGGCCCACCTCCAGGGGGACAACGCGCCGGCGCGGGCGCACTGGGAGGAGAGCCTGGCCCTCGCCCGGGCGAACGGGGATAGGATGGCCATGGCCTGGATGCTCAACGGGCTGGCGGGCATCGCGCGCAGCGAGGGCGATTTAGATTCGGCGCAGACGCGGTGGGAGGAGAGTCTGGCCCTGTGCCGGGAGCTTGGAAACCAGGGTGGCACCGCCCACGCGCTGACGGGGCTGGGTATGGTCGCGCGGCGCCGGGGCGACCTCGTCGCTGCGCGGGACCGCTACGAAGAGAGCCTGGCACTCCTGCGACACACGGGGCAGGCGGCAGACAGCACACTCGTCCTCAGCGAGGCGGGAGCCGTCGCCGTTGACCTGGGTGACTTCGCGGCGGCGCGGGCGCTGTGGGAGGAGGCCCTCGCACTGGCCCGGAAGACGGACCACCGGGAGGGAGTCGCCGCGTCACTCCTTCGCCTGGGGTATCTCCAGGTCGCGCAAGGCGACGTGGCAGCCGGGCAGCCCCTGATCGAGGAGGGGCTGGCCATCCACCGGGAGGCGGGCAACCGTTGGGAGATCGCCAAGGGCCTGGGCTTCCTCGGGGACTCCGCCCACGCGGCCGGCAACCGAGCGGCGGCCCGCCAACTGTACGAAGAGAGCCTGGCCCTGTGCCGGGAGCTAGGGGACCTCACGGGCTCTGCGAGCGCGCTCGCAGACCTCGGGAACCTGGCCCAGGAGGCAGGAGACACGCGGCGGGCCGCCACCCACTACGCGGAGAGCCTGGCGATCCGGCGCGAGCTGGGCGACCGCATTGGGCTGGCGGAGTCGCTCGAGGACTTCGCTGGCCTGGCCGCAGCCCACGGCCGCCACACGGAGGCCCTTCAGCTCGCAGGCGCGGCGGCTGGACTGCGGGACGAGACGGGCGCGCGGCCCACTCCGTTGGCGCGCGACCGCCTCGAGCACCAGCTGGCGCCCGCCCGGCAGGCGCTCGGGCACCGGGCGGGCGTCGAGGCGACGGGACGAGCGATCGCGCTTGACGCTGCCTGCGAGGCCGCGCTCGCCAGCGCGGCGCGCCTCCAGCCGGACGGACCTAACGGGGCAGCCACGGGGCAAGATGCCGCGGCGATCACATCCTCGCCGGCCTCTGAGCCCGGTCGAGCACAGGGGAGTGCGCCGCGGGCGCCGGATGCGTGGCCCGAGGCGCCATACCTCACCCCGCGGGAGCGAGAAGTGGTGCTGCTCATCGCCCGCGGGATCAGCAACCGGGAGATCGCCGCCGCGCTGGTCATCACGGAGAAGACCGCTGCCACCCATGTGGACCGCATCCTCGGCAAGCTTGGGCTGCGCCGCAGGGGGCAGATTACCGCCTGGCTCATGGAGCACGCACCGGGTGCCGCCCGCCTGGGCGCAGGGGCTGAGTGAGCGGCCGTGCGGACGGCTGGCGTAGCCGCTGTTGGCGCGTGCTGCGGCTGGCGTGGCGGGCGCGGCTGTACTGACTGGGTAGGGGCGCTGTCTCGAGAGGGACGGCGCCCCTGCCGCACCTCCCCCACATGCGGTTCGATGTACGCTACTGGACAGGAGGTGCCGGCATGGTGCTGCTGGGGTGGCTGGCGAACGCGCTGGCGGTCGGCGCCGCGCTGATCGGGGCGGGAATGCTCCTGGTCCTCGGGGGCTCCTTCTGGGCCATTGCGCTGCCGCTCGGCGTCGCCGGCGCAGTGTGCGTCGTGGCGGGCGGCCTGCGCGCGCGGCAGGGGGCCGCCTCAGGCATGGAGCGCCGGTGCTTCGAATGCGGCGCCGCCGTGCCGGAAGGCGTGGCCGTGTGCCGCCGGTGCGGGAGCGTCACGGTCGGCACTGGGACACGCGGCGCCGGGCGCCGTAGCGATGCGGGCCGCGCCATGCCGGTGGCCGCGTACTCGCGCGACGCTTCGGGAGTCATCGGCTGGGTCGATACGGCGCCCCCAGACGGAATAGCACAGGAGGCGGAAGAGGCAGGGCGCGCGTGGCGCCGCTGGGCGGGGGTGTTGCTCCTCGGAGCTGGGTGTTTCGCGGCGCTGGGCACCGCCGACACGCTGGCATCCGCGGCCGCCGCCCTGCTCGTCTTCGCTGCTGGGGCCAGCGCGGCCGCGGCGGCCGTGTGGTGGCGGCCGCGCCGACCCAGGTCGTGAGGCGGGCGACGCAGTCCACTGCGCAATTCAGACTTGGCACGGCGGTAGTAGGATGGTGCGCCAGCGTGCGGAGTGGCGGGAGGCGCGGCGCTGAGAGCAGCCGGCCCAGGCCCGTCCCGCCGCTGGTGGCGCCGTCGCCACGCTCCGCGTAGGCGGGGTCCAGTACCGGGCAGAGGGGCGTAACTTGCTGGACTCCACTGGAGACTCCACTGGAAACGTCGCCCGCCGGAGAAAGGCGCTGGCACCGTAAACGTAGCACCACTCTATGAGTCGTATACCGAAGGTTCCGTAGACGGGGAATCCTGACAATGGCCAAGTAGCGCGACGGCTGGCATAGCCGCTGGTGGCGTGTGTCGGGGTTGGCGTGGCGGCGCTCTACCGAGCGGGCGCGGCTGTACTGACACACGGGCGTAGATGGCGGAGTTCGTGTACCGCCTCTTGCCAGATAGAAACTACCCCCACATCGGCCGATTTGGGGCAGTTCGTATACCGGCAAGCTTCGACATGAGCCGGCCTAAGCGCTGATTGTGGGTGCTGCTGCTTGCTCCGCTGGCCAGGCGCACCCGCAGGTGTGTTCCACGCGCGCGGCACGTCAGGCTGGTCCGCTGCGCGGCGTAGAGCGCGACATGGATCAGGTGCCGCTGACGTACAGCGCCATCGGGCAGACCGGCTCGAAGCCGAGCTTCCGATACAGGCCGACCCCTATCTCGGTGGACTGTAGCGCGCCGAGCACATAGCCTTCGCTCCGGGCGTCGCGCAACGCCGCCCGCACCACGGCGGCGGCGATGCCCTTGCCCCGGGCTTCTGGCACAGTGCTCACGTCGTAAATCCCCGCGACACCGGCGCCGAGGAACAGGCTGGTGGTGGCCACCGGCCGGCCGTCCATGGATGCAAGGTAGAGGCGCAGCGGGTGCGCGGGACCGAACCCCATGCTCTTGAACCGGCAGCGGAAGCCTGCCCTGGCGCACGCGGGCGCCTCGAACCCGGCGGCGTATGCGTCGAGCCAGCAGTCCAGGGCGGCGAGGTCCGTCACCTGCTCAATGGTGAGCCCAGGGGCGGACGGTGCCCCTGTTGCGTCCAGCTGCCCAAGGTCCAGCGCCATGCCGGTCAGCGACTCGTCCAGCCGCAGGCCGCGCCGCTCCAAGCGGCTGCCGAGGTCATACGGCTGCGTCGAGGGGCCCACCAGCCACATCAGCGGGACGCCACGCGCCGCAAACTGCCCCAGCGTCTCGTCGATCTGCTCATCCACCGTATCGTCATGGAAGCGGGCGCGGCGCACGCCGTTGAACTGCGGGTATGCCACGTCGGACGCGAACCAGAGTAGCTCGGGTGTGTCGTGCACGAACAGGCGCGGCCAGCGGCGCAGGTAGTCGAACCAGGCGAACAAGTTCGCGTCCACCAGGTCCGCGGCCTCGGCGCGCGAGCGGGTCTGGCGTCGCAGCGGCGCGTACCACCCGACGGGGAGCGATGCCGGCACGCGGGAGACGGCCTCCGGGCCTGCCGCCGGGAGAAGAGAGGGTGACGGGGCCTCCTGCGTTCCGAGGATAGCCCCCGTAGGTGATGGAGAACTGGCGGGAAAATACATCCGCAAAGAGCATGCTCTTCGCACTGCGCGGCCGGGTCGGCAAAGTTCCGTATCTTTCGCGCCGGTTACCAATCCGGCGGCATACGAACTTCTACTTAGTACTGCCGTACTAGGTACTCCTTACGGCCGCGGAAGATACGGAATTCTGCCGACCCGGCGGTGCATCCCGTGACCACCCAGACCAAGACCGAGATCGAGCGCCAGATCGAGCAGCAGGCCCGCGACGCCAAGCCGGCGGCCGAGAAGGACGCCCAGCTCGACACCCGCGACAGCAAGCGCTTCACGGGATACAACTGTTGCGGGCGCAATGCCTGCGGCCCGGACGATGTCCAGCTGGACACCCGCGTCAGCAAGCGGGCGAGGTACGTCTAAGCCGGCGCGCTGGCTGCGGCAGCGGGAGATCACGCTCGATGGCGTGGCGCTGGACCGGCGGCTGGAGGGCTGGTACGCCGCGTGGGGCTGGCTGGCCTTCGCCCGCCCGACCCTGCTGGCGCAGGTTGCTGTGGTGCTCCTGGGGCTGGCCTTCTTTGCCCTAGAACTTGGTCGGGAACGCTACAACCCCCTGCGCGCCGGCGACTCGTACCTCCTCGGCGCGGCGCTGCTGTGGCTGCTGGGCGGCGCGGCCACCGTTGTCCACGAGCTGGCGCACGCGCTGGCGGTCAAGCACGCCCGGCGCGGCGTCTACCGTGCCGGCGTCATGCTGTACTTTGGAATGCCCACGCCCTTCGTGGACACCAGCGACATCTGGATGGCCGGCAGGCGGCAGCGGCTCGCGGCCTCGTTTGCGGGGCCGTGGGCAGAGCTGGTGCTGGGCGCCACTTGCGCCGCGCTGGCCTGTGCGCTGCCGGAGGGACCGCTGGGCGCCGCCCTGTTCACCTGGGCCTTCGCCTGCCTTGTCCAGACGGCGTTCCAGTTCTTCCCGCTGCTGGAGTTGGACGGCTATTACTTGCTCATCGACTTGCTCGACCAGCCGCGCCTGCGCCCGCGCAGCCTCGCCTACGTGCGTGGCCCCCTGTGGGCGGACCTGGGGCGGCGCCTGCGGACTGGCGAACGCTTCACGCCCGAGCAGCACCTGCTGGCTTGGTTCGGCCTAGGGTCAGCCGCCGCGTCGCTCCTGGCATGCGTGCTGGCGGCGGTGACGTGGCAGCACTGGTTGGGGCCGCTCTTTGCCGAAGCGTGGGGCCTGGCCGCTGGCGCCGCGCGCGCCGCGGGCGTAGCGAGCTAGGCAGCCAGGGAGCCGCGGCGACTCCCGATTCCCCAAGCTCGCCGAACTGAACGGCCGCGCGCAGTTGCAGCCTACTCGCCCGAACGCCGCCGCGGGCGGAACGGCGCCCCTCGTAGCCTCTCGCGCCGGTTTCCCCGGGTCACAGTGCGGTCAAAATTCCCGCGAACGTCCGCCCACGTACAGAGTATTACCTAGCAAGAAAGTACTCAGCATTCGCCAGGCACGGGAAAGATACGGAGTTTTACTTACCCGGTGACCGCCCCCGGCTGAGACCATTTGGGTAGCGGACGGCTTTACGATTGCGAGCACGCCTGCGGGTCGGGACCCGGTTGCAGGTGCCGCACACGCTTATTCCGCTGCTGTAACTACAGGGGAGGCACCATGATGGCCACACGCACCACACGCACCACACGCACCACGAGCGGGACGAGCACACGCCGGACGTTCGGCGGGACCGCGCTCGGATTCGGACCGGCCGCGCTGCTGGCGGCCCACGCCGCCGCGCGGATCCCGCTCGCGCACGCCCGCGGGGAGGGCGGCACCTTCGTGTTCGGGCGGAGCGCCGACAGCGTCCGCCTGGATCCGGCGACAGTGGCCGACCTCGAGTCGTTCCGCGTGACCGACCAGCTGTTCGACACGCTGGTGCAGTTCGAAGGCTCCAGCACGGACCTGCGGCCGGCGCTCGCCCGCTCCTGGGACATCTCGCCCGACGGACTCACCTACACGTTCCGGCTGCGGTAGGGCGTGCGCTTCCACGACGGCTCCGTCCTGGACGCCGCCGCGGTGAAGTGGAACTTCGACCGCTGGGGCGACGCGGACAACCGGTGGCACGCGGAAGCCGAGGAGGAGGGCGCCGCCTTC
>CADCTC010000192.1:0-420 GCA_902805635.1 uncultured Chloroflexota bacterium
CGCCTGCTCTGCCTGCTGCTCGCGCTGTACGCCTTCGCCACCTTTGGGTACATCACCGCCACCCTCGCCACCTACTTCGTCGGCCGCGACGCCGCCGACCAGCAGGCGGAGGTCGCGGGAGCCGCCGACGTGCAGGCCCTGCGGGAGGAGATCGCGTCCCTGCGCGCCGAGTTGGGCGTGCTCATCGAGTCCAGGACCACACCGGCCGCACCGCCCGCACCCGGCGCACCGGCCACGCCGCCGCGAGACCGCAAGCGGGCACCATCATGACGTGTTGGGGAGGCTGTTGAGGCTGGCGGTCTAGCGTAGGACGTGAAATGACGGCCAACCCGCGCGTGCTGGTGGTGGACGATGACGCCACCACGCGCGACCTACTGCTGATGGTGCTGGAAGATGAGGGCTACGCCGCCGACGGTGCGC
>CADCTC010000192.1:430-7990 GCA_902805635.1 uncultured Chloroflexota bacterium
CGCTGCTCGTGGTCCTGCTGTTGGGGATGCGCCGGCATTACCACGGGGCGCGTGACCAGCTGGCGCTTTCGGAGCAGGACGTGGAGGCGGCCTCGGACCGCAAGACGGAGCACGTCAGCAACACGGTAGTCACAGGGTACGCTGGGCAGGCGCAGGTGCCTCCGCTCACCGAGGTGCCGCCCCAGCGCTGGGGCGGCAACTCAACGTCTGGCACTATGAGGCATGCCTCTGGCCACGGGTGATCGACTGCCGGACTTGACGCTGCCGTCGCTCGCCGCCGGGACCGGCACGCCGGCGGGCAACGTGGCGCTGCGCGACCTGCCGCGTGATGGACGTCCGGTGCTGCTGGTCTTCTTACGCTGGCTCGGCTGACTGCCCTGCCTCGAGCACATAGCGCAGTTGCGCCAGCGCCAGGCTCAGCTCGACGCGGCGGGCGCGCGCGTCTGGCTCGTCTCCTTTGAGACGCTGCCTCGCACGCGAGCACACCTACGCTACCACAAGCTCCCTTACCCCACGCTGGTGGACGAACCGCGGGCGGTGTATCGCTCGCTGGATATGGACCGTGGACCGTGGTGGCGGATTTACGGCCCGCGCGTGGTCTGGCGCTATCTGCTGGCATACCTGCGCGGCGAGCGGCTGCGCATCCGAGGCGACACCTTTCAGCGTGGCGGCGACGTGCTGGTGGATGGCGATGGCATCATCCGCCTGCTTCATGTGGGCGTGGACTCATTCGATCGGCCTATGGTGGATGACCTCTTGACACAGCTGCACGCGCTGCCGTGGCGTACGTGAGTGGTGAGCACACCTGTGACCAACAAGCCCGCTCTCAGGGCTCGCGTGCCGTCTGCCGTGGCGCTTGCCTTTGCCAGAGGGTTGCCGAAGCAGGTGCCTAAGGGAACGGTGTGGCCCGCCTTGTGCGGGGTAGGTGAATACCAGGGAAGGTGGTACGTATGGCAACACAGAGCTTCGGTGCGCGCCTCTCCGCCGTCGGACAGACGCTGGGGAATGGCTCGGGCCAATGGCTGGGGCGCGCAGATTACCGTTGGGGCGTACGCAACAGGCAACTGGCAGCGGGCGCTGCCGGCGTGGGCATCGCCAGCATGGTTGCCACGTCCCTGCTGCAGCTGAGGGTCCTGAAGCATCTCCCTGATCCACCACTGCCGGGATTCGACTCCGATAAGGTGAATCTCTCCCCACAGGCGTTCCCCTTCGGCATACCAGACGGGCCGCTGGCCGCTGGCGCGTACGTCACGGCGCTAGCGCTGGCTGCCTGGGGACCAGCGGACCGGGCGAAGACAAAGCCATGGGTACCGCTGGCAGCCGGGGGCCAGGCCGCGATTCTGGCGGCGGTGTCAGGGTACTACTTCTATTCGATGCCGGCGAAAGAGCACGCCTGGTGCGGGTACTGCATCCTGGCCGCCCTGGCTAGCTTCGCCATCTTCGGGTTGGCACTGCCTGAGGCGCGGCTCGCGGCTAGGCAGGTGCGTGGCGGCTAGCCACGAGTAGTTCCACCTCGTGAAGTAACCTGACACTGGCGGCGATCAGGTGCGTCCCCGGTCTCTCGGTCCCCGGTCGTCCAGTACGGCACGGGCGGCGGCCCGTCCCGGTACCGCGGACACGCCGCCACCGGGAGACGTTCCGGCGCCGCTGAGGTAGAGGCCCGGCACTGGTCCACGGTGGTCAGCCAGCTCGCGGTCTGGACGGAACAGGAGCATCTGGTCCGGCGTCATGTCCAGGTGCATCGGGTGCCCGCCTAGCAGGCCGATCTCCTCTTCCCAGTCCACCGCGTGTCTCCAGGCGACACCCGTGACCGCGTCTTTGAATCCCGGCGCTCGTGCCTCCACCGCATCCAGCAGGCGCCACGCCTCCCGTTCGCCGTTCTCCCGCCAGGACGTGCCATCCGCGAAGCGCGAGGGGTAGGACGCGCATGCCACGTATGCGCCGTGCTTTCCCGGCGGCGCGACCATAGAGTCGATGGCGGACGGGGTAAAGACGTAGGCTGCCGGCTCAGCAGGAGGAATACCGGCCTCGGCCTGCAGGAAATTCTGTCGTACCTGGTTCACCGAGGCAGCCACGCTCTGCATGCCGTTCCACACGTCCGAGTGTGCGGGGTCACCATGCACGTGCCCGTGCCAGGGCGGCAACCGGTCCAGCGCGGCGTGCACCACGAACTGCACCGCGTTGGACCGGTGGCGCGCCCGCAGCCGCCGCGCGAGTGCCGGCTCGAGGTACGTCTCACCGAGCAGGTCGAACAGCGCCGTCTGTGGGTTGATAGCACAGATCACCGACGGCGCCGCGATCTCTTCGCCGCCGGCCAGCCGCACACCCGTGACGCGCCTGGGCGCGTCCTGGACCAGCAGCCGGTCCACGCGCGCGCCGGTACGGACTTCGCCGCCCCACGACTCCAGGCGGCGGTGCATCGCCTGCGTGAGCGCGCCGGAGCCGCCCTTGGCGTGCCAGTTGCCGTAGCGGTGGTACGCCGCCTGCCAGAGCACGAAGAAGCCGGAGGTGGGGCTATGGGGTCCCGCCGTAGCGTGCGCCGCCAGTGCCGCGAAGCCCACGCGGGCGTGCTCAGTCTCGAAGGTTTCCTCGAGCAGCGTACCGTACGGGCTGACCATCATGTAGGGTGCGCGCAGTGGCCCCGCGCGCCGTAGGGCCTTATAGGCGGAGGCCAGGCGCCTGCCCCACTCCTTCGGCCCGCCGCCCTCGTCGCCGGAGGCGCGGAAGCCGGCTAGCGCGGTCTCCACGATGGGATCTGCCTCGCGAATGAACGCGCGGTAGGAGTCCGCGTCCCGCGGTGAATGCCGTGCGATCTCTCCGCACGTGCGGTCCAGCGAGCGGTAGAGGCGCACGCTGCTCCCGTCCGGGAAGAACGAGACGGTGAATGGATCCGTCTCCGTGTACTCCAGCCCCATATCAGCCAGCCGCAGCTCGGCCGGCACGGTGGTCATATTGATCATGTTGTGCACCACCGAGCACGTGTCGAACAGGTACTCCGGCCTGTCCGCGATCGTGGCGGCGGTGTGGGCGGCGCCGCCCACGCGGTCCGCCCGCTCCAGCACCAGCACTTTCATGCCGGCGCGTGCGAGGTAGCAGGCGCACGCCAGCCCGTTGTGCCCCGCACCGATCACGAGCGCGTCATACGCATGAGGGGATGTCACGTGCGCTCGTTCCCGGCAACGCCCGTGCCGCGGCGGGTGTCGTCCTGCGAGGTCGACCGGCTGGCCGGCGTCCCGCCGGTGCCACCGAATTTCGAGCCCGCGTACATCGCGCGTCTGCCGCTCCATCGTCATCGCTTCCACTGTGTCCCCGCTACAGCCATCGGAAGTACAGCCACCGCCGTGGATGGCACACGGCTTGCCCTCCTGTGGTGGAGGGGCCGGCACCGGTGCGCATATCGCGAGTAGGTCGATTACTGGCTTCCGGGGCGGCCGCCGGCTGCACGGCCACGCTGCCGATGACGCTGGTGATGCTGGCGCTGCACCGGCGTTTGCCGCGGGACGAACGTTGGGCACTGCCGCCGCGGCAGATTGCGCTGCGCATCGCCGGGCGGTTCGGCCTGCGCCACCGCATGGCCGAGCCCGCACGCAGCGTCACCACGCTTGTGTCGCACTTCGCCTTTGGCGCGGCCATGGGGGCGGCGTACGCGCCGCTGGGCAGTGTGCTGCCCAGGTCCCAGGGGGCGCAACTCACCGGCGGTGTGCTCTTCGGGCTGCTGGTCTGGTCTGGGCCGCGAGCTACTTCGGCGTACTGCCGGCGGCCCGGCTGCTCTCTCCCCCGACGGAACAGCCCGCGCGCCGCAACATCAGCAGGTTGCCCAGCCCGCGGCTGAGCGCGTCACCCACGCATCACCCGCAGGCACGCACTGGCAGCGGCACAGTCCAGCCGGCGCCGGACACGAGGACGAACATGGCGCTCCGAGAACGCGCAACGCGCGGGGCCTCCTACGCACCGGCCTCGGTCTGCGCCTCCAGGCCGGTGCGATCCAGGAGAATGATGCTGCGCCGGCCCAGGTCCACCAGCCCTCGCGCCTTGAAGTCATGCAGCGTCACGGTCACGGTCTCGCGGTAGGTGGCGACCATGTCCGCGAGCTCCTGGTGGCTGACCTCGACCGCGGCCGTATCCGACCCGGCCGACCCGGCGAGCCGGAGCAGGACACCCGCCAGGCGCGCGGCGACGGGCTTAAAGGCAAAATCCTCCACCATCGCCTGCGTCTCCGCCAGGCGTGCCCCCACGCGCTCCAGGAAGCGCAGCCCCACCTTGGGGTGGGCCAGGATGAGCCGCTCGACATCGTGACGGCTCATGACGCAGACCACCGCGTCGTCGAGCGCTTCTGCGGTGGAGGCCTGGGGGAAGCGCTGGCCCACCAGCGCCATCTCACCGAAGAACGTCTCCGGCCCCAACACCGCAGCGACCAGGCGCTTGCCGTCCGCTGTCTCGCGCACGATCTGGACGCGGCCTTTTTTGAGGAGGAAGAGTGTGTCGCTCGCGTCGCCGGCACGGAACACCGTGCGCCCCCGCGCGCAGGTGACCATGGTGGTCGTCTTTGCCAGACGCTCCATCTCCGCGGGCGGCAGGTCCTGGAAGACGTCGATCGCCGAGAGATAGCGCTCCTTCACCGCCGCCGGGGTGGCATCGCTACCCCGGCGCGCCTCGCCCGCCGGAGTGGCCCCGGCACCGCGCACTTTGCCCCAAGCGTTGAGGATCTGTCCCAGTCTCATGGCGGTGCGCCTGGTGAGAAGCGTACCGGGTGGGTATAGACCCCACCGTGCGCTCTCAGGAGCGTTCTGCGATGGCCTTGAAGGCGGTGCCGGTAATGGCCCCGAAGACGAGGTGGCCGGCCAGGCTCATGAGCATGTCGCCGGAGAGGGCCATGCCGAACTGCGGGCCCATGCCCATCATGATGGGCATGAAGAGCAGCGGGCCGAGGATCCACCAGACGAAGCCGTACGCCAGGCCGAGCCCGAGCGCGGTGCCCCAGCCGGACACCAGGCGCGCCAGCGTGACGCCGAAGCCGGCGCCAATGAGGGCGCTGATGGCGAGGTGCACCAGCCAGCCCAGGCCAGGCGCGCCCACCAGCGAGCCGATCATGCCGATCATCGGCGGCATCATGACCTGCATCATCAGCCCGAAGACGATCCCGCCCAGAACACCGGCGGCTGCGCCGACCAGGGCGCCGCGGACGGGGTCCAGGGCGGCCGGGCGTGTGGTGATCCCCATGCCTGCCGTGGGGCGGAGCGGAGTGAGCGGAGTGGTGGTAGCCATGTGCGAGTTCCTCCTTGCGTGCTGCGCGTGCTGCGCGTGCTGCGCCCGTCCGCGGTCGGCGCGGGCCGGCATCACGGGCCGGCATGCTCCCATTCTGGGGCGGGAGCGGCATCGTGTCGGTAATCCCGCTTACACGAACTGGGTAACGCTCCCTCTTGACGAAAGCGTCCCATGAGCGCGTGTGTAGGCTGGATTACCGACAGGGCGACGAGCAGCGTGGACACTGGAGGCCAGTGCGGCCGATGCAGCTGATGCTGGCGATGCTGGCGGTGCCGGCGCTGCTGCCCGCTGCTGGTCTTGGCCGGCTCTTCCGGGCTGCGCTCCAAGCCGCAGTAGAGGCGCTCGCACGCAGGCGTGTCCCGCGGTTGGAGGTGTACGTCGCGTCCGATTGCCCCTCCTGTGCAGAAGCACGCTCTCTCGCTACGGCGACTGCGGCGCGATTTCCGCGCGTCGACGTGCGCACCATTGACGTCGACGCGAAGCCTGCGGGCGCGGTCGAGAGGCTGCCGGTTGGCGTAGTGGCCGTCCCGACGTACCTGCTGGACGGCAGAGTGGTGGCGCTGGGCAACCCCGAGCCGGAGCGGCTGTTTGCCCTAGTCTCCTCCACCGCACGCGCCGGGGAGGCGGGAGTGGCCCGGCTCCCGAGGTTCGTGCCGTTTGCGCTGCCGGCCAGAACGCCGCCTGGCACGCACAGTGCACCGCACAGAGGACAGAGGACTCGCGAACGCGTGGCCGGTCGGGGGAAGCAATGGCCGCCGCATGTCCCCACGACCGACGCATGACCCCCTTCAGCCCTCCCTACCACCAAACACAGCCAACGGCGATCCACGGCGGACGCACGAGCGGCCGGCCTCAGCGCCCGACCGCTGGCGCCATCATGTTCGCCACCGGGATCGAGTGCAGCTACCCTGTCATCGAAAAGGACGGAAGGCCGCACCGCCAGGATTCGCTGGAAAAGTGCGGCCACTACCGCCACTGGCGCGAGGATCTGCGCCTCGTGCACGAGGAGCTTGGTCTCACCTACCTGCGCTATGGCCCGCCGCTGCACCGGGTGTTCGTCGGCCCCGGCCGATACGACTGGTCCTTCACGGACGGCGTACTTACAGAGATGGAGCGTCTGGGCATCGTGCCCATCGTGGACCTGTGCCACTTCGGGCTGCCGGACTGGCTGGGCAACAGCTTCCAGAACCCGGACGTGCCCCGCTACCTGGCGGAGTATGCCCGCGCGTTCGCCGGGCGCTTCCCCTGGGTGCGCCTCTACACCCCGGTGAACCGAGCCAGCCGAGCCGGACACGCCGGACACGCCGGACACGCCGGACACGCCTTTGGTAGCCGTACCATGAGGTTCGATCGCTTCGGGGGAAGCGCCGCCGCACAGCGTCCCACGACCTACAGCATAGGAGCACCATGCACATGGCACTCTGCGCCTCCCCCGACTCACTCGCTTCTCCCGCGTCGCGCACCGTACCCCGCCGCACTGCGTTTGGCACTGTGGGGTCCCTGGCAGCACTAGGCAGCGCCTCGTGTGGCCAGCCTTCGCCGGCGCCCACCGGCGCGCGGCGCCCGCTGGAGGGGCGCTCGCTGACTCTCTTCGTCTATACCGGGATCTGGGAGACGTGGTACCGGCAGCTCTTCGTGCCCGCATTCGAAGCTGAGACCGGGGCCAGGGTCATCATCGATGCCGGCTGGTGGGACGCGCTGCCCAAGCTGAAGATCGCCCCGCCCGATCAGCCGCCGTTCGATCTCATGCTCACCGACCCGACGCAGGGCTTCCCCGCCATCCGAGACGGACTGGCCGCCAAGCTCAACCTGAGCAACATCCCCAACGTGAAGCGGTTCGCACCCAAGGTGCTCGACGCGTCGGTCTTCAAGGATGGCTGGGGGGTGCCGCACATCTCTTCCCCCATGACGCTGGCCTGGGACAAGGAAGCGCTGCCCGGCGGCCTCAAGAGCTGGGGCGACCTGCTGGAAGCGCCGGCGCGCGGCAATTTCACGGCCTACGGCTCCTACTACATGGGACTCTTCACCTTTGCGGCCATCAAGGCTGCGCGCGAAGGCAAGGCCGGCCAGGCCCGCCAGATGCTGGAGAACGACCTGGATGGGGTTCTCAACTACGCCAAAGAGCACCGTGATGCCGTCAAGTACTGGTGGAACGCCACTCCGGACGCGGTGCAGGCATTCCTGAACAAGAACGTGGTCGCCGGCTCGCTGCACGGGAACGGACTGCTTGCCCCCATACGCGACAAGAAGCCGATCGACTTCGTCATCCCGGAGCGCGACCGTGCCTACGTGCAG
>CADCTC010000193.1:0-33832 GCA_902805635.1 uncultured Chloroflexota bacterium
AGAACCGCGGCGCAAACGGCGGCAAGGGCTCCGCCGGCGCGGCAGACGCGACGAGCCCTTGGCCATCGAGCTCCCCTGCTAGCTCGGCGCCGGCAATCAGTACCCGTGCCGTGGCTGGGCTCGTGGCTGTCGTCGGTGGACGATCTAAGAGACACAAGACGCCCCTACTCTCCGATCGCTCCGAAAAGTCCACCGCTTGCCGGTAGCCGCGCGCACGCAGGCCAGTCACCACCGCCTCCGCCGAGGGATGCAGTACGGCGACGGGCTCTTCCTGACCTGGTAGCGCATACGTAACCAACTTGATTGCGCTGGGGATTGCCTGTGCGTCTCCGTGCGCGCGGTTGGCCTCGCCTCCCGCGTCGGTTGGGGACGTCTCGGGCGCCGGCGCCTGCGCGAGGACGCGCCGCAGCTCGCGGTAGCGGCCGAAGACGGCCGCCGGTGGCTTCAGCGGCTCCATCCAGGGCGCTACGTTGTCCCAGCCGTGCGGATAACGCCGGTGCAGCGCCGCGCGCTCGCGCAGGATGCGCCTGAATTCACGCAGCGCCGCCAGCCGTCCACGCAGGGGGCTCAGGTCGCGCTTGGTCAGTATGGTGTAGGGCAGGGAGGCAAGGTCGTACGCAACGACGGCGGCTAGGTAGCGGCGCAGCCCGGCGGGCGGATAACAGCGGGCAATGCTCCAGACCTTGTTGCGCCCCAGGTGCCAGTTCTTGAAGGGTGAACCCTCTACCGCGCTGGCGGAGTGGGCGTGGCGCACGACGGCATCAGGCGCGTAGACCGCACGCCAGCCGGCGAGCCTCGCGCGCCAGGCGAGGTCTACGTCTTCCAGGTACATAAAGAAGCGATCGTCGAAGCCGCCCAACTCGTCGAGCATGGCGCGCCGGTAGAGCGCCGCTCCGGCGCTGGCGCCGAACACATCGACCGGGTTGCGCTCGCTCTCAGCAGCGGGGCAGCCCACCAGCCGGTCCCAGGCGATGCCAGCGCGGTCGATGCTGATGCCGGCAGACTGGATGATGTCTGGCGCATGGGCAAACACCATGCGGCTGGCCACGCTTCCAATGCGCTCGTCGGCTTGGGCGGCATCCAAGAGCGCTGCCAGCCAGCCGGGCTCAGGCGGAGCGTCGTTGTTCAGAGCCGCAATGAAGGCGCCACGCGCCGCGCGGAATGCCTGATTGTTTGGCGCGCTGAAACCCTGGTTGTGGGCGTTGCGTATGATCCGCACACGCGGGTCGAGCGCCTGGAGGTAGTCCAGATACTCCGGCGTTCCGTCGACCGATGCGTTGTCGACGACGATTAGCTCGAGAGACTGACCCTCTACCAGCTCCTGCGCCTGCACCGCCGGCAGCGTGCGCCGCAGGTGGTGCAGCCCGTTCCAGGTGACGACGACGACGGAGACGATGGGCGCAGTGGGAAGCACGGTCCGAGCAACTGTAACGACGCGTTAGCCTGTGCACACCGGTGACTGTCGTGAATGGAGGAGTACGAGCATGATCGACCCGCAACTGGAGGGGCGCGTGGCGCTAGTGACCGGGGCGAACCAGGGTATAGGCGCGGCCATCGCACGCGCCCTTGCCGAGCAAGGAGCGGCGGTCTTCATCACATCGCTCCGGTTAGGGCCCGATGATCCAGGCGTGCAGGCGATGCAAGCGACGGACGGTGCCACCGCCAGCGCGTATGCGAATGCACGAGTCCAGCCGGCAGACGCCGTTGAGTCCGAGATCCTCAGCCGTGGGGGTCGTACCGGCGCCTGGGAGGCCGACCTGTCTGATCCGGCGGCGGTGGCGGAGCTCTTCGACCGCGCGGAGGCGTCACTTGGGCCCGTTGAGATCCTGGTGAACAACGCCGACTCGTGGGTGGGTGACACGTTCCTGCTGCGCGCCACCGATGATCTCGGTCGGAGGCTCACCCCGGTCAGCGCAGCGACCCACGACCACAGCTTTGCCGTGAACAGCCGGGCTACCGCTCTACTGATCGCGGAGTTCGCCCGGCGTCATCAGGCCCGTGGCGCCGCATGGGGGCGGATCGTCAGCCTCACAACGGGTGGCGCGGGCGGTTTCCCGGACGAGGTGTCGTACGGCGCCAGCAAGAACGCGCTGGAGAGCTACACCATGGCGGCGGCATGGGAGCTTGGGCCGCTTGGAGTCACGGCAAACGTCGTCTGTCCGCCGGCGACCGACACCGGCTGGATCACTCCCGAACTGGCGGCTCAGATCCGCCGAGACAGTCCACTCCGGCACGTGGGGCAGCCGGAGGAAGTGGCGGAGGTTGCGGTGTTCCTTGCCTCCCACCAAGCGCGATTCGTCACCGGGCAGAAAATCGTGATGCGGTGAGGCAGAGCGCCTCCGGCTGAAGGGCTGACGGGCGGAGAGGAGACGGGTAGAATCCGGTCCAAGTACGTGGACGCTCCCTCCAGCACTCCTGAGGCCGAGAGCATGGGGCCGATCGCCCGCATGATGATGAGCGTGGCGGCGCACGCCATCACCGGCTACGTCCAGTTCCGCACGCTCTCGGAGCTGCTGATCGAGAAGGGCGTCATCACGCGCGAAGAGCTCGAGGGCCGCTTCGAGGCCACCCGCGAGAAGATGGTGCCCGCCACGATCGAGGAGTGGTTCGAGCCCGACATCGCCTACCACCTCAAGATGGCGGTACAGTCGGCGACCGCCGCGCCCGACCAAGAGGCGGCCGAAGCGGATACCGAGGTCGTGGTCTCGCCCAACGACCAGGATGAGCTGGCCCGCGCGCGGGCGATGCAGTCCGGCCGTTTAACCGGCCCAGAATAGCGGCCTGACCGTTCTACATCACGCGCGGGCGGTCGCCCGCGTCCGCCTTCTCTGCCGTCTGCTCCGCCTCACCTAATGACCTCGTTCGCGGCTGCGCCGCCAGGTTCTGCCACGCGCCATGCGCCCGCCGCCGCTCGCGTGCGGGGCACCGGCGTGCTGGGCGCCCTACGTGAACTTTGGGACTACCGCGACCTGCTGCTGAACCTGGTAGGCCGCGACCTAGCAGTGCGCTACAAGCGTTCGGCGCTGGGCTTCCTGTGGTCGTTCCTGAACCCGTTGCTGATGATGGCGGTGTTCTGGGTGGTCTTTCAGGTGGTGAAGCCGCAGAACGTGCGCAGCTATCCGCTGTTCGTGCTGGCCGGTCTGCTGCCCTGGAACTTCCTGGCCGGCTCACTCACCACGGCGGTGCGCAGCATCACCTCCAGTGGCGGGATCATCGACAAGGTCTACTTCCCGCGCGAGGTACTGCCGCTGGCGGCGGTGGCCGCCAACCTCGTCAACTTCCTGCTCAGCCTGGTGGTATTCCTGCCCCTGGCGTGGCTGATGGGCGCCGAATTCAGCGCGTGGAGTCTGGCGCTCCCGGCGATCATCCTGGTGCAGGTGATCCTGGTGACGGGCCTCTCACTCCTCCTGTCCGCTCTCAACGTGTTTTACCGGGATACCGAGCTGGTGCTGGACGTAGGCATCACGGCGTGGTTCTTCCTCACGCCCATCTTCTATGAGCTGGAACTGCTGCCCAACCGCTTCCTGGGCGTTGACATCTGGCGCCTGTTCTACACGCTGAACCCCATGGCCACGCTGGTCACGGACTACCGGTACATACTGCTCTACGACTACCCAGTGATCCGGCACACGCTCGTCTCGCTCGTGATTGGCCTGGTGCTGCTAGCCGCCGGGTGGGCGTTCTTCCGGCACACCGCGCCGCGCTTCACCGAAGAGATCTAGACCCACAGCCCACCCTGCCCTCTCCCGCCCGGCCATGCCCGCAGTCGAGTTCCACGGCGTCTCCAAGCGCTTCACGCTGCACCACGAGCGCGCGCGTACCTTCCAGGAAGCTGCGCTCAACCTCCTGCGCCTGCGGCGCAACGGCTCAAGCGAGGAGTTCTGGGCGCTGCGCGACGTATCCTTCACGCTCGACCGTGGCCGCACGCTGGGCATCGTGGGGCGCAACGGGTCGGGCAAGAGCACGCTGCTCAAGCTGCTAGCCGGCACGCTGCGCCCCACCTCGGGCCGAGTGGAGGCCAACGGGCGGATCTTCGGGCTGCTCGAGCTCGCCGCAGGCTTTCATCCCGACCTCTCGGGGCGCGACAACGTCTTCCTAAACGGCACGTTCCTAGGCCTCTCGCGGCGCGAGATGGCTGCCCGCCTGGACCAGATCGTCGCTTTCTCCGAGCTGGACCAATTCATCGATACGCCGGTCAAGCACTACTCCTCTGGCATGTACATGCGGCTGGGATTCGCCATCGCCATCTCGGTCGAGCCGGACATCCTGGTGATCGACGAGGTGCTGGCCGTCGGCGATGCGTCGTTCCGCCAAAAGTGCTTCACTGCGCTGGCCGACTTGAAAGCGCAGCACAAGACCATTCTGTTCGTGACACACGATCCCGCCGCTGTGCGCCGCTTCTGCGATGAAGCGATCTGGCTGGATGGCGGTCGCATGCGCGGCGCGGGCACCCCCGACGACGTGCTGCGCGAGTACCTCGCCACCAGCCGTACCGGCGCCGGCACTGTCACCACCATGCCAGAGCACGCCGACCCGCTCGCCGTCTCCTCCGGGCCCATCGCCATCGTGGGAGTTGAGCCGGTCAGTCAGGCCGGTAGGCCCGAACGCCACTTCCGGATTGGGGAGCCGTTCGGCGTGCGTGTCCGCTTGAATGCAGAGCGCCCCGTAGACGCCGTATCTGTGGGCGTGGCGCTGCACCGCGCCGACGGCCTGTACTTGCTAGGCACCAGCACCGGCGCGGCAGGACGCGCAGGGAGTATTGCCGCGGGCGAAACCGAGATCACCTGCTGGCTCGGCGCTGTGCCGGTAGCGGCCGGGGAGTGCACGGTCTCCGCCGCGGTGTGGACGGCGGGCGGCGAGCAGCCCGTCCACCGCGTGGCGCGGGCAGGCACGTTCCTGGTTGGCCCGCCGCGGCTCGACCAAGCGGGAGTGCTGGCGCTGGCGCCCGAGTGGGCCAGTGCGCCGGGCTTCACCCTCGGGGAGCCCTCCCGCAGCGTGGAAATCGTCTCCAACAGAGAGGATCAAGCGGACTCGACGGCGGCGCGGCCGGAGGGCGCGTTCAACGCGCGCTGGCGCCTGCCCCCGACGCGCCTGACCATGGGTAAGGGCGAGGACGAGTTCCTTGGCCCCGGCTGGTACCCGCCGGAGGACTGGCCGCCAGTGATCCGCTGGACCACCGAGCGGGCAGTGGCGTACCTGTCGCAGGACGAGTGGACGTCCACCGTGGGACTGATCATGTGCCGCCCGCAGCACGAGAAACATCCGGCGGCCGGCCGCATCCTGGTAGATGGCACGCTGGTGGGCGAGTTCACTGCCTCGTCGCCGGCACTTGAGCCGTTTACGTTTCCCGTCGAGCCAGTCTCCGGCCGGCGCGAGGTGGCGGTGGAGATCCAAGTGGACGTGCCGATGCTGCCGGAGTCCGAGGGCACCAACGACGACCGCCGTCTGTTGGGCATCGCCGTCCATGAGGTCTGGCTCGAGTGACCGACGGCGCGCCTTTTGTATCGGTCCTGATCCTCAACTGGAACGGTGCGCGCCTCTTGCCGCCGTGCCTTGAGGCCCTTGCCAGGACCGACTATCCGGCGGATCGGTGGGAGGCCGTCCTGGTGGACAATGCTTCCTCCGACGGCTCAGCCGATGCAGCACTGCGGGGCTTCCCGTGGCTCAAGGTCCGTCGCAACCCTGCCAACTGGGGCTTCGCACGCGGCTACAACGGCGCCATTGCGGCCGCCCCCGGGCCGTACGTCGTGGTGCTCAACACCGACACTCACGTGCATCCTGGCTGGCTGGGCGCGCTAGTCGACGCCGCAGAGGCCGATCCGCGGATGGGCGCCGTGACCGCCAAGCTCATCTATCCGCCGCATAGCCCCAATGCCGGGCGAATCCAGAACGCGGGCGGCGTGGTGCTAGCGAGTGGCGCCGGGCGCGACCGCGGGACCGTGCTTCGAGAAGGGCGGTGGGTCCAAGAGGAGGATGCGGGCCAGTACGACCGACGGGAAGAGGTGTTCTTCTTCTGCGGCGCGGCGGCGCTGCTGCGCAAGGCGGCTCTCGAAGACGTAGGACTATTCGACGAGCGCTACTTCATGTACTACGAGGATCTGGACCTCTCCTGGCGCCTGAGGCTGCGCGGCTGGAAGGTGCTGTACGTGCCGGAGGCAGTGGTCGAGCACGACCACGCCGCCAGCAGCGGCGAGTGGTCGCCATTCTTCGTCTATCAGGTGGACCGCAACCGGCCGCTGATGCTGCTCAAGCTCGCACCCCTGCCGCTCGCACTGCGCGAGCTCGGCCGCTACGTCGTGGAGCTGGGGCTCAACAGCGCCCGTGTCGGCTGGTGGGCGCTCACCCGCCGACAGCGCGGCCCCCACGCTGCACGTGCAAGGCTCCAGGCACGCGTCGTCTTCGGCTGGCTGCGCGACCTGCCGGGCGTGCTGCGTGACCGCCAGGTGATCCTCTCTCGCAGGCGCGTGCCACAGCGTCACATCCAGCGTTGGATGATCGATGGCCCGTAGCCGAACCGTCCGTTCGCGCTGAGCCCGTCGACGTGCTCGCGGCCCCAAACATGAAAGTCGGCATCTACAACCAGTTCCTGACCACGATGGGCGGCGGCGAGCGCCACATGGGCACCGCCGCTGAAGTACTGGCACGGGCAGGGCACGACGTGGAGATCGTCACCCATGTGCCCGCCTCGGTCGAGAAGCTGGCCGACCGCTTCGGCCTAGACCTGCGCGGCGTGCGCCTGCGCACCACGCCGCTGCTGCCGTTCGACCAGCTGGGTGACCTGTCAGCCGAATACGACCTGTGGGTCAACGGGTCCTTCATGTCGGTAGTGCCGGGCCGCGCGGCGCGCTCGCTGCTGCTGGTGCTCTTCCCGTTCCCATTGGACCTGTCGCTCTTCGGCCGCTTCAAGCAGGCGGTGGCCAAGCACATCCACCGGGAGCTGCTGGTGCCGCGCTACGTGGAGGGCTTCTTCGGGCCGCAAGAGCTGGCCGGCAGCCGCTACCGCTGGACCGCCGGGCGCGGCCAGGTACTCATCGAAACGCCCTGGCCCGGCGGTGCCCTGCCGCTACGCCTGGTGCTCGGCTCGTTCCGCCCGGCCGGGTGGGGACCGGTCCCCGTCACCGTCTCCGCCGGCGGCCGCGCGTTGCTGGAGCGCGACGTGCGGACCACGCCCGGCGACTACGTGACGCTTGACGTAACGGTGCCCGGCGACCTGACCACTTCGGGCGAAGTTCGCATCGAGATCGCATCGCCGACGTACAAGCCATTCGAGGTCGGCGGCACTTCCGGTGAGCCCGACGACTTCCGCGAAGTCGGCGTCGCTGTAGCGCGCGTGATGACCCGCCACCCACGCCACAACCTGTACGAGGCGCTGTTCGAGCGCGCCGTGCCCGAGCTGTCGCGCCGCCTGCATGGTCTGCCCGACGAGCGCGCGATGGGTTACCTCGACACCTATGACGCCATCCTGCCCATCTCTGAATTCTCGGCCAAGTGGCTGGAGCGGTACTGGGGCAAGCGCGGCGCCATCCTCTACCCCCCGGTAGACGTGGAGCAGTACACGCCAAGCGTCGAGC
This sequence comes from uncultured Chloroflexota bacterium, assembly GCA_902805635.1. Classification (GTDB taxonomy): domain Bacteria; phylum Chloroflexota; class UBA11872; order UBA12225; family UBA12225; genus CADCTC01. The sequence continues at coordinate 7,572 of CADCTC010000193.1, forward strand.
GGCGCCCGATCATCCTGGCGGTGGGACGTTTCTTTAAGGACGGCGGGCACCAGAAGCGACAGCACGTCATGATCCGGGTGTTTCGGCGACTGGTGGAGCAGGGTCTGACCGGCTGGGAGCTGCACCTGGTAGGCGGATCGATGACGGAAGCACGCCATCAGCGCTACATAGCTGAGTGCCGGCGCCTGGCGCAGGGGCTGCCGGTCCACTTCCACGTGGATGCGCCACCCGAGACACTCAAGGAGCTCTACGAAACTGCCAGCATCTACTGGCACGCCACCGGCTACGGCGAGCGCGAGCCGATCCGCTTCGAGCACTTCGGCATCACCATCGTGGAAGCGATGGCGGCGGGCTGCGTCCCGGTGATCATCGGCAAGGGCGCCGCCGCCGAGCTGGTGGACCACGGCGAATCGGGCTTCACGTGGCGCACGACCGCGGAGTGGCAGACGCACACGCTCGCGGTAGCGCGCGACCCGGCGCTGCGCGCCCGCCTCGCCGAGCGCGCTATACAGACGAGCCGTCGCTACAGCCACGACGTCTTCCGGCGCCGTCTGCTGGACATCGTGGACGGCCTGGGCGCGCCGGCCGGCGCCCCACCCGCGCCCGAACTACTGCCGGTCTGACCGTGAGCCTGCCACCCGCGCTCTGGCGACCACTTGGCGCGCTGCTCGGTCTGCTGAGCACGGTCAACCATTACCTCACCTTCTGGCCGCGCTTGCGCTTAGCGGTCGCGTTCGTCCTTATTGCGCTACCGGCCATTGGCCTGGCGCTGTGGCTGCTGCGGCGGGCGGAGCGACGCTACGGGATTGCCTCACGGCTGGTGCGACGCACCGGCGAAGCCAGGCTGCTCTTCGCCGGCGTGCTACTGACGTTCGTCGCCTCCAGCGGCGGCCACCTGTACACGCCGGACGAGTGGATGGTCTACGCCGCCGGCGTCGGACTGGCGCACCACGGCGTCCCGGCGGCGTTTGCCGACGAGCCGTATCCGCTGCACCTGCTCACCAGCCCCATCGCCCCCCGCGAGCGCGCCGCCGACGGCACCTATCAGCACGCTTACTCCAAGTACGGCGTCACGGTCTCTGCGCTGGTGACGCCGCTCTACGCCTTGGGCCGCCTGCTCGGCAACCGGCCGGACTTACCGCCGCAGGCGTTCCCCTACGGCAGCAAAGCCGTGCCCCTGGTGCCACTGCTGCTCAACCCGCTGGTAACCGCAGCCACCGCGGCGCTGGTGTTTGCCGCCGCACGCGCGCTTGGCTACCGGCGCCACTCCGGCCTCATCGCCGCGCTCGCGTTCGCGTTCGGCAGCCTGGCGTGGGTCTACTCCAAGACGCTGATGAGCCTGGCCCCCGCTGCGCTGTTCGCGGCCGCGGGGCTGTACGCGCTGCAGCGGGCCGGCCAGGCATCACAATCACGCCGCTCGCGCTGGATTGGCCTGGCGGGCGTGAGCGCCGCGCTGTCCATCGCCACACGCTATGAGATGTGGCTCTTCTGCGCCCCACTGGTGGTCCTGCTGTTCGCCGGACGCCCGTCGCGGCGCGAGGCGCTGCGACGCGCATTCTGGTTCGGCGTGCCATTCCTGGTAGTGGCGATCCCGCTGGTGCTGGGAGTCAATCTGATGCGCACCGGCGACATCTTCGAGACGGGCTACGGCGGCGAGGGGCAGCTGACCTCGATCACCGCTAAGCCTTGGTACGGCTGGTTCGGCATCCTGGTCAGCCCAGGCTGCGGGCTGGTGACCCACACGCCGCTGATGGCGCTGGGGCTGATCGGGCTGATCTGGCTGTGGGAAGACTCGCCGTCCGTGGCGCTCGCGGCGGGGGGCGGGGCACTGCTCGCCATCGCGTACTACGGCGCCTTCGACACGTGGTGCGGCTTCACCGCGTGGGGACCGCGCTACCTGGTTAACGTCGGCCCGTTCATGGCGCTCCCGCTGGCGGCCATTTGGCAGCGCACGCGCCGCGCGGGTGCCGGTCGCAACCCCTTCATCTGGCTGCTCGGCGGCGGGCTGGCGCTGTGGAGCACCGGCACCAACCTGCTGGCGGTGCTGATCGACTTCAACCACGGCTGGCAGGACCACTGGGCACACAACGTGACGTACCTGGAGGTGACCTGGCTGCCGTACTTCAGCGGCATCACCTCGCACGTGCGCCTGCTGCGCGAGTGGCTGCTCGACGGCCGGGTGGGGATCGACCTCTACCTCTGGCACGTGCTGGGGCCGGCGGGCCCGCTGGTGACCGGGCTGCTGGTCACCGCCGCCCTCGGCTGCTTTGCTTCGCTTTGGCTCGCGAAGGAAGAGGTCCTCATCGAGGGACTGCCTGGCGTGGATCGTGGCGCCAGCGTGGCCCCAAGGATCGCGCCGCCGGCCAGGCCAGCCACAGCGCCACAACCAGCCCAGCCGCGCTCAACGCCAGCCCAATCCATAGCGAGCGCGGCTCGTAGCTGAAGGTCAGCACGTGCTCGCCTGGCGGCACATCCACCCGGCGGAACAGCGTATCCGCCGGGGCGATGGATACTTCGGCACCGTTAAGCCTAGCGACCCAGCCTGGGTAGAAGCTGTCCGCCAGCACAACACTCGTGGCGCCCGTACTGCTCACGCGAGCCACGATATGCTCGGGCCGGTCTTCAAGCACAGCGACAGTGCCGGAGCCTGCGCTGAGCCGCGGCCTCGCCGATGGATTGAGCAGCGTTCCGCCGGTGGCGCCACTCGCCTCGACGCGCGTTCCTGGTAGCTCCAGCCACACCCCCGCGACATTCAGCGTCGTGCTGCTTCCTTCGGGCAGCGTGGGAACCACTTCCACTCGCGTGATGCGTCCCACGTCCGGGAGATCCGCGGTGGCCAGGTACTCGCGCACGAAGAAGCGCCCGACCACCGGATCCACCACCTGGGTTTCTAGAGCCACGGGCGCTGAACCGTGGCGCACGGCACCGCTCACGTCCGGGCGGGTGTACGCCCACTCCGCAGTTTCGGCCCCGGCACGCAGCGGAAACTCAAGCTCGCCTCCCTCGAATGAGACGCGCACCAGCCCGACTGCCGCGCCCTGTGGGAGCGATGTCCCTTCGCCCAGAAATGTCACGACTCGCAGGCGTGGGGGGGCGCCGGTTCCGGAACCGGCCGGCAGTGCGACAGGCGCCGCAGCCGCGGGCGGTGATCCGGCGCGCAGCTGGTGTGGCCCCAGCAGCCGCACACTGCGCGCGCGCCACGCGGCGCCGTCCGCCAGCACCAGCCGCACGCCCAGCCAGTCTACTTCCTCCCCCACCAGCGACCGCAGCCACAACCAGTGGTCATCGTCCGTGGCCGCGCCAGTGTCACGGTTGGCACGTCCAAAGTACTCCACAGCGCGACGCAGCAGCAGCGGGTTGTAGCCCTGCGCGTCTCGCACGCCAGCCAGCAGCGAGAGATTTGGCGGCAGAAGGCCCGGGTCTGCGCTGCCCGGGAAGTCGGTCAGAAAGTGGCGGGTGCCGTGCCATTGAAGACCGGCGATGCGCTCTCCGCCCTGCTCGTCGCGCAGACGTGCCCCTTCCTGCTCTGCTCTGCCGAACCACCCCCTCGCGTCGAATGCCGGCGGGGCGGCCCGCCACTGCGCCAGCGCCAGGTCGCCGGCTGTCAGCGCCACAACGGCGCCGGCTACCACAGCGCGGCGACGATGGCGCGCCAGCAGCACGACCGCCACAGTCAGGGCGCCGGCCAGGAGGTAGTGCAACTCCTGCTCGCGCGTGAGGAATGGGCCTCCGGTGAGCCGCCCCAGGTTGGTCAGCAGCCGCCTGAAGTCGTCGTACCCCTGCGCGTGCCAAAACTGAACCAGCGTCAGCGGGACCAACGCCACCACGGCACCCACCGCTGCAAGTTTGGCCCTGCGACTGGGAACGGCCCCACTGAGGTCGTCTCCGTTCCTTGTGAGCCGCTCAAGCGCCAGTGCGGCGAGGCATGCCAATCCAAAGGCGGCCACCATGCCGGCGCGGGCGGGCAGATGGACGATCCGAAAGCCAGGCAGAAAGCGGTGCAGTGCCCCAAACAGTGGCCCATACACGCCTAAGGACGTAAGCACCGCCAGAGCGGTAATCCCCATCCAGACAAACGTCTCGCGCCGGCGCGCGAGGAATGGCGCTGAGATCGCCAGCACCAAGGGGGCAATGCCGGCATACAGCTGCCCGCTCTCGATCGCCCCCGTTCCCCCGGCGGGCCGCAGCCACGATAGCAACGTCAGGTACCCGTCGCGGCCGACCTCGCTCAACGGCCGCGTTTCGCCGTAATTTGTCTCGCCGAGGAATTCTGCCGCAGGCACCAGCAACGCCCCACTGAGCATCAGGCACACAGCGAAGGCCCCCACGAGACGACGGAGCACGCCTCGCACGTCAGCCTTCAAGTACGGCACCACCACGCCCCCCAGCGTCAGCCAGCTCAGGTACGCTCCCGGTGGCCAACCACCTGCAAGCTGCACGGAACCAATCACAGCGGTGAGCGCAATCCACGCGCCCCCACGCTGTGCCGCCCTAGACCCTGCCCACAACAGCCACGGCAACCACGCAATGACCAGCAGGTTAGTAGGGATGCCGGCTAGGCCCGGCAGCCATGTGGAAAGCGCGAATGCCGCCGCGCCCACATAGGCCGGCGCCGGTCCTACCCACAGGTGTGACCGCATGAACACGTACGCGCCTGCGACCGCCAATAGCAGGTGGATCCACAGCAGCACACGCACGGCTGCGTCCACCGGTAATAGCGCCAGTGGAAGCCAGGCCGGTACGTACCAGGCGCCGGCGCCTGGGTCGGCAGCAAACGGCATGCCGGCGCCGAGGTAAGGGTTCCAGAGCGGGAGCCGCCCTTCAGCCAGCGAACGTCCCAGGTACGCCGCATTGGGCACGAACTGGAGCATCAGGTCCAGGTTCTGCGGCAGGCGCCCCGGGCCCGCCATTGACCACAGCTGCGCCACTGCCAGCGCTGCCAGGCCGATGGCCGAGGCCGCGTCCCCTCTCCTCAAGCGCTTAGCCTGCGCAACCGCTCACCGAAGCCGGCAGCGTATAGAGCTCCGCCGCGTTGTCACGCACCGCAAGCCCACCGCCCGCTGCCGGCAAGCGCGCCTGAGTCTTGCGGTCATACATGCCCACAAGCAGCCGGAGCGGACCACAGGCCGGGCCGGTGAGCGTCAACGTGCGGCGGTCGCGGATGATCTCACCGGGCTTCCAGCGGTCGGTGGGCAGCCGCCCGTCGCCGGGATCGCCGTCGTGCTGCGCCACCTTGGCCCCATCCAATCCCCCCGCGACCAGATGGACGAACACCGCGTATGCCGTGTCAAGTCGCCGCTCCGTGCGCCAGTAGAGTGTCAGCGTTCGCTCCCGTGCGGACTGCGTGGACGCGGGCTCGATGTCAACGCCAAGCAGGCGAATGTGGCTGCCGAACGCCGGCGGCTGCGGGAAGCGCACGCGATCGAGGTGTCGCGGCATGTCCAGGCGGTACACCCGATGGCGCAGCGCGATGGCGGGATGGGGCGCGTCCACCACCATCTCCCCTCGCACGCGTCCATCTTCCAGCAGCGGCGCGGCCGACGGCGCATCCGCCCATTCCGAAGTGACAACATACACTGGCCCGCCGCCCACCGCGATCCGGCGCGCTTCGTCGTCCGCATCGAGGGCCAGGATCTGCTCCACGGGGTTACGCCGCGGGTCGTTGAGCACGACATGCGCCCCTGGCTCGAAGAGCACATTGGCCTGGGCCCAGCCGCGCGTCAGACCACCTAGCGCCGGCACGACGTATACCGCGTCGCCGAGCCCCACCTGCTGATCAAGGAAGTGCGCTACCGGCGCAAAGCCCCAGGCGGTGTTGTGGCTGGACTGGAAGTGAAACGCGTCGCCGCGTGGTCCGCCCGGCAGCGGAACCTGGCGCGGGTCGAGCGCAAGCCGGACGTCAGTTGCCACGCCGGGCGCCAGGATCAGCACGAGCACCGCCACCATCGCGCTTCGCCGCAGCAGCAGGTAACCCGGGCCGAACGGCCCCGCAGCGGCATCTACGCCGCGCAACAGCACATCGAGTGCGCGTGCCGCCGGCAATACAGCGACGACTAACGCCGGCACGTAATAGCGGAAGTAGTAGATCTTCGCTGGGATCACCAGGCTCAGCGCCAGCCACACACTCCAGCCGGCCAGCGCGAAATCTTCCTTCCGTCGCGTAAAGAGGGGCAGACACAACCCCGCCGCCCACAACCACCAGAGCGGCGCCGGCAGGTAGTGCACCATGCCATCGCCGATATCGCGCAGCGTCTCCGCCCACACCGGCCAGGGGAGCCCGGCGAGCTGATCGGGGGCCAGGAAGTAGCGGTCACTCATGCCCGGCAGCAGCTTCGCCGCGTCAGGGTGCAGCAGCAGCGCGCCCGCCACCGCCACGCACACCGCCCCGGCCAGCGCCAACCCGATCCACGTGCCACGGTCGCGCCAGCGCGGCGCCTGTACCAGCGCCGCGGCCGGCAACACCGACACGACAACCGCCAGCGACGACGGCTTCGTCAGCAGGGTCAGCGCCAGGCACCCGCCCAGAGCGAGCGCCCGTCCGAAAGTCGGACGCTCCAACCAACGTACGCCGGCCGCGAACGAGAGCAGCGCACACGCCGCGATCAGGCCGTCGTAGAGCATGATGCGGTCGTAGAAATAGCTCAGTGGCGCCACCAGGTAGAGCAGCGCCGCCAGCGCACCCACCCGCCCGCCATACAACCGCTTACCCAGCCAGAACAGCGTGAAAAAGGAGACCAGTCCCGCCGTCACCGGCGCCATGCGGCCCGCGACGGTCCGGTCGTCCATCAGCGCAAGGAACGGGACCATCAGCCACGGCAGCAGTGGCTGCTTGCCGTCGGTCATCGACATGACCTTGTCGGCGAGAGAAGGGGAGTGCAGCGCGTACAGCGCCCACTCGATGTAGAAGCCTTCATCGGTGAACAGCGGGAGCGCGTCCAGCTTCACGATACGCACCAGAAGGAACACTACCGCCGCGCCCAGCGCCCCTGCGAGTGCCCGAACACGCGCGGTGACCAGCGCGCGCGGCAGCGCCACCGTCAGGCCAGATGGAGCGGCGCGCGGCGTGGTATCCGTGAGAGGACGCACGAGGGCCACCAGAGAACCGAAACGAGCGAGGCATGCTACTCACGCCGCCACGGCGCGGTTCTAGTGCACGTGAGGCTGCGCCACGTCCTGGGAACGGTAGCGGTGGCCCTCGTGGCGGCAATGTCTGCCTGGACTCTCGCGGACTGGCTGCGTGGTCCGGCGCCGGCGCCGGACCACGCCACGGCGCTCTCCGCCTCAGCCGAGATGAAGGTCGCCGCGCATCTGTGGCTCGCCCAGGTAGTCCGGCCAGACCACCATGGGTTCTCCGCCGTGGACGTGCTGCTCTCCGCCGAGCGCGCCGGTCTGCCGGGGGAAGTGCAGCTAGAAGTCCAGGAGCTGCCAGGCGAGCGAGTGCTCCGCACGTCGCGCCGCCGTGCGGCAGAGCTGCCGGCCGGCTCACCCTGGGACTACCGCCCCGGCTCGCCACGCGAGCAGTGGGTCACGTTCGGTTTCGAGCCGCTCCCCGACTCCGCGGGCAAAGAGCTGCGCCTGGTGCTGACCTACCGCGATGGCCGCGACGCCGCCGGCGAGCGCGTCGCCGCCCTGGCGCGCTTCCCACGCGCTTACACCCGCGGCGCGTTCTTCGTAAACGGCTTCGAGGCAGGCGGCACGCTTCTGCTGCGGCTGACTGCCGCCGGCACTCGCGCCACCGCTCTCCAATCCGCCGCCACCAACCTCGCCCGACAGCAGCCGATCGCGCCGGAAACCCTGCTCGCTCCACTCACGCTCGCCCTGGCGTGCGGCGTGTTAGCGGCTACCTTAGTGGCCTACCTGCTGCGCCGTTAGCGCCGCTTCTTCTTCTCGTCTTCGTCGGGTTTACGTGGCCGGAAACGCAGCCGCACCGCCGTGCCTTTGAACCCGTACGCCGTGCGCAGCGTGTTCTCCAGAAAGCGCTCGTACGCGAAGTGCACCAGGTCGGGGTCGTTGACGAAGAAGATGAACGTGGGCGGCTCCACCGCCGCCTGGGTGGCGTAATAGACCTTCAGCTGGCGGCCCTTGTGCGTCTGCGGCGGGTGCTCCGCCACGGCGCGCGCCACCACATCGTTGAGCTGCCCGGTGGGGATGCGTTTCTGGCGCTCCAGCTCCACCGCGATCGCCTCGTCCAGCACGCGGTGCACCCGCTGCCCCGTCAGCGCCGAGATGAACACCGTCGGGATCCAGCGCATGAAGTTGAACTCGCGTCCAATCTCCTCGAGGTAGCCCTGCATGGTGTGGGTGTCCTTCTCCACCAGGTCCCACTTGTTGACCACCAGCACCGCCCCCTTGCCCTCGCGCTCGATGTCCCCCGCGATGTGCAGGTCCTGCGCCGTCACCATCTGGGTGGCGTCCACCAGGATCAGCGCGATGTCGGCGCGCTCGATGTTCCACTCGGCGCGCAGCACGCTGTACTTCTCGATACCCGGCTCTATCCGGCCGCGTCGCCGGATTCCTGCCGTGTCGATCACCACCAGCTTGCGCCCGGCATACTCGATCTCAGTGTCGATCGCGTCGCGGGTCGTGCCGGGGATGTCGCTCACCACCACGCGTTCCTGCCCCAGCAGCTTGTTGAGCAGGCTGGACTTCCCGACGTTGGGGCGTCCCACGATGGTGATCCGCAGCCGGTCGTCGTCTTCGCCGCTGTACATGGGCAGCTCAGGCAGGCGCTCTAGGATCACGTCCAGCAGGTCGCCGGAGTTCGACCCGTGCACTGCCGACACCGCGACGACATCTTCGAAACCCAGCGCGTAGAACTCGTTCGCCGCTTCACGACGCGCGGCGTTGTCTGCCTTGCCCGCCACCACGATCACCGGGCGGCGCGTGCGCCCCTTGCCACCGAGCGCCCCTTCGCGCAGCAGCTGCGCCACCACCTCGTCGGCGGCGGTGATCCCATCTGTCGTGTCCACGGCGAACAGGATCATGTCCGCCTCTTCCACCGCCACACGCACCTGGTTAGCCACCGACGTCAGCATGTCGCTCGACGGGTCGGCCTCCAGTCCACCGGTGTCGATCAGCGTGAAGACGCGCCCCGACCACTCCACCTCGCCATATAGCCGGTCACGCGTCGTGCCCGGCATATCCTCCACGATCGCGCGGCGCTCGCCGGTCAGGCGGTTGAACAGCGTGGACTTCCCCACATTCGGGCGGCCAACAATGGCGACGACTTGCTTACGTGGCTCAGGCATAAAAGGGTTCCGCAGCTCAGGCGGCCAGCGCACCGGCCTGCGACCGGATGGCGTCCGCCACTTCACGAATCGTGCCTGCCACCACCACCGTGGCAGGCGTCTCACGCCGCAGCTCGTCCAGCGTTATGCCGTCCAGGAACACACGGGCGTCATAGTCCAGCGCGGCACGCGGCACGAACAGAAGCTCGCCCGGCCGAGCATCCGCGGTCGCGGCCAAGATATCCCGCGCCGTGAGCAGCCCGGACACCGTCACCACCGGGCCAAAGAACGTGTTCTGCACGGTTGCCGCGCGTGCGCGCAGGTTGGGCACGGCGCACATCTCCACCGCGATCTGGTCGAACGTCGGCGCGATTAGCGAAGCGCACGCCAGGATGATCGAAACTGGCCGAGGCAGCCCGCCGGCCATCTCGCGCTTGGCGCGCCGCCAGTCGTCCAGCAGCGAGCGCACCATGCCAATGCCGTTCTCGAGCTGCACGAACCCGTCGTACTTGAGCGCGCCCGGCACCGGCAGACCCGCTGTGAGGTAGACCTCGTCAGACAGGTACAGCCAGGTGTGGCCAAAGTCTTTCTCGAAGCGCCGCTGCAGTGGGCGCGCCCACTTGGCCAGCGCATGCGCCTCTTCGCGCGAGATCAGGCGCAGCTGTGGCGCGCTGGCGGTGCGCTGCTCCAACCCCTGGCGGTGCACCGGGTCCAGGTCGGTCCGCGCCAGCTGCTCCTCCAAGCGCCGGCGCAGCCCCTCCTGCCGGTCGAAGCGCTGCTGCGTCAACCCCACCGGCACCACCGCCAGCGACTGCACCGTCGGCCAGCGCGCCGCCAGGTCGTCCACCGTCTTCTGCAAGATGGCACCGTCATTGTAGCCAGGCGTCAGCACCACCTGCGTGTGGACTTTGATGCCCCACGAAGCCAGGCGGTCCAGCTGCTCCAGGATGTCGGGCGCGGTGGGGTTGCCCAATAGGCGCCGCCGCGCCTGGAGATCGGTGGCGTGTACCGAGACGTACAGCGGCGACAGGTGCTGGTCGTGCACCTTTTGCCAGTCGTCGTCCGTGAGGTTGGTCAGCGTGACGAAGTTCGCCGCCAGGAACGAGTACCGGAAGTCGTCGTCCTTGATATACAGCGTGCGGCGCATGCGTGCGGGCGACTGATCCACAAAGCAGAAGACGCAGCGGTTGTTACAGATTCGGATGCCATCGGCGGTCGGCTGCGTGAACTCCAGCCCCAGCCCCTCCGGCCCCACATCCACGCCTTCTTCGGCCACCTTGTCGCCGCCGGGGGTCTGCCAGACCAGCTCCACCGTATCCGCAGAGGCATAGAAGTGGACGTCGATCACGTCGCCGACCGAGCGCCCGTCGATAGACACCAGCGCGTCGCCCGGCCTGAGGCCGACCTGTTCCGCGACGCTTCCGGGCGCCACCTCCTTAATGGTGAGCATGCCAGGAGAGTCTAACAGCGTCTCTGGCTGCTTCCTGGCGAAGGCGCTCTCAACCGTAGATGCCGCGGTACTGCTCCGGCAGCAGCGCGGCGATGCGCTTCATGATCGTGTCGGCCACCTGCTGGTGGTTGGGGCGCGGGCCGTACTCGGCCGCGGCAACCGCCATCGGGTCAAACGGCTCGCCTCCCCGCATGAGGATCTTTGGCCGCGCCTGCTTGAAGACGTGCTCGGTCCCCGTGATCGCCACGGGCCACACCGGCGCCCGCGACCGCTGCGCAAGCAACGCCACACCCGGCTGCGCCTGTAGGAGTCCCTTGCCGTGGCTGCGGTGTCCTTCCGGAAAGACGCCGACCATGCGCTCGCCCATGAGAAACGCAAGCGAGTCTCGCACTGCCTGGCGGTCCGCCTCGCCACGGCGTACGAACACGGTGCCGTAGGTGTAGGCGATCCAGCCGAAGAATGGCCACCGCCGCACCTCGGACTTGGAGAAGTAGATCGTATTGCGCGGCGCCCAGGCGCCGATGAACGGGATGTCTACGTAACTCAGGTGATTGGACGCCATGATCACCGGCCCGCGGTGGGGACACGAGTGCGCCCCCACCACCGTCACGTCGGCCAGCGAGTGCAGCACCGCCCGCACCAGCATCTGAGACGCCACGTACACCGGATGGCCGTCCCGCAGCGCCGGCAGACTCGGCGGCGGAGTGGCTCCCTTACCGCTACTGGCCGGCAGATCGGGCGTCTCAGGTCCGGTCCGGCCGGTCATCGCGTCGCTACCTCACTCAGTGCCAGGTGCTGCAGAACCTGATCGATCTCCTCATCTACCGTCAGGTGGTCCGAGTCCAGGATGATCGCGTCCGGCGCAGGCCGCAGCGGCGCGATCGCGCGCCCGGAGTCGAGCTCGTCGCGGCGGCGCATCTCGGCCAGGATCTGATCGTACTCGGCCTGCAGGCTGCGCTCTAGCTGCTCTCGATAGCGGCGCCGGGCACGCTCCTCGCCGGTGGCGGTCAAATAGACCTTGAGGTCGGCGCCGGGCAGCACCACCGTGCCGATGTCGCGTCCGACCATCACCATAGCCCCTCCGCCGGCGATCTGCCGCAGCCACTCCGTCATGGCACGCCGCACACCGGGGTGCGCCGCCACCACGGAGACGTTGTGGTCCACGGCTGGCGTGCGGAGCGACCACGTGGCGTCTTGGCCATCCACCAGCACCGTGTACTGCCGGCCGTCACCGGCGGTTGGGCGGACCACTTCGATCCGAGCCGACTCGGCCAGCCGCACCAGCTCCATCTCGTCACGGACATCCACGCCCCGCTCCAGCGCCAGCCACGTCAACGCCCGGTACACCACGCCACTGTCGAAGTAGGTGTACCCGAGCCGCTCCGCCAGCGCGGCACCCAGCGTGGACTTCCCCGACGCCGCAGGGCCGTCGATGGCGATCGTCAGCGCGCGGTTCACGTCCGCCGCCTTCTGACGGCAACCTGCCGGGGCCGCCGCACACCCGTCGGGCGCGGCAGCTCGCTGGACGGCACCTCGCCTCCCGCCGTGACGGCGATCTCGCCGTGGGTCAGGTGGCGCCACTCACCCGGACGCAGGTCGCCCAGGCGCACGGCGCCCACCCGTACCCGCACCAGGCGCAGCACCTCGTGCCCTACCACATCCAGCATGCGCCGGATCTGCCGGTTGCGCCCTTCGTGGAGTACCAGGCGCAGCAGCGACCGGCCGGGCACCTGCCCCTCTAGCTCCACCTCAGCTCCCGTAGACCACTCTCCCGGCGCCAGCTCCAGTGGCATGCGTAGTCTCGCCAGCGTCGCGGGCGACGGCCGTCCCACCACGTCAACCAGGTATTCCTTAGTGGAGGCATACCGCGGATGCGCCACGCGCTGCGCCCATTCGCCGTCGGTCGTCAGAAGGAGCAGCCCTTCGCTACTGAAATCCAACCGTCCGACGGTGATTAGCCCAGGCGTCGGGGGGACCAGCTCCATCACCGTGCGACGGCCCTCCGGGTCGTGCGCCGTGGTCACGTAGCCGGCCGGCTTGTTCAGCGCCAGGTAGAACTGCTCCTCCGCCAGGCTCACGCGGCGGCCATCCACGGTCACGTCGTCGCGCTCGGGATCCACGCGCGTGCCCAGCTCAGACACCACCCGACCGTTCACCTGCACCCTGCCGGCGGCGATCATCTCTTCCGCGTGACGGCGCGAAGCCACACCCGCGCGCGAGAGCACCTTCTGGAGGCGTACATCCTCTCTGGTATTGTTCGGGCGCACCGAAGGGGACGATACCATGGCATCCGCTGGCGACCAGGACCGCCCGACGAGCCCGATCAGCCCGTCCAGCCCGACGAGCAGCGCCATCCGCAAGGCGGGCACGCGCCTGCTGCCGGCCACCAAGGCACAGCCCAAGGAGATGCTGCCGGTCGGCCGCAAGCCGACCGTGCAATACGTGGTGGAGGAGCTGGCCCAGGCCGGCATCACCCAGGTGTTGTTCGTCACCGGCCGCAAGAAGACCTCCATCGAAGACCACTTCGACCGCGATCCCGAGCTGGAGCGGCGCCTCGCCGAGTCCAACGACGAGCAGCGCCAGGACCTGATCACGTCCCGCGGTGTTTCCTTCTTTTACACCCGCCAAAGCGTCCAGGCAGGCAACGCCGACGCTGTACGACAGGCCCAGGAGTTCGTCGGCGACGAGCCGTTCGTGGTCGCCTTTGGCGACACGATCATCAAGAGTGAAGGCCGCCAGTCGCTGCTGCAGCGCATGATCCACACCCACCAGCGCGCCGGCGCCGCGTGCACGCTCGCCGTGGAGGAGGTCCCGGCGGATGAAGCGTTCCGCTACGGCGTTGTCGGGCCGGTGGCAGACGCCGACTTGTCTGCCGACGCCTTCCGCCTGGCTGAACTGGTGGAGAAGCCGGACAAAGGTACGGCGCCGAGCAACCTTGCCATCGCTCCACGTTATGTATTCGACAGGTCGATCTTTGGAGCCATCGACGCCACACTGCCCGGGCGGAGCGGGGAGCTGTGGCTGACCGACTCCATCGAGATCCTGGTCAAGCAGGGGCTGGCCGTGCAGGCCACGCGGCTGCGCGATGGCGAACGGCGGTATGACATCGGCACGTTCGAGACCTACTTCAAGGCATTCATCGACTTCGCCCTGAGCGACGACCGCTACGGCTACATGATCCGCCAGTACCTTATTTGGAAGGCCGACCAGATCTAATGGCGAACGGCAGCGCGCGGCAGAACGGTGGCGACGGCGCCGGCCGGGGTGGGCGGCGTGGCGGCCGCCGCGCCAGCAGCGTGAGCGGCGCCGGCAGCGCCGGGCAGCGCCTGGTCGTCTCCGCTCCCGGACGCTGCGGCATCATCGGCAACCCCACCGACATGTACGGCGGCAGCGTCATCTCGTGCTCCACGCAGGAACGTGCGTTCGTCAGCGTCGAGCCAAGCGACGGGTTGACGCTCGAGTCGGACCAAGGCGAGTGCCAGGTACACCTTCGATCCGACCTGCAGCTCAAGGGTGACCACTGCGATATCTTGCGCGCCGTTATCGCGCACCAGCGCTACTACCGCCTAAAGGCACATGTGCGCTGCTGGAGCGAGCTGCCCTTCGCGTCCGGCCTCTCAGGCTCCACCGCGATGGTGGCCGCCGCGCTGCGCGCCGTCACGGCGTTTCAGGGCATCGAATACGGCCGACACCACTTTGCCGAATTGGCGCGGTCCATAGAGCTCAACTACATGGGCGTGGTCTGCGGCTACCAGGACCAGTACATGGCCACGTTTGGTGGCTTCAATTACATGGACTTCCGGGACAAGGAGTTCTACCGGGAGGTGATGAGCGAGCCGTTCGCCACGGTCGAATCGCTCACGCAGCACGTGGACGAGCTGCCATTCATCCTCGCCAACACCGGCGTGGCGCACCACTCCGGCGCCGTCCACAAGCCCATCCGTGAGCGGTGGCTGGAGGGTGATCGGGAAGTGGTGGACGCGTACGTCCAGATCGCCAAACTGGCGCGTGAGGGCAAGAAGGCGCTGCTGACGCGCAACTGGAAGCTGCTGGGCGAGCTGATGAACGAGAACCACGACATCCAGCGTAAGTTGGGTGGCTCCGGTCCGGAGAACGAGCGCTTGATTGGCGCGGCGCTGGACGCCGGCGCCTACGGCGCCAAGCTGGCCGGCGCCGGTCAGGGCGGCACCATCATCGCCCTCCACCCCGACCCGCGCACGCTGGAACCGGCCCTGCTTGCCGCCGGCACGCGCCGCTTCCTCCATCCCGCACCCAACGATGGCGTGCGGATCGACGAACACGCGTCCGCAGTGCCACTCCCGCCAGTCGCGACCACCGCGGGCGTGGGGTGAGGACTTGTTCACCGCCATTCGCTTTCTGCGCGCCGCGGCCGGGGAGTTCTTCTATGACCTGCCGCGCATGGTGCTGCTGAACCTCATCTGGTTCGTCGCCACCATCCCCACGCTGTACATTGCCTTTGTCTGGTACCGGCTCACGATCGAAGGGGAGGGTGGCCGGCCGGCACTGCATGTGTGGCCCATCCCACTGATGGCGCTCACCTTTGCCCTCTCCGGTCCCGCCACCGCCGGTGTCTATTACGTCACCAACCGCCTCGCCAACGGGGAGCTGCTGGAGGTGCCCGGCGTCTTCGCCGGCTTCCGGCGCTTCTTCTGGCGCGGCTGGGGCCTTGCCCTCATCGATGCAACGGTGCTCGGCCTGCTGGTCCTGAACGTCGTCTTCTACTGGTACCTCGACCGCCCCGGCGTGCAGCTGCTCAGCGTCATCTTCGGCTCGCTGATCGGCATGTGGTACGCCGTGCAAGGCTATCTCTTTAGCCTGCTGGTGGAGATGGACCAGTCGCTGCGTCTCGTGCTGCGCAACGCACTGTTCATTGCGGTAGACAACCTGGGCCTCACGCTGGGCGTCATGGTGGTGAACGCCGTCTTCCTGTTCTTTGCCGGCACGGCCTGGCCCGTGGCGCTCCCATTCGTCATCATGGCGCTCTCCTCCAGCGTCCACAACAAGACTGTGGTCGAAGCTGTCGCCCGCTACCGTGAGCAGGGCCGCGTCTTCACCGACCAGCCAACAGGTTGAGCGGTGATATACTGAGCCAAGCAAGTAGTTCGATCCGGCGCCCCCAAAGCACGCGGTGAGAGAAGTGGGCTAGTCCCACTTTTCTTGTTGTTGGGACTTTAGGGAACGCCGGGTACTTTGGTTCGGCAGGAGGGCCATATGCGCAGCGATTTCGCGGCCTCCCTCGCGCAGCTCACCGCGGAGAAGGGTCTCCACAAGGATGAGCTGATCGAGATGGTGGAGGCGGCTATGGTGTCCGCCTACAAAAAAGACTTCGCCGGCAACGACGAGAAGACTATCGTCGTCCGCATGGACCCCGGCACCGGCAACCCGCGCGTCTTCGAGGTGTGGGATGTCGTGGCTAGCGCCGATGAGGTGGAAGATCCCAATCTCCAGCTCGCGCTGCCTGAGGCGCGCAAAATGAGCGCCGCTGCGGTGGTGGGCGAGAAGGTCGAGCGCGACGTCACGCCGCCCAACTTCGGGCGCATCGGCGCCCAGACCGCCAAGCAGGTCATCCTCCAGAAGATCCGCGAGGCGGAGCGCGACCACGTCTACGGCGAGTTCGTCGACCGCGAAGGCGACATCATCACCGGTGTGGTGCGGCGCATCGACCCGCGCGGCATGGTGCTGGAGACCGGCTCCGCCGGCAAGGCCGAGGCGCTGCTGCCGCCCACGGAGCAGGTCTCCTCAGAGCGTCACCGCATGGGCCAGCGCATCCGCGTCTACCTCATGGAGGTCAACCGCGCGCTCAAGGGACCCATGCTGATCGTCTCGCGCGCGCACCGTAACTTCGTGCGGCGCATGATGGAGCTGGAGATTCCGGAGATCTTCAACGGCGTCGTGGAGATCCGCGCCATCGCCCGCGAGCCGGGTAGTCGCTCCAAGGTGGCCGTCTGGTCGCGCCAGACCGGGCTCGACCCAGTGGGCGCGTGTGTCGGCCAGCGCGGCATGCGTATCCAGAACATCGTCAACGAGCTCTCCGGCGAGCGCATCGACATCATTCCCTGGAGCGAAGACACCGCCAAGTTCGTGGCGTCGGCGCTCAGCCCGGCGCGCGTGCTCAACGTGGAGCTCTACGAGGGCACCAAGACCGCTTCGGTGACGGTGCCGGATTCGCAGCTCTCGCTGGCGATCGGTAAGGAGGGGCAGAACGCCCGTCTTGCCGCCCGCTTGACCGGCTGGCGCGTGGACATCAAGAGCGACGCTTCACCGCGCGAAACGGTCCAGTCCGAGGGTCCTGAGGCCGAAGAAGACGAGCTCACACCGGACGGCGAAGCAAATGCCACTGCCATGAACGGGGCTGCCGTCGATGGCGTTGCAAGTGATGCCGTCTCCACCGACGATGTGGCCGCCGATGGCGCAGCGCCGGCCGCCAGCCCGGCCCAGTCGCCGGTGTCTGCCGGATAAACTTGCAGGAGCAACCGAGCCGGCCGGAGCAGCCGGCGCCCCCAGCCAGGCGGAAGCCGCGCAAGCCGGGGCCGCGCCCCCGGCGCGTGCCCCAGCGCACGTGCGTTGCCTGCCGCAAGACTGAGGGCAAGCGCCAGCTGGTGCGCGTGGTGCGCACGCCAGCGGGCGAGGTGGAGGTAGACCCTACCGGCAAGAAGAACGGCCGCGGCGCCTACCTGCACAGCGACCCGGCGTGCTGGGACAGCGCGCTCAAGCGCAAGTCGCTGCAGCACGCGCTCAAGACCGACCTCACGGACGCGGACCGTGCGGCGCTGGTGACCTTCCGCGACACACTCGCGCCGTCCGACCCCGGCGACGCGGACCAGATCGGCAATCAGAGCGCAGCCACACCGGCACGCGACAATGGAACAGCGGTTGCGCTGTAGAGATGGAAAGTAGGAAACAGACGTATGAGCAGATATGGTGGACGTGGCCGGCGACCCGGCCGGCGCCGGCGTCCGGTGCTCACCGAGCCGACGCTGACCAACACGTCGCGTGGCGCGGCAACCGCATCACGCGTCGTCACACTGCCAAAATCGGCCAGCGTGGCGGAGCTGGCCGAGCACCTTGGCGTGCAGCCGGCCAAGATCCAGACGGTGCTGCTCCATCACAAGATGGTCTCCACCATCAACAGCCAGCTGGACGACGAGACCTGTCGCATGGTGGCCGACGAGCTCGGTTTCGAGATCACCGAGTCTGACGCGGAGGAGACCAGCGAGGCGACCAAGACCGCCATGGAGCGGCACGTCCTCGACGAGGAAGAAGAGGACCTTGTCGTGCGCCCGCCCGTGGTCACCATCATGGGCCACGTGGACCACGGCAAAACCTCCCTGCTCGACGCCCTGCGTGAGACCCGCGTCGCCGAGGGAGAGGCCGGTGGCATCACGCAGCACATCGGCGCCTATCAGGTCGAGAAAGACGGTCGCGTTATCACCTTCGTCGATACACCCGGCCACGCCGCCTTCACCCAGATGCGCGCGCGGGGCGCCCAGGTTACTGACGTCGCCGTCATCGTCGTCGCCGCGGATGACGGAGTCATGCCGCAGACGGTCGAGTCGATCTCGCACGCTCGCGCAGCCGGCGTCCCCTTCATCATCGCGCTGAACAAGGTAGACCGGCCCAACGCCAACCCCGACCGCGTACGCCAGCAGCTGTCCGAGCACAACGTGCTGGTCACCGGGTGGGGCGGCGACGTGGAGAACGTGGAAGTCTCCGCGCTGCAGGGGCTGGGGCTGGACGACCTGCTCGAGACGATCCTGCTCGTGACCGACCTGGAGGAGCCCAAGGCCAACCCCAACCGTCCCGCAGTGGGCGCGGTCGTCGAAGCGAAGCTCGACCGCAGCCGCGGGCCGGTGGCGACCGTGCTGGTGCAGAACGGCACGCTGAAGGTCGGCGACTTCGTCGTCGTGAACACTATCGCCGGTCGTGTGCGCGCTATGAACGACTGGCGCGGCGAACGCGTCACGGAAGCGGGCCCTTCTACTCCGGTGGAGGTGCTCGGCTTGGAAGCCGTGCCCGCCGCGGGTGACCGGCTGACCGCCGTGCCCAACGAGCGCACCATGCGGGCGCTGATCGAGGAGCGCACCGGCGTCACCGCCGACGGCCAGGGTGGTCGATTGAGCCTGGACGACATCCTGGCGCAGATCCAAATGGGCGACACCAAGGAGCTCAACGTCATCCTCAAGGCCGACGTGCAGGGCTCTGTGGAAGCCATCCGCGGCGCGCTGGAGAAGGTCAACGACGCCGTGGCTGGCACCCAGGTGCGCGTCCTCTTCGACGCCGTGGGACCGCCCACCGATAATGACGTCAACCTGGCGCTCGCCTCCAAGGCACTGGTCGTGGCGTTCAACGTCCGCACCGATAACACCGTCAAGGCCTACGCCGACAACCAGGGTGTGGAGATCCGCGAGTACCAGATCATCTACAACCTGCTGGACGAGATCGAGACCGCGCTGCGCGGCCTGATCGAGCCGCAGTTCCGTGAGGTCGTCTACGGGCACGCCGAGATCCGTGCCGTCTTCCGCTCCGGCAAGGGAGAGGCGATCATCGGTTGTTACGTCCGCGACGGCATCGTCCGCCGCGGCGCCAACGCCCGCATCGCGCGTGCGGGGCAGGTTATCTACAACGGCCGCGTCTCGTCACTGCGCCGCTTCAAGGAGGACGTGCGCGAGGTCGCGGGCGGCTACGAGTGCGGTATCGGCCTGGAGAACTTCCCAGAGCCGCGTGAAGGCGACGTTATCGAAGTCTTCGGCCGCGAACGTGCCTAACTCACGGCGCCGCGACCGGCTCGGCGCGCTGATCGAGGAGATCCTGAGTGACCTCATCCGCCAGATGAAGGATCCGCGCGTCGCCGGGCTGGTCTCGGTGGCGCGCGTCCAGGTCACGCCCGACGCTAGCCTGGCGCGCGTCTTCATCTCCGTCATGGGCAGCGACGAAGAGCGCCAGGGCACCATCCGCGCGCTCGAGCACGGTGCCGGTTTCCTCCGCTCCCAGCTCGGCCAGCAGCTCACCATTCGCCACGTCCCACAGCTCCAGTTCACGCTCGACCGCAGCATCGAACAAGGCGACCAGGTGCTGCACCTCATCAACCAGCTCGAGATACCTCCAGCGCCAACCAGCGCCGATGGAGCAACGAGCGTGCTCCTGGACGACGATGAGGATGACGACGACGATGATGAAGACGATGAAGACCAGGACGGGGATAGCAGCAAAGTGACCATCAAGCCCACACCGCCGGGCGAGGGGCGGCGCCGTGGTCGCTGAGGCCCCTGCCCCCAGGCTTTCCGATCAGCGGGGCGTCGCCATCACCGAAGAACCGGCTCCAGTTCCGGCGACGATTCCCGAGCCGGACTGGGACCACGCCGTCGAGCTCATCCACGGCGCAAATCGCGTCCTGCTCTGCTCCCACCGCAAGCCTGATGGCGACGCCATCGGATCACTCCTGGGCCTCGGCTGGACGCTCGAAGCGGCCGGCAAGCACGTCACGTTAGCCTGTGCCGACGCGCCTGCCAATGCCCTCGCGACACTGCCCGGTGCCGAGCGCATCGTGCAGGACCTTTCACCACTCTACACCGTAGGTGAGGCACCCCCCTGGGATCTCGCCATCGTCATGGACGCCTCTGGCCTTGACCGGCTTGGCTCGATCTACGAGAACAATCGGGACCTCTTCGCCGCCCTGCCGTTGATCGACGTCGACCACCACATTACGAACGACCGCTTCGGCATCGCCAATGTGGTAGATCCGACCGCCGCGTCGGCCACCGAAGTGCTCTCGCTGCTGATCGAGCGCCTCGGCTTGACGCCAAACGTGCCCGCTGCGACCTGCCTGATGGCGGGCCTGATGACCGACTCGCTCTCGTTTCAGACCGAGAGCACCACACCGCGCTCCATGCGCGTTGCCGCTCGGCTCCTGGAGGCCGGCGCGCCGGTCGCCAAACTGGCGTTCCAGCTCTTCCGCCAGCGCCCGCGCGGCAGCGCCCTCTTGTGGAGCAAAGCGCTGGGCACGCTCCAGTTCGCCGCCGGCGGCCGTATCGGCTGGTTGGAAGTGACGCGCGCTGCCATGGACGCGGCCGGCCCTGGCGCAGACAGCGGCGGCCTATCCGGATTTGCCGGCAGCATCACCGGCGTGGACGTGGGCTTTGTGCTGGAAGAGGGCCAAGACGGCAACATCTACGTCAGCCTACGTTCCGCCACCGTGGATGTCGCTCGCGTCGCGTCCGAATTCGGCGGAGGCGGCCATGTCCGCGCCGCCGGCTGCCACTTCGCCCCACCCGCCACCATCGCCGACGCGCGCGCTCAGCTGCTCCCGGCTATCGAGCGCGCGCTGGGGTAGCGCACAGCGCCTCCCGCGCCCGCTCTACGTCCTGCTTCATCTGGGCCACGAGCGCCTCAATATTCTCGAACCGCTCTTGCCCGCGCAGCCGTGCCACGAAGTGCAGGCGCAGGGTTTCGCCGTACAGGTTGCCCTCGAAGTCCAGTAGGTAGGCTTCCACCACGCGCCCTGCCCCGTCGAACGTGGGGCGCGTGCCGATGCTTACCGCAGCTGGGTGCCGGCTGGCATCAGCCGTAAACGGGCGCCGTTCCGCCCACGCGGCGTAGACGCCATCCGCCGGCACCGCAGCTTGCGCCCCCACGTCCAGGTTCGCTGTCGGGAAGCCAAGCGTGCGGCCGACCTTCTCCCCTTCCACCACCACCCCCACTAGTGCCGGTGCGCGTCCCAGGCGCTCCGCGGCGGCCGAGACATCGCCGTCCACCAGAAGCCGGCGAATAGACGTGCTGTTCACCGGCGCGCCGCTCGCGGTCTCGATCGGCATGACCTCTTCCAACGTGAACCCGCGTTGCCGCCCGATCTCCGCCAGCACTTCCGGTGTGCCGGCCCGCCGCCGGCCGAGCGCGAACCCCGGCCCATGCACCAGATGACGCATTGTCACGTACCGCGAGAGCGCGTCCACGAACTCTTCCGGACCGAGCTGCTGCAGAGCACCGTCGAAGCGCCAGACGATGAGCTGGTCGAAGGTATGCTCCGCCACCAGGTGCGCCTTCTCGTCGGTGGTGGTCAGCAGCGCCAGCGGCGCATCCGGCTGCAGCACCTGCCGTGGATGCGGATCGAACGTCACCACCACCGCCTGCGCCGTCATCTCTCCGGCGCGCTGGCGCACGCGGTCTAGCAAGAGCCCATGGCCCAGGTGCACCCCATCGAAGTTGCCGATGGTCACCACCGCCGGCGGCGGCATCTCAGGCGCCGGGTCTTCAGGGATACGGGTCAGTTGCATGCAGTCGGTTACGCTGCCACGAGCACCTTTTCCGCCCGGCACACCATACCGTCACCCTGCGCCACACAGCGCACGATGGCAATCAGCTCGCCGCCAGGACCGGTCGCCCGCGCAAGTGTACCGGCCTGAAGTGCCTCCGACGCAGGAGCGGGGACCGCGATGCCGTGCCCCAACCGTTCCACGGCCGCCGCCTCCAGCTGCACGACCGGCAAGTGTGCCACTGCCTCCGCCGGGTCGCGCGATACCTCGCGCCACCCTCCCGCCCGCAGCCGCTCCTCCAGCGCTTCGAGTGGAGTGGCGTCGCCGTCTCCAAACCACCCAACCCGCGTGCGCCTCAGTCCGGATAGGTGCGCCCCCGTCCCCAGCACCTGCCCCAGGTCATGCGCCAGGCTGCGTATGTAGGTCCCCTTGGAACACGCCACGTACACCGTTGCAACCGGCGCCTCCCACCCCTCCAGCTCGAGCCGAGTGATCTCCACCGTACGCAGCGGCGCTTCAACCGCCTGCCCCTTACGCGCCAGGTCGTACAGCCGCTTGCCACCCACGCTGATCGCCGAATACGCCGGGGGCCGCTGCTCGATGGTTCCCCTGAATCCCGTCAGCGCCGCATCGATCCGTACTGCCGTCACCATCGACGCGTCTGCCCGCGCCGTCTCCTTCCCCTCGGCATCGTACGTGTCGGTCTCCACGCCAAACGTCACCTCGGCCCGGTACTCCTTGGCCGTCTCGGTGAGGTACTCGATCAGCCGCGTCGCCTTCCCCGCGGCGACCAGCAGCACGCCGGTTGCCATCGGGTCCAGCGTCCCCGCGTGCCCGATGCGCCGCTCCCCGGACGCGCGCCGCAGCCGCGCCACCACGTCATGCGACGTTGGCCCCCGCGGCTTGTCGACGACGAAGAGCGCGTCTATCGCGCCACCACACGTACGTAGCGCTTCTTGCCCGCGCGCAGCAGCAGTGCCCCTTGCAGCAGGTCCGCGCTAGTGACGGCACGTTGTTCCAGGCGCTCGTTGTTGAGGTACGCCCCGCCGCCATCTATCAGCCGGCGCGCGGCGCCCTTGGAGTCGGCCAGCCCGGCGTCCACCAGCAGGTCAGCCGCGGGCAGGCCCGCCTCCAGCCGCGCCGCCGGCATCTCTACCGTCGGCACCGCCTCGGACTCGGCCACCTCGTCCAGCGACGCGCCGCCGAACAGTGCCCGCGCGCTCGCCTGCGCTTTGCGCGCCTCGTCCTCGCCGTGCGCCAGCGTCGTCGCCTCGAAGGCCAGGGTTTCCTTGGCGCGGCGCAGGCCGGCGCCAGGGTCAGTTGCGAGTGCCCGAACCTCATCCGCCGGCAGGAACGTGTACGTCATCAGCATGCGCTCGACCTGGCTGTCGTCGACGTTGACCCAGTGCTGGTAGTAGTCATACGGCGAGGTCTTGTCCGGGTCAAGCCACACCTGGCCGCTCGCCTGGGACTTGCCCATCTTCTGGCCGGACGCGTCGGAAACTAGCGGCCAGGTCAGCGCATACGCTTCGGCGCTCTCGCAACGCTTGATGAGGTTCGCGCCGGCCAGGACGTTCGACCACTGGTCGCTGCCGCCGATCTGCAGCGTGCACCCATGGCGCCGGTACAGCTCCAAGAAGTCGTACGCCTGGAGCAATGCGTAGTTGAACTCCAGGAAGCTCAGGCCCGTTTCGAGACGCGTCTTGTACGTCTCCATGCGGAGCATCTCGTTGACCGAGAAGTAGCGTCCGTAGTCACGCAAGAACGCGATGTAGTTGAGCGCCAGCAGCCACTCGGCGTTGTCGACCATGATCGCGCCTCCGGGACCGAAATCCAGGAAACGTGAAAGCTGGCCCTTGATCGCCTGCGCGTTGGCGTCGATCTCCTCGCGGGTCATGATGCGGCGCGCAGCGGTCTTGTCGGTCGGGTCGCCGATCATGGTCGTGCCGCCGCCCACCAGCGCCACGGGTCGCAGCCCGCAGCGCTGCAATCGCGCCATCGCCATGACGCCCACCAAGTGGCCAATGTGCAGCGAGTCTGCCGTTGGGTCGATACCGTGATAGAAGCTGATCTGACCGGCTGCAAGCTGCTGGCGCAGCCCGGCCTCATCCGAGCACTGATAGACCAGGCCACGCTCCTGCAGCACGTCGTAGGCGTTCCGCTGAGCCGCGTTCGCCTGTGCGTCGGTCGGTGCAGTCGCGATGGCCATGTGTCTTCCTCTGCTATGGAGCCGCGAGCTAAAGCCCCGGCTCCCCGCAGATTATCCCACCCCGGACTTGCTCTTCGCCTGTTCCACTACCTTCTGCGCCACGTTGCCGGGCACTTCGTCGTAGTGGTCGAACTGCATCTTGAACTGCCCGCGCCCTTGGGTCATTGAGCGCAAGTCCGCGGCGTAGCGCACCATCTCGGCCTGGGGCACCTCCGCCTCGATCGTCGTCGTGCCGTTGCCGTTGGGGTTCATGCCGTGCACGCGCCCCCGCTTCTGCGAGAGGTCGCCCATGATGTCGCCGGTGTACTGCTCCGGGATCGTCACTTCCACCTTCACCACCGGCTCCAGCAGCACCACCCCGGCCTTCTCCGCGGCGGACTTGAACGCCATCGACCCGGCGATCTTGAATGCCATTTCGGAGCTATCGACCGCGTGCTCCTTGCCGTCGACGAGTGTGGCGCGCACGTCCACCAGCGGATACCCCGCGATGACGCCGTCGGCCATCGCCTCCTGGATGCCCTTGTCCACCGCCGGCCGGAACGAGTGCGACACCACACCACCTACGATCTTGTCCGCGAAGTGATAACCCTCGCCGCGCGTCAGCGGCTCGACCTCGATCACGCACACGCCGTACTGCCCGTGGCCGCCCGTCTGGCGCACGAACCGCCCTTCGGCGGTGGCCTTGGTCCGCAGCGTCTCGCGGTACGGCACGCGCAGCGGCTGGATCACCATCTCCGCGCCGAACTTGCGCTTGATCCGCTCTACAGTGATCTCGATGTGGCTGTCGCCCATGCCAGAGATCACCGTCTGCCCCGTCTCGGCGTCGCGCCGTACCTGGATGGTGGGGTCCTCTTCCTGCATGCGCTGCAACGCCGGTCCCATGCGGTCCTGGTCCTGACGTGACTTAGCCTCCACCGCTGCAGAGTAAACAGGCGCCGGGAACGCGATCGGGCTAAGCAGCAGCGGGTGGTCCTTGGCGCATAGCGTATCGCCCGTCGCCGTCACCGCCAGCTTGGCCACGGCGGCGAAGTCCCCTGCCGGCACGGCCGTAGCGGTCTCCTGGTTCTTGCCGAGCATCGTGTAAATGGTGCCGATGCGCTCTTCCTTCTCTTTGGTCGCGTTCCAGAGGTGGCTGTCAGGCCGCAGCGTGCCCGAATAGACACGGAAGTAGGTCAGCTTGCCGATGAACGGATCGGCCAGCGTCTTGAACACCATGGCCGCCAAGGGACCGTTGGGGTCCGGCGCCAGCGCTTCGTCCTGCTTCGCCTGCGCGTTAGTCGCCGTCACCGTGCCCGCCTCAACCGGTGAGGGCAGGTACGTCGTGATCGCGTCCAGCAGCAGCCCAATGCCGCGGTTGGTGAGCGCCGCCGCGCTGAACACCGGCACGATCGACCCGGTGCGCACGCCTTCATGGACGCCGTGCACCACTTCTTCGTGGGTCAGCGGCTCCCCCTCCAAGTACTTCATGATCAGCTCGTCGTCGGTCTCCGCCACCGACTCCATCAGCTGGTCCGCGAACGACTGGACCTCCTCTTGCAGGTCGGCCGGGATGTCGCCTTCGTCGATCTTGCCGCCATCGCCGAACATCAGCGCCTTGCGGTCCAGCAGGTCCACCACACCCCGGTACTGGTCGCGGCTGCCGATGGGCACCTGCACCGGCACCACGCACTTGCCAAACGTCTCCCGGAGCTGCTGCAAGGTGCGCTCGAAGCTCGCGTTCTCGCGATCCATGCGGTTAACCACCACGATGCGTGGCAGGTCGCGCTGCTTGCAGTGCTCCCACACCTGTTCGCTGCCCACTTCCAGGCCGTTGACCGCGCATGCCAGGATCACGGCGCCGTCCACCACGCGCACGGCTTCCGCGACCTCCCCTACGAAGTCCGCGTATCCTGGCGTGTCTACGATGTTGATCTTATGGTCTTTCCACTCCACCGGCAGCACCGAGACGTTGACCGACATGGTGCGCCGGTGCTCGTCGGGGTCATAGTCGGAGACAGTGGTCCCATCGTCCACGCGGCCCATACGGTTGATGGCTCCGGCGTTGAAGAGCATGGCCTCGGCCAGCGTCGTCTTGCCGATACCCATGTGCGAGAACAAACCCACAT
>CADCTC010000193.1:33842-44158 GCA_902805635.1 uncultured Chloroflexota bacterium
ACGTCTTCATCTTGTCTCTCCAGAGAATCGCATTATAGCCGCCTTACAGGACTGTCAAATCAGTGGATTCCCCCGACGCTAGCATCGCCTGGACGTCAGCTTTCGACGCCGAAACACCACCCAGCCTCACCGCCGCGTACGGCATCTACTACATCGACAACCAGCCCGCTCTCCTCCGCGCGCTCGACCTCCCCGGCTCCCCAACGCCCGCTGACCTGCCCGGCGTGATCGCCGCCTGCAAACGCTGGCGCTTCAACGCCGTCCGTTCCGCTGAAGATTGGAGGTTGTCCGAGCGGCACATGACGGCCATTCGGGACCCACTGGCGAGCGCCGGCCTTGTCCTGCTAACAGCGCCCGACAATAACGCCAGCGCTGGCGACATTCCCCCTCTCCTATGGGAGAGGGGGTTACGGGGTGAGGTCCGGCCCTTCGCCACCAGCATCGCCGCCGCCCGAGCGACAGCGACCGCCACAGACGACCAGCCCGCCACCCTCTGGCACATCCCGGCCGCCCCAATCGATCTGCTCATGGTGATCGGTAGGGGCATACGCGGCTATAGCCTGGCGCTGGGACCAGACCACCTCACCACGTCTTCCAACGCAAGCTCCGACGCACTCCAGCGGCTCCAGGCATGGTTCGCCGCGCACGAAGAGGAGGTCACCGCCTCCGTCGAAGTCCGGGACACCCTCGCCCTCATCGACTACTCACCCTCTCCCGACGCGCCACCCGGCGAGCCGGCCCTGGAGGGCGGCTTCGGCGCTGTAGCCGTCGCCGGGTACAACCCCGCCGTCTTCGAGCTACGCGCCGCCTCCGACTCTGACCTGACGGAGTACGCCGCCACGCTGTTTCCGTCCTACGGCCGCATGGATCTAGAGAACTACGGCAAGCTCGTCGTCTACGCCTTGAGGGGCGGCTCGCTTGTGACCTACCCCCAGCCTGTTACCGCCGGCCCTGACGGCGTCCGCTACCGCACCTCGTTTCTCTGGCCGCGCGTGGTCCAGGCGCCCCCGGGCGGGGCGACCCGCACCCCCAGTGAGCGCGCCTCCCAGGTCGGCTATCGTGTCCAAGTGCGCGAAGGCACCTCCACGCTCGCCACCGTCGATTTCGGCCTCCCCTTCTCAACCGACGTCTACTTCCGCCTCCCACCGGCCCAGCGCCTCGCCATCCGTGAGCTCGTCCTCTCCCTCCTCGACGATCCGGCGCCACGGCAGATCGTCCCAGACAACACACTGGAAGTCGAAACCGTCGCCCGCCTTAGCCCTGACGGCGGCGCCCTCCTCTTCATCGCCAATCGCCTCGGCCCCCAGCAAGGCGCCATCCGCGTTCCCGACCCCGCCGCACTCAACCTCGGCAGTGACTTCTCAGTCACCGTGGAGTACACCGCGAACGGCTCCACCGCCGAGGTGATCGACGGCAGTGTGCAACTGGACATCGCCGCCAGTGAAGCGCTTGTAGTCAGGCTCCAGTAAGCTCGCCGCTTACACTTCCCGCGATGGAGAAGCCCGCGCGCATCGTCGTCAAGGTGGGTACCAGCGTGCTCACCAGCGGCGCGCCATCCCTTGACCTCGACCGCATCGCCGACCTGGCGCGACAGATTGCAACACTACGGCGGTCCGGACATCAGGTATTGCTGGTCAGCTCCGGCGCCGTGGCCGCCGGCCGCGCCCGCCTGCCGCTCGACCGCGCGCGTCGTGACATTCCCGTCAAGCAGATGCTCGCCGCCATTGGCCAGCACCTGCTCATGCAGACCTACGACACCGCGTTTGCCCCACACGACATAACCGTCGCGCAGACCTTGCTCACCCGTGCCGACCTGCGCGACCGCCAAGGCTACCTCAACGCGCGCAACACCCTCCTCGGCCTGGTCGAAAACGGCGTGCTCCCCATCGTGAACGAGAACGATGTGGTGGACGCCGCCGAGATCCACGTCGGCGCGGACAACCGCCTGTACGGCGACAACGACAACCTCGCCGCAATGGTTGCCAACTTGGTAGATGCCCACCTGATGGTGAACCTCACCAACGCCGGCGGTCTCTTCACCGCCGATCCGCGCCTGGACCCCACCGCCACCCTGATCGCCGAAGTGGCGCGCGTGGACCGCGGCGTCGAGCGTCTGGCCGGCGGCGCCGGCACCGACCAGGGCACCGGCGGCATGCGCACTAAAATCGACGCCGCCCGCCTCGCCACCGCCTCCGGCATCGTCGCCATCATCGCTCCGGGCTCAGAGCCAGACGTCCTGCCCCGCATCGTCGCCGGCGAGGCGATCGGCACCCGCTTCCACCCGCTGGTCTCCCGCCGCGAGGCGCGCCAGCGCTGGATCCTCTCTGCGCTCACCAGCAGGGCCGCCGTCCTGGTAGACCCCGGCGCCGCCGACGCCATCCGCGCCCGGGGCCGCAGCCTACTCGCCGCCGGCGTGCGCGCCGTCCACGGTCGCTTCGATCGCGGCGACCCCATCGCCGTGTTGGACCCCGACGGAGACCGCGTCGACTGCGGCCTGGCCAACTACGCCGCCTCAGACGTAGACCAAATCAAGGGCCAGCACTCCCAACAGATCGCCGCCCGCCTCGGCTACGTCTACGGCGAAGAAGTCATCCACCGCAACAACCTGGTGGTGCTCACCGTGTCTGGAGAGTCGTAGGTCAGAGGATTCGGTTCCGGTTGATCGTCAGCCGGAACTCGCACTCCAGGAACTGCACCGCCCGCCGGATGAAGAGCATGCGCGAGAGGAAGATCTCGAAGTAATCCATCAGCGGCGCGATGTTGGTGTCGATGCTCATCTCCAGCTCCACCCGCTTCTGCTCGCCGTCCACCCGCACGAAGCTGTGCTGGCTGGCGTAGTTCACCCGGTCGTGCTGGTCGAACTTCATCGGGTCGGTCTCGCGCACACGGCTGCGGTGCACGTCACTCTTATCCGCGATGTTGATCGCCGCCGACACCTCCCCTACCGGGTCGCCGGTGGACTCCTCGTGGTTGCCGATGGCGCCCATCACGATGGCCACCTCCTCCACGCTCATCCCGCGCGCCAGCAGGATGTCCTTCGCCATCAGCGCCCCCGCCGTCGCGTGGTCGCGCCGGCTCACGCAATTGCCGATGTCGTGCAGGAACCCGGCTACTGCCGCCAGCTCACAAGTGCGCTCCGGGTACCCCAGGCGGCGCAGCACGTTCTGCGCGATGTTCCCCACCAGCGACGTGTGGCGCTGTCCATGCTCGGTGAACCCCAGCACGCCCAGCTGCGCGTCCGCGCGCTTGATGAACGCCAGCACCTCTGGATCACGCTTGAGCACGTCCAGCGTCACCAGTGGTGCCCCGGCCGGAGTCGAGACAGTGGTGGGCGTACTCTGTGCGCCCGCTACGCCGTTTGAACTCTTAGAGCCGGTGGCGAGGACGTCGTCGGGCGTGAGGATCGCTTCGGTCTGCGGGCGCTTTGTGGTTGCTGTGTCATGGGTGCTGGGATCGGCCGGCGCGGGGTCCGGTGCCGGGATACCACTGAGTGGGGCTGAGGCCAATTTATCTGACACCTTCCGTGCCGACCTGGAATAGCCCTATACTCGCATAAGGAGAATCGCGCGCACGTGGGGCTGTCAACAGATTATGCCGGCATGCAGCTGACCCGGCCGGCGGCGCGACCGCGTGTGCGCGCCGCCGGTGGGCCTGCCTATGGCGGCCGCCCCACCCGCCGCGCCGGCTCCCGCCGCCGCTCTAGCCCCGCCGCCGGGGCGCTGCGCGCCGGCATTGGCCTGTCCGTCTTGGCCATCTTCCTCACCGGCGCCGGCGGCGTAGCGCTGGACACAGCCTACGCCGGTCGGGCGCTTCCTGCCGTGCACTTTGACGCTGTGCCAGTCGGCGGCTTGCCCGCCGACCAGGTGCGCAGCGTCCTCGACCCGCACCTGAACAGCTTCCTCGCTTCACCCGCGGTCTTCGTCCTCGGTGACCGCGAGTGGCGCCCCGCCGCCGCCGAGATGGGTGTCGCCGTCGACTCCGCCGTCATGGCCCAGGACGCGCTCCAGCTCGGCCGCGAGGGCGCCTGGCCGCTGCGTTACTTCGGCGCGGTTGCCACTGCCGCCACCAAGCCGTCTATCCCGCTGCGCGCGTCCCTGAGCCAGGGGCAGCTCGCGGCCTTACTGCATGCAATCGCCGCCGAGATCGACCGTGAGCCGGTGAACGCCGGTCTCCAGGTACGCAACGGCCAGCTCGTCACCGGCCAGGCCGCCCCCGGCCGCAAGGTAGACATCTCCGCCACCTCCGAACGTGTGTCGGTCCCTCACTCGCTCACGCCACAACGCGTCGAGGTAGTCGTGGCCAGTACCGCACCCGTGGTGTCCGACGCCGCCATCCAGGAGGCACAGTCGCAGGCGGCCCGCATCCTCTCGGCGCCGCTTACCCTGCGCCTGGGTGACAAGACCTGGACGCTGACCCCCGTCCAGCTGGGCGCGATGCTTGAATTCCGCCGCTCCTCCAGCACAGACGGCGAAAAGTTGACGGCCGTCCTGTCCGAGCCTCGCCTGGCTGCTTACGTGAAGACCCTGGCAGGCGAAGTAGACCGCCCCGCCACAGACGCTCAGCTGCGCTGGAATGGCGGTGGCGCTACCGTTGTCCGCGCCAGTGCCGATGGCGTACGGCTGGACCAACCCGCCGCGGTGCGCGCCATCATCGCCCAGGCTACGGGAGAAGCGCGAGAAGTCACGCTGCCCGCCGCGATTGCCCGGCCCGCTATCACAAGCGATCCCGCGCTGGTGGCCGGCATCAAGCAGCTGGTCGCTACCGGCACGTCGAAGTTCGCTGGCTCCTCGCCGGAGCGTCTGAACAACATCCAGGTCGCCGCCAATCGCCTCGACGGCGCGGTCATTCCGCCCGGCGCCACCTTCTCGTTCCTGAAGGCGCTCGGACCCATCACCAAGGCCAACGGCTACCAAGAGGGCCTCACCATCCAGGGAGACGCCACTGTTCCCGGAATCGGCGGCGGCGTCTGCCAGGTCTCCACTACCGTCTTCCGCGCCGCGTTTTACGCCGGCCTGCCCATCGTCGAGCGCCACCAGCATTCCTACCGCGTCAGCTACTACGAACAGGACGGCAGCCCCGTCGGATTTGACGCCGCCGTCTACGACCCTGGCGTTGACCTGCGCTTCAGGAACGACTCCGAGTTCGCCATCTTGATGCACGCCGCGGTGGATACCAAATCGTCCACGCTCGCTTTCCGGTTCTACAGCACCAACACTGGTCGCGAGGTAAAGCTCACTCCGCAGAAGGCCAACGAGATCAAGGCCGGCCCGAAGCTCCCCGACGTGCTCGACCCGCAGCTCCCGAAGGGCACCCGCAAGCAGGTCGAATGGAGCGCCGATGGCGTAGACGCCACCATCCGCCGCATCATCACCAACGGCGCAGGTGGCCCGACCATCTCCTCGGACGCCTACTTCAGCCGCTACGTCCCCTGGCGAGAAAAGTGGGCCGTCGGCCCGCCATAGGCGAGCCCCCGTCGCTTAGGCCAGCCCAGCGTTAGCTGCGGCTGTCGCGGTGACCGGCACCGTGGCCGGCGACTCCGCTGGCTCCCCAAACCCCGCGCCTCCACACGCCGCAGACTCACCCCCGGCAGGAGCCGTCCTGGTATCGGCATCGTCCGCGTCCCAACCGCCGAGGTCAATTCCAAGCTGGTCGCTCAGCCGGCGGCGCAGTGTGCGCCCATCGCTCGGGGCGAAAAAGATGCCCGCCAGCGCCCCGATCGACGCCCCGATGAGCGCTCCCCCCAGGAACGCCATCGCGTCCGCTACCGGGTGACGCTGCGGCTTCGCCGGCCGGACCACCTCCAACCGCAAGCGCGGCAGCGTGTCTAATGCATGCGGCAGCCCCTCCAGTGCGTGGGGTATCGCTTCAAGGGCCTTGCGCGCTGAATTCGCCATCGTTCAGACACCCTACCACGGTGTTGAAGCATGCGGCAATGCGCGTCCGCCCTGCTCCATCAGGTGGCGGGCACGCGCAGGTTACCCAGCGTCAGCACCACCCACGCTCCGAGAGACGCCTCCACCACGTGCACGTCCCCCAACGCCGGTACCGGCGACCCCGCCAGTACAGCCAGCAAGTTGCCCAGCGCGAACCCCACCACACCCCACGGGAAGAAGTACAGCGACGAGTGGCCCTCACGCCCGACGGCAACCCGAAAGACGAACACGTTCAGCGCCGCCAGCAATGACGCCAGCAGCCACGACGGGGGGACAAACGCGAGGACCTGCTGCAGCGGCTCAGGCATTGAGGAGAGGCGGACTGCCTACAGTAGCAGAGGCCGTAGCCCAAACCAGAGCATCGTCACCACACCCAAGGCCAGCCATACGCCGAACGCGGCCGGCGCGCGCCGCGCGACGTCCTGGTAGCGGCCCGCCCCAAGAGCCAGCGCCGCCATCGGCAGCAGCCCCAGCAGCGGCCCCGCTACCAACACCACCTGCACCCGCCACGGCGCCAGCTCAAGCAGCGGCTGTCCCACCAGCGCCAGCCCAAACGCCGCCGCGCTCAACCCCGCCACCACCCCTGCCAACCCACTCGCTACTACCGTCAGTGCCATGAGCAGGCCGAGTGGGACCGGAATCGCCCCTCGCTGCCTCCGGCGCGCACTCACCACGTCCAGAACGGCCGGCGAGCCGGCGTTACTGCATCACCTCATCCGCACCCCAGCCACCACCAGCATGATGACAGCGTAGAGCCAGAACCAGAAGTTCAGCGCCGTCCCCACGGCGAAGAACAGCAGCGCCGCCGCCGGCGGCGCGCCGCGCGAGATTTCTACCAGTGACCGCGCCACCACGAACCCGGCGAATGCCGCCGCCAGGAGCAGCACGACCGTCACCGGGAACAGCGTGCGCCGCGTCTGGCGCGTGATCAGCGGCGATGCCAGGTTGCCGGCCACGTTGCCGGCGACGGCGGCGCCGAGCGCCACGTACAAAATCGAGCCGAGCAGCGCGACGATCCCAGCGCCCAGCGCCGCCACTCCCGCGGCGCGCAGCAGCTGCCCCCGCGCCGCGCGCTGCGCATGATCGCGCCGCATCCCGGCGCAGTCGTAACAGCGCTGCCCCGCGGGCGTCTGTACCAGGCATTCGGTACAAAAAGGGCGCTCGCACCGACCGCACGCGATCCACGTTTCCCGGTCAGGGTGGTTAGTGCACCGTCGCGGGGCCGGCTCCGTCCCTCCGGCGCCGGCCCCGGCTCGCGTGTCTTCCGCAGAAGCAGCCATTGGCTCGTTCGCTCGACCGTCAGACTGTCGCAAATGCCGGTGACATCGCACGCAGCGCCGCGATTGCCGGTGGCAGCTCCGCCAGCACCCGCTCGACCTGCTCAGGCGTGTTGTCCAGCCCGGTCGTCAGCCGCAATGACCCCCGCGCGACCTCCGGCGGATAGCCGAGCGCCGTGATCACGTGCGATGGCTCCAGTGCGCCCGACGTGCACGCCGAGCCGCTCGACGCGAAGATCTCTTTCACGTCCAGGCTGAGCAGGATGCTCTCCCCTTCAACGTACTTGAACACGAAGCTCGCGCTGTTCGGCAGCCGCTGCACCGGGTGCCCCGTCAGCTCGCTCTCCGGGATGCGCTCCAGCAGTCCCTCGATCAGCCGGTCGCGCAGCCCCTGCACGTAGGCGTTGTTCTGGTCCACGTTCGCGTACGCCAGCTCCAGCGCCTTGGCCATGCCCACTACCCCAGCCGTGTTCTCGGTGCCACCCCGCCGGTTGCGCTCCTGCGCTCCCCCCTGCTGCTGGGGCTGCCAGCGCGCGCCCGACCGCACGTACAGCAGCCCTACGCCCTTCGGCCCATAGAACTTGTGCGCCGATAGGGAAAGCAGGTCCACCCCCAGCCGGTTCACGTCCATGTCCAGCGCGCCGCCCGCCTGCACCGCATCGGTGTGAAACGTTACCTTGCGCGCCCGCGCAATGCGCCCAATCTCCGCGATGGGCTGCACCGTCCCTACCTCGTTATTGGCACACATCACCGAGATCAGTACCGTCTGGTCGGTGATCGCCGCCTCCACGGCCCCCGGGTCAACCATACCGTAGTGGTCCACCGGCAGGTACGTCGTCTCGAACCCGAACTGCTCCAGCCACTCGCACGTGTGCAGCACCGCGTGGTGCTCTATCTGCGTCGTGATGATGTGGTTGCCGCGCCCGCGCGCACGCGCCGCGAACGCCACCCCCTTGATTGCCGCGTTGTCGGCCTCCGTGCCGCCGCTGGTGAACACCAGCTCCTGCGGCCGGGCGTGCAGCACCGCCGCGACCAGATCGCGCGCATCGTCCAACGCGCGGCGCGCCGCGCGCCCCAGGCCATACACGCTGGACGGGTTGCCGGCCTGCTGCCT
The DNA here is from genome assembly GCA_902805635.1 of uncultured Chloroflexota bacterium. Classification (GTDB taxonomy): domain Bacteria; phylum Chloroflexota; class UBA11872; order UBA12225; family UBA12225; genus CADCTC01. The sequence continues at coordinate 42,167 of CADCTC010000193.1, forward strand.
CCAATACGGCAGCATCGCCTCCACCACCTCCGGCCGCACCGGAGTCGTCGCGGCGTGATCGAGGTAAATGGGTTCCACTACTCGTAATGTATCACCGAGCGGGAAGTCGTCCCGCACCGCGGCATTGCTCCGGCCATCCTTGTGTCCCTCTCCTGTGGGAGAGGGACAGGCCGAAGGCCAGGGTGAGGTCCCACACCGACATTGTGATAGAATGCACAAGCTCACCGAGGGGCGGCTCGGGCACTGGCCCACTCACCGGCCAAGGCACTGGAAACGTGCCGGTTGACGCTGGCACACCGGCGTAGCTAGAGTGCACTCTGCGAGAGGGAAAAGACGTGCAGATCTACGACTACGTCCCTATTCTGATCCAGCTGCTGATCGCCCTGTTCGTGGCGTTGGGGGTCATCCTGATCTCCAACTTCGTGGGCACCAAGAAGCCCAACGCCGCCAAGCTGGCGCCGTACGAATCCGGCATGGCGCCGATCGGCATGGCATGGCGCCGCTTTCCCATCCGCTTCTATCTCACCGCCATGCTCTTCGTCATCTTTGACGTGGAGATCATCTTCTTCTATCCCTGGGCCGTCTTCCTCCGCCACGCCAAGGCGGCCGGCACGGCAGCCGGCAACGAGATGGGCTACGTCCTATTCATCCTGGCCGAGATGCTGGTCTTCATGGCGTTCTTGCTCCTGGGTTACGTGTACATATGGAAGAAGGGAGCACTCACATGGGACTGACCTCACCCGGCGGGCCCCCGGGGCCGACCGCGCACATGACGCTCGCTCCGTCTCCGGAGCAGCCCGACTCGCTGCGCCCCGTTCCCAACCGTCCTGCCGGACAGTTCGACGGCGATTCCGGTGTGGTGCTCACCACCGTTAACCGCGCTGTAGGCTGGGCACGCGCCAACTCTATCTGGCCTATGCTGTTCGGCCTGGCGTGCTGCGCCATCGAGATGATGGCGATGAGCGCCGTCAAGTTCGACCTGGCGCGCTTCGGCGCAGAGGTGTTCCGCGCCTCACCGCGCCAGAGTGACCTCATGATCGTCGCGGGCCGCCTCTCCAAAAAGATGGCCCCGGTGCTGCGCCAGGTGTACGACCAGATGCCCGAGCCGAAGTGGGTGCTCAGCATGGGCGCCTGCGCATCGTGCTCCGGTGTCTACAACAACTACGCGCTGGTGCAGGGCGTGGACCGCATCGTCCCGGTAGACGTGTACGTGCCTGGCTGCCCGCCCCGACCGGAAGCCGTCATCGACGGCATCATCAAGCTGCAAGTCAAGATCGAGAGCGAACGCCAGTTCAGGGGTAACGCAGCCGCCCCCGTTCCAGCGTTTGCCCGCGCCTAAATCGCAAACAACCGCGGATCAGGAGAGAGCATGGGTACGTCGCCGGGGCAAAGTACGCCCGGCACGCAGACGGTGCCTGGGCAGACGCCCCAGGTCGATGCGCCGCCGCCGCAGCCCGAGCACCCGCCTCATTTCCAGGCGCTGCTCGACCATTTCCCGGACCTCTCCATCCCCAAGTGGAACTTCGCCGACGGCATCCCTACCGCGACGGTCCCACCGGGCCAACTGCGCCAGGTCTGCCTCTGGCTGCGCGACACTGCCACCCCACGCTTCGACATCCTGATCGAGCTGTGTGGTGCCCACTGGCCCGGCCGCGACGAGCCGTTTGAGGCGACCTACATCTTTCACTCTCTGGAGCGCCACGAACGTCTGCGCCTCAAGTGCTCCACCGGCAGCACGGCGGGTGAAGGCGAGTCGGGCACGCTGCCGACCGTCACCGACATATGGCCCGCCGCTAACTGGCTCGAGCGCGAGATCTACGACATGTTCGGCGTGAACTTCGACGGCCACCCTGACCTGCGCCGCATCCTGATGCCCAACGACTGGGAAGGCCACCCTCTCCGCAAGGACTTCCCGCTGGGCGAGGAGCCCGTCGAGTTCGTCCGCCCCGCCATCGGCGGCCCCGCCACCACACCGCCCGGCGGCGAAGTCGA
>CADCTC010000194.1 GCA_902805635.1 uncultured Chloroflexota bacterium
ACGGCTCGAGCTGGTCTCGGCGAAGCCGCTCCGCAGCGGCGCGGTCGCCATGCACTACCAGCGCGCGCGCTGACTCAGAGCAGCCCCATCGCGCCCAGCTCGCGGGCCAGCGCGCGGGCCAGCGCGTCGTCGGGAGCCTTCTCGCCGCGCAACACGGCGGGCGGGGGAGGGTCAGTTGCCGAGGCACGTCTACCGCGTGCTCTGCGGGATGACCGTTCCCTTGACGGGCGATCCCGAACCCTGCTCGCAGGTGCTGGGCCTCGCCGCTGTCGCCCGGACCGTATAGCTCGCCCTTTCACTACACTCCGTTCCGAGAGCGATCGTCTCGTGGCTATCGCCGGCAACTGATCTGAAGCCACGAGGCTTGCTTCCACACTAGGCAGCTAAGAAGGGATGACAAGCCATGTCTGAAGTATCTATCGTGGAGCTGATCCGCAACGGCAGCATGAACGCCGATATGGCGGCCGTACTGTGGGCCGCGGTGGACGAGCAGGTTTCCTACCTGACCGCCGCCGTGCCGCGGAAGGCCGGCAAGTCCACCACGTCCGGCGCTGCCCTGGATTTGCGCCGGCCCGAGGTGCCCTTGCGCGTGGTCACCGGCGAGCCTGAAGAGATGGCAACGCTCGAGCAGGAGCGCTCCGGCGGCTACCTCCAGATCGAAGAGATCAGCCAGGGACGCCGCCCAACCTACATCTGGGGTGAGCCTGTCCAGCACGTATTCCGCTCCCTGCGCGCCGGCTACGCCCTCCAGGCGTCTTTGCACGCGCCGGACGTGGCCGAGGCAGTGCGCATCGTCGCAGAAGACAACGGAGTCGGCGATGACCTCACGGCAGTGTTCAAGTTGGTGCTATATATCGAGCGCTTGGGCGAAGAAGAGACCGGCTTCTCGCGCCGCCTCGCCGAGGTCTACGAGCTGCGCGGCGTCGAGAACGGCCGGCCGGTTGGCCAGACACTCTTCCGCTGGCACGCCGGCGAAGACTGCTTCGAGAAGGTCGCCGATCCGGAGCAGTTCGGGCGCGACCGCGCCGAGGTGGCCCGCCGCGCCGAGCTCTTGGCTGGCTTAGCGGCAGCCCGGCGCACTACCTCGGAGGAAGTCGCCGCTGCCGTCGCCGTCTATCGGGCCGGTCCGTAGCGAGCACCACCATGCGTGAGGGCGAGCTCTCCTGAGAATCGTGTTCGGCGGAGCCGACGCAGCGCGCAGCGGCCCCCTACTACGGCCGGTCATGGATGCGACCGGCCCGCGCAACACCCGCGCCGCCGTGCTCGGGGTCTACGCTGAGACCGACAACAACGTCAACGCCAGCATCCCCGCCGTCGAGGAGGCCCTGAGCGCGGCGCGCGTGCCGTTCCGCATCATGCGCTACCCGAACTCCATGCACGCCTTCTAAAACGCCACCCGCCCCAGCTACGCCGAAGCGGCCGCACTGGGCGCGTGGCGCGACACGTTGGCCTGGTTCAACACCTACCTGCGCGGCGGCGCGCTGCCGCAAACGGGTGACGGCAGCCAACTGCTCGAAGAAGAAGTCGCCGCGGAATAACCTTCGCCGGCAGCAGCCACACCACACGGGCCGGACTGCTGACCCTTCAGCGGCCCCGGCCTGTTGCCGCCCGCCCAGTACCACGGTTGGCAGCGAGCGCAGCGCCATGATGCGGGACGTCACTCGCCGTCCAACACGTTGGTGAGTTGGCTACCGTGTTTGCTGAGGAAGGCGAAGCGCGCCTAGATCCATGTTCCGCTGGTCATCACATCCCGAGCCTGGAGCGGCAAGGCGCCCAGGTGGCCCGAAGACCACCTGGGCGCCCGCACCGGGAGGGAGTGACGGGGCACGCCGGCCCCGAGTGTCAGCCTCTTGCTGGTTCTTTCCACTTCTTCTTGTTGCAGAGACCGTGCCGCCGCACAGCCACCCACGCAGCCTGCGCAGCACGGGCAGTGCCCGAGTTGGGTACCCACCTGCCGCTTTGGCCCTTCCCAGACGTCTTCATAGTAGAGAGGAGACTCAATTCAGACCCGGCCGAGGGCCTCTCTCCGGCTCCGCCCCACCCGCCAAGTTCACCCTACCGTGTAGGAGCGACTACAAAGGACTACAAAGGGCTACAAAAAACGAGTTCTGCGTCACCTGCACGGCGACGCCCGCATCCGCTGCCCCACCAACGCACGTCGCACCTTCACAACCGAATCCACCCCACCCACCGGCTCCCACGCCCGGACGACAACCAGTCCCGGCGCTGCCCACGCCAACGTGTGGCCCGGATCACAAATAGTCACAAAGGGTCACAAGAATCGCCACTCAGAGCGTCTAACACCACTCCTTGCCCGTGGTGAGCCTCCTCCGTTCGTGGCTCGCTCCCCCGTTCGTGGTGAGCCTCCTCCGTTCGTGGTGAGCGTCCCCCGTCCCTGGTAGACGTCATCCGTTCGTGGTGAGCTTGTCGAACCATGCCCTTCAACAGGGTCCCCCCTGAGCCAGCCGAAGAGCCCGTCCTGAGCGAAGCCCAAGGGCTCAGGGCGAACGGCAGTGTGGTTAGGCGCTCTTCGGCTCCATCCAGACCGAGCCGCAAGATCCCCTGATGTCGCGCTACCGGATGGCGCCCGCTGCCGTCGCAGCGCCGCCCCGGAATCGCTCAACCGTCTGCCGGTATACCGCCAGCGTCTTCTGCGCGCTGTGCGCCCACGTGAACGCGTCCAGCACCCGCTGCCGGCCGTTGGCGCCCCACTGCTGTAGCCGGTCCCTGTCCTCCAGCGCCTCGTTCAGCCCCCACGCGATGTCGTGCGGACTCGCGCCGTCCACGTGCACTCCAGACTGGCTCGGCCCCTGCGCCACCACCTGCTCGCGGAACCCCACCACATCCTTCGCGCCGGCCACCGTCGCCTTGCCCATAGCCATCGATTCCAGCGTCACGATCCCGAACGGCTCGTACGTCGATGGGAATACCGTCACGTCGCACGCCGCGTAGTGCGCGATGCGCTCCTCTTCGTTCACGAACTCGTAGCGCAGCCTCACGTGCTCCTCTATCCCAAGCTGGCGCACTCGCTCGCGCACCGGCTCCTCCAGCTCCCCCTTGCCCACGATCACCAGCCGCACCCGCGGGTTCTTCGCGATCACCTGCGGCATCGCCTCCACCAGCGCGTGGACCCCCTTCACCTGCGTCATGCGCCCCACGAACAGCACCAGCGGCTCATCCGCCGCGATGCCGTACTCGCGCCGCACCACCGCCGCCCGCTCCGGAGTCACTGCGTCTGGCCGGTAGCGCACCGGATCCACCCCGTTCCACACCGCATGCACCTTGTCCGCTGACCAGCCATGGGCGATCAGGTCCTCACGCATCGCATCGCTCACGGTAATCACCGCATCCGCCTCGTGCTGAAGCGCCCCTTCAAGGTGGCTCACCAGCGGCGACCCACCCCCCGGCTGGCGTCCCCACTCGGCGCTGTGGACGTGGAATACAAGCGGCACGCGACGCTCTTTTGCCAGCACCATCCCCGTGATGCCGGAGAGCCAGTCCTGGATCGCCACCAGGTCCAGCCCCGCCGCCTGGCGCGTCTCCGCCGCCGCCAGCAGGTTGAACGTCAAGATGTCAGAGAAGAACCGCCCCCACGCCTGCATGTCCGGCGCGATCACGTGCGGGAACATAGGCGTCGCGTCGAACAGCGGGATGCGCCGCACCGTGATCCTGGGCGACTGCACCGGCGCCACCGAATGCGCCCACTCCTGGTCCGGCGCCCACACCACCAGTTCCTGCTCCAGCGCCGCCAGCGCCTCAGTCATGCACTGCGCGTACGTCCCCAGCCCGCCCACGATCGTCGGCGGAAACTCCCAACAGTGAAACCCGATCTTCATCTTGTATTACTCATGCAGCTCAGCCACGGTCGGAGCCGGGTCCGGCTCAGTCGGCGGCGCCTGGAATGCAACGCCACGCGTCATGGCCAGGTACTCCAGCTTGCCAAGCAGATTCTCGATCACCTCGTCCCAGGTGAAGAGCGCGGCTGTGCGCGTCGCCTCGCGCCGGATCTCCTCCTCCACCCTGGGCGTCGCCTCCAGGTGCATCAGGTAGCCCACGATCTCCTCGGCGTCGTCGGTCTCGGTCACCAGGCAGTTGTGGAAGCTGATCGCGTAGTCCTCCCCGGTGGAGCCCACCACCACGACGCCGCCCGCCCCCATCACTTCCAGCCCCACGATGCCGAACGGCTCGTGCCCGCTGTTGGCCAGCGTCGCGTCCGCCGCCGCGAAGGAGATGCGCTTGAACTCGTCGGTGATGAAGCTGCGCAGGTTCAGCAGATCGGCATGCGGCGCCGCCTCGGAGATCGCCGCCAGCATCGCCGCGTTGTCCCGTCCCGTCGCGTGCACGTCGCTGATCCGCAGCCCGCGCCAATAGGCGTGCGAGATCACCTCGCCACCGTGCGGCTCGATCCCGCCTCGTATTAGCAGCTTCACCGGCAGCCCGCGCTCCTTCAGCCGCGCCGCCGCCTCCACCGCCATCACCCAGCGTTTGTCCGGGTCGAACCGCCCGATCTTGAACAAGAACGGCGTGCCGCCGACTGCCTTCTTCAGCGCCGCCACCTGCTTCTGGTCCACCGGGTCCAGGAAGCGGTTGGGGATGCCGTTGGGGATCACCAGCGGGTTCAGCCCCAGGCTCCACATCATGTGCTTCATGTACTTGGAGACCGTGGTCACCGTCGCCACGTAGCTCAGCCGCCCCCAGTTGATGCGGTGGAAGGAGAAGTGATTGTTCGCGTTCCAGAGCAGCAGCGCCCGGTCGCGCAGCCCCGCGCCGTGCAGGATGTCGCTGATCCGGCTGGTCGCTTCCGCTGTGTGCCACTCTTCCGCCAGCACCGCCACCACCTTGCCCCTGGCCGCCGCCGGCCGCACTATCTTGTCCACCACGAACCACGGCGCGGACTCGATGAAGTCCCACAGCTTGGCCTCTTCCCCGTGGTACACGCCGTTGGGGTAGTCCCGGCTCAGCCACTGGCACCAGCGGTGCAGGTGCAGCCGCCCGCCCTCGCGCACCTCATACCCCGGCAGGCTCGGGTCGCCGACGAACAGCAGGTGCGTCGTGAAGCCCAGCTCGGCCAGCGCCTGCGCCAGCTCCGCCACCCGCACGCCCAGCCCGCCCGCCATCGAGTAGGGCTGGTCTGGCCCCTCGAAGCACAGCAGCACGAACTCGAGGTTCTCCGGCGAGAAGCGCCGGAACCGACCATTCTCCATACTGATGATGCTACCGTTCCACCAGTGCCGGCCCCCGCAGCGTCCCGTCCTCGCATCGCGTACGCCGCCGGCATCCTCCTGGTTGGCTTTGCCCTGAGCCGCATCGCCGGCTTCTTGCGCGAGGTGGTGCTCACCTCCCGCTTCGGCGCCACCACGGACTACGACCTCTACCTGACCGCCTTCCGCATACCGGACGTCGTCTTCACCCTCGTCGCCGGTGGCGCACTCGGCTCCACCCTCGTCCCTGTCTTCTCCGACCGAAAGGAGCACGGCGAGACCGGCGCGGTCGCCCGGCTCGCCGGCACCGTCTTTAGTCTTATCGGCGCAGCGGCGGTGATCGCCGCCGTCGCCGGCTTCGCCCTGGCGCCTATGCTCGCGCCGCTGCTCGGCCCGGGCTTCGGCCCCGAGGACCAGGCCCAGCTCGCCCTGCTGATCCGCATCCTCTTACTCCAGCCCATCTTGCTCGGCGTGAGCGAAGTGCTGACGCGCTACCTCAACATTCAGGGCCACTTCGTCACCACCGCGCTCGCGCCCGCGCTCTACAACCTGCCCATCATCCTCGCCGCTCTCGTCTTCGGCAGATCGCTCGGCAGCACCGGACTCGCGCTCGGCGTCGTTGCCGGCGCCATCCTCTACTTCCTGGTGCAGCTGCCGCCCGCGTTGCGTTCCGGCTTCCGTTTCCTGCCCTCCTTCTCGCTCGGCGACCCCGCGTTGGGGCAGATCGCGCGGCTGATGGCGCCACGCATGATTGGCCAGGGCGCCGTTCAGCTCAGCTTCATCCTCACCACCCGCCTCGCCACCCAGCAGCCGCCCGGCTCGCTCGTCGCCCTGAACGTCGGCTGGGTGCTCACCATGCTGCCCCTCGGCATCTTCGGCATGGCCGTCGGCAACGCCGCCCTGCCCACCCTCTCCGCCCACGCCGCGCGGGGAGACATCGATGCCCTCGGCCAGACCGCGCGCACCACCCTGCGCGCCATCATGTCCATGGTCTTGCCCGCGGCGCTGGTGCTGGTGGTGGGCGGCTACTGGATCGTCCTCCTCCTCTTCGGACGTGGTGAGTTCACCCAGGAAGACGCGGCGCGCGCCGCAGCCGCGCTGGCTTGTTACGCCGCCGGCCTGCCTGCCCACGGCGCCATCGAGATCCTTACCCGCGTCTTTTTCGCCCTACAGGACACACGCACCCCGGTCGCCATCGGCGTCGCCGCCATGGCGGCCAACGTCGCCCTTGCGTACGCGGGCGCCTCCACCTTTGGCTATCTCAGCATTGCGGCGGCGCTTACCGTTAGTACGGTGCTGGAAGCGCTGCTCCTCTGGCTCCTGCTGCGTCGCCGCGTGCCGGGTCTCGCCTCCCCGATCGTCTTCGTTCCCGACCCCGCCGCTGCCCTCCAACAGGTACGTGCGCGCTTCCGGCGATAATTGGTGTGAATTGACCGAACTTTCGACCATCCGCAACTTCTGCATCATCGCGCACATTGACCACGGCAAGTCCACCCTGGCCGACCGCCTCCTGGAGTTCACCGGCACCGTGACCGGCCGCGAGCTCCAGGAGCAGACCATGGACCAGATGGATCTCGAGCGCGAGAAGGGCATCACCATCAAGGCGAAGGCCGTCCGCATGTTCTATGACGCGGACGATGGCCAGCGCTACGAGCTCAACCTGATCGACACCCCCGGCCACGTGGACTTCGCGTACGAGGTCTCGCGTGCCCTGGCGTGCTGCGAGGGCGCGCTGCTCGTGGTCGATGCGTCGCAGGGCATCGAGGCGCAGACCCTGGCGAATACCTACCAGGCGCTCGAGCACAATTTGGCCATCATCCCGGTCATCAATAAGATCGACCTGCCCAGCGCCGATCCCGATCACGTCGCGTCTGAGGTTGAGCGCGTAATTGGCCTGCCCGCGTCGGACTGCATCAAGGCGTCCGCTAAGACCGGCGTCGGCACCAAAGAGATCCTGGAAGCGATCATCCGCCTCGTCCCGCCGCCAAAGGCGACCGAGGGCGCTCCCAAGACCGCCATGATCTTCGACTCGCACTACGACATCCACAAGGGTGTCATCGCGTACGTGCGCGTCATGGACGGCACCTTCCTGCCCGGCCAGAAGGTCACCATGATGCAGACCGGCGCCCGTGCCGAGCTGGTGGAGCTGGGCATCTTCCGGCCTTGGCCCATCACCATCGGCGCGCTGACCGCCGGCGAGGTGGGCTACCTGGCCACGGGCCTCAAGTCGGTAGCGGAGTGTCGCGTCGGCGATACGGTGACCGACACCGCCGCGCCCGCCCCCGAGCCGCTGCCCGGCTATCGTCCCGCCAAGCCGATGGTCTACGCCGGCTTCTACCCGGTCGAGAACAACGAGTACCCGCTCCTGCGTGACGCGTTGGACAAGCTCAAGTTGAACGACGCCGCCCTGGTCTACGAGCCGGAGAGCTCCGCCGCGCTCGGCCACGGCTTCCGCTGCGGCTTCCTGGGCCTGCTGCACATGGAGATCGTGCAGTCGCGCCTGGAGCGCGACTACGACCTCAACCTGCTGGCCACCGTGCCGAGCGTCCAGTATGACGTCCTGCTCACCAATGGCCAGATCCTGCGCGTGGACAACCCGGCCCAGATGCCCGGCCCCGACCGTATCGACGAGATCCACGAGCCCTGGATGCAGATCTCGGTGGTGTCGCCGTCTCAGTACATCGGCGCCATCATGGACCTGGTGACCACCCGGCGCGGCGAGTACAAGAAGATGGAGTACATCGACGAGGGACGCGTCATGCTCCAGTATTCC
>CADCTC010000195.1:0-2926 GCA_902805635.1 uncultured Chloroflexota bacterium
TTCCAGGTGAAGAGTTGGGAGATGGACGGCCACAGGGCATCCATCTCGGCGCGGTCGTAGTCGTCGATGGCGCCGCCGGCGCCGCGGGTGCGGGCGCTCTTGATGACACCGCGGCGCACAAGCACCATCTTGGCGGAGGCGCCGCCGGCCAGCCGCTCGCGGTTCATGGCGGGCATCAGGCGCGTGTGCAGCTCGCGCGCCTCAGCTTCCTTGCCCTGCTCCCAAAGGTTGAAGATGTTCTGGAGCACGTCGGTGTACTGCGCGGCCGGCATATTGCCGGCGCCGCCGCGGCGCAACTCGTCGATGAGGTTGTGGCCGCCGCCGCCGCCGAAGACGCCACGCAGCTTGGGCTCCTTCGCCTCTACCAGCCGGGCGATATTGTGGTGTGCCGGCGCAACCTCTTCTTTGGCGTAGCAGACGTGCTCGACCTCGCGCAGCAGCTTGAGCAGCGTCTGCACATTCATCGCGGCCACGCCCGCGTTCTGTACGAAGATAGGGAGCTGTGCCGCGTCCGAGATAGCTTCGAAGTAACGCACCACGTCATCCTGGCTGTACTTGGTGACGTAGGGTGGCATGGCGATCACGGCGTCCGCGCCGGCGTCGCGCGCGGCCTGGGCAAAGCGCCGTGCGCCCTGGGTGCTGGTGGCAGCCACGCCGATGACGACCGGCACCCGGCCCTTCGCCCCCGCCTGCTCCACCTGGCGGGTGACTACGGGCATCATCTGGAAGCGCTCTTCATCCGTGAGGACGAAGAACTCGCTCGCCATCACCGGGTGAACGATGCCCGCCGCGCCGGCTTCGACGCAGAAGTCGATCTCGCTGCGCAGGCTATCCAGGTCCAGCTCGGTGTCGTCGCGGAAGGGCGTGACCGGGATGGTGAAGATGCCCCGCCACCGCTGCCCCGCCGTGTCCGCCTGCCCTGCTTGCCCGTTGCTCGCCGTCATGTCGCCCGTCTCCTCTCAATACCTGGGCGCCCATTATCACCCATAGGCAGAGAGGAGCGGTGCAATCAGGCGGCGCGTTCGGCGCGGGAAGAGCTGGCGGAGCGCTGCTTGCTCTGGGAGGCGGCGGGGGCAGCGAAGCCGAGCGCTTCTACGGCGCTGGCGGCGAGCGCGGCGGTGAGGCCGTTATCGGCCGGCGGATAGAGCTCGGTCACGTCCGCGCCGGCCAGCGCGCCAGCGGCGCGGATGGCGCGCAGCAGGTCCAGCACGGGCTCGGCCAGCGCGCCGTTGGGGGCGGGGCTGGCCACGCCCGGCGCGATCGACGGGTCGAACACGTCCATGTCGAGGCTGACGTAGAGCTTGCCGCTCTCACGCGAGACGCGGCGCAGCAGGTCGCGCAGCGGCGCCTGCCAGCCGTCGCCGCGCAGGCACTCGACGTCCCACAGGCCGATCTCTGGGTGCTCCTGGAGGAAGGTAATCTCGCCGGGATCGAACGTGCGCACGCCGGCCAGCACCACCCGCTCGGGCGGCAGCGGCGTCTCTACGGCGTACGGCCCCTCTCCCAATAGGCCGCTGAGCACCATACCGTGCGGGTTGCCGGTGCGCGAGGTGGCCTCGGTATTCACGTCGGGGTGGGCGTCCAGCCAGAGCAGGAACAGCGGCGGCTTGGGCCCGTTGCCGGCGCGCGCCGCCTCGGCGGCGGCGCCGCCTCGGCGGTTCTTGCGGGCGCGCTCGGAGAGCCCGCGCGCCACGCCTGGCACGCCGCCCAGCGCCACAGTCTGGTCGCCGCCGATAAAGATGGGGGTGCGCGCCGCGGCGGCCATGCGCGCGGCGGTGTCCGTCACCTCGGCCACGACCTGCTGCACCGAGCGCCGCTCGCCGGCCAGCCAATTGAAGTCAAGGGTGCCCACGTCCAACAGGGGCGCCACGGTGCCAGGCGCCTGGGCAAGCTCCCGCGCGCTGGGGCAGCCCGCGGCGGTGGGTACGAGAAATAGTGGTGCGTCCATAGCTCTTACGTCTTCTACCTTTAATAATGGCAAGAGTCGCAACGGTCCGCACCCGCCGCACGCAACGTGCCGCGTGTGCTACCCGGCAAGCGCACCCTGGTGGATAGCGCCGGCACGACCCTTTGTCCCAACCCTCCTGTCACCGAAAGACAGAGAAATAGTGCTGCAAGAATGCCTGAGGATCAACCGTTGCCGCCACCTCGTGGCGGCCGCCGGCCCCTCCCGTCCACACGGTGCGACCCATTGTGTCTTCGTCACGCAGCTCTACCTCCACGGCGCCGCGCTCGAACTGCACGAGTGAACCTTCGAAGATAGTGGCGGCCGCCAGAGGGTCGTGGAAGGTGATGACGGGGCGCTTCTCGAACCACACTTCGGCGAAGTCGAGCACGGGGCGCAGCAGCGGCTGCTGGAAGCGCTGGCGCACCTCCTCGGCCGGCAGTGTGACCTTGAGCGTCACATCCAGGCCGATGGAACGGTGCGTTACATCCGCCGGGACGGGAGCACGATAGACGATGGCCGCGGCATGCGGGTCGACCAGCGCGTTCCACTCGGCGGCGCGCTTGCGACCAGCCTCCGCTACACCCGGCACAAACGAGCCAATCATCATCACCAGCGCTTTGAGCTGCCCCAGCACCTCTGGGTAACTGGCCAGCAGCAGACCCACGTTGGTCATGGGGCCAACGGCCAGCAGGGTCACCTCGCCAGGGTGAGCGCGGATGGTGTCTCGCAGGAAAGTGACCGCCTCCCCTTCTGGGTAGCTGTCGCGGTGCGGCCAGCGTTCCAGCGCGTCGGCCTGGGGCACCAGTGGCTGTCGCTGCGGCACCAGCAGCGACTCGCGCGCGCCGGGGAAAATGGGCACATCGCGGCCGGCCACGCCACACAGCGCGCCGGCCAGCTTGGCGCGCGCCACGGTGTCCCCGGTGACGGTGGTGATGCCCAGCAGGTCGCAGCGCCCGGCATCCGCCTGCGCCAGCAAAA
>CADCTC010000195.1:2936-7970 GCA_902805635.1 uncultured Chloroflexota bacterium
AATGTCCGAGCCGATATCGGTATCTAGGAGGATCTTGGTGGGGGCGGTGGCTATTGCCGGTGATGCTGTGGTCGAGGTCACGTTGTCGCGGACTCCTTCACGCCCTCGCGAACCAGGTGGTGGACGGCTGTTGATGGCGTGGACTGTAGGGACTCAGGAAGTGTGCGTCTCACAACGGGTCCGCGGCCAGCCGCGGTTTGTGATCCTTTGTAACTTTTTGTGACTCATCGCAGCCGGCAGCCGGTATTCCCGAGGCAGAAGCTGAATATTCGGTTGTGAAGGTACGAAGCACAGTGCGCTGAATGGGAGCGCAGAGACACACGCGGACTGAGTGTGTGCGGGAAGCCGGCGACGAAGGGTCGAGGCTAGGCGGCGTGTACGGGTAGGAAGCGGCTCGGTTGGTGGTGTAGCGTTCGCGCGATGGCCCACACTAATAAAGACTGTTCGTGGGGATAAAACCGGCACGGGCGGAGCGCACGGCGAAGGGACGGCCGTTGCGAAGGCAAAGAACTACCATGCGGGGCAACCGGGCACACCCCTGTACGAGGTAGTGTGTGCCCGGTCAGCTCTTGGTGGAGACGCCCAGCTCGGCGAAGAGGACGTGGGGGAACTGGGCGCTGCCGGAGACCCATTCGGTCTCGCGGCTGAGGCCGCCCAGGGAGCGCATGTCCTGGAAGATGTTGCCGGCGATCATGGTGTCTTTGACGCGGCCGACCACCTGGCCGTTCTCGATCTTCCAGCCGTCCTGCACGTTGCCCGAAAAGTCACCGGAGAAGACGTTGCCCGCGTTGCCGGTCACGCTCTCCACCAGCAGGCCCTGCTGGATGCCGCCGATCAGCTGCGACAGGGGTGTCTCTCCCGGCGCCAAGACGACCGTGCCGGTGCTGGGTGACGGCAGGCTCTCCGGCGAGCGGTAGCCGCTGCCGGTACTCTGCGTGCCCGCCTGGCCGGCGGTCTGCAGGTCGTAGTAGAAGCTGGCCACCACGCCGCCGTCAATCAGGGCGTAGCGCCGCGCCGGCACGCCTTCGTCGTCAAATGGTGCGGAGCCGGGAACGCCGGAGAGCGTGCTGTCTTCGACCAGCGTGAGACGCTCATCGAACACGCGCTGCCCCAGCTTGTCCGACAACGCGCTGGATCCCTGCAGCACGCTCCGGCCGCTCAGGGCCGCCGAGAGCGGGCCCCACACGATGCGCCGCACGCCGCGCGGCGTGAGCACCACCGGCAATCGCCCGGTGTGCGCCTGCACCACGGTCTTGCCCAGCTCGAACTTGCGGATCGCCTCATCCGCCAGCCGCTTGTGGTCGATGTCCGTGCCACACGCGGTCAGGAATTCGTAGACGCTGAGGAAGTCTTCACCCCGGATCAGCTGCCCGCCGGCGATCACCGCGAAGCTGCTGCGCCGGTAGCTGCCGCTACCGCCACGCGAGTTCAGCAGCACGGTCGTTTCGGTCGCACGGCGGATGCCGGCCTCACACAGGATCTCGGCATCGTAGGCGCGTATGCGCTCGATCGTCTCCTGGCCCAGCTCGACCATGCGCTCAACCGAGAGCGCCTCGGTCGTGGAGTCGAAGACGTTCACTGCTTGCGAATCGATCTTCGAGGGCAGCTCGAACGCCGCCTTTGCGCCGAAGGCGGCAAGCTCTACCGCCTGGTCCACCAGCAGCTCCGGCGCGTCCAGCCTGGTGGTCGCCGCCAGGCCGATGCGGCCGTCCTTTACTACCCGCAGCGAGAGCCCGCGCGAGTCCTTGGTCTCCAGGGACTTCAGGCGGTTCGCCTCAAAGTCCACGGGAGTGCTGGAGGTTTCGTAGGCATACACCTCGGCCTGCTCCACACGGCCTTTCGTCAGTGACAGCACCTGCTCGGCAACATCGCGGAGTGTCATTTGCCACCTACCACCGCGCCCTGAATGCGGATGTACGGACTACCCTGCCCCACCTGCGCCGTCTGGCCGCCCTTGCCGCAGTTGCCGCCCGACTCGGTCCACTCGAAGTCGCGGCCGACCATGTCGATGTTCTCGAGGGTGCGGAAGAGGTTGCCGGACAGGGTGGTGCCGCGCAGTGGCTCGGCCAGCCTGCCATCGCGCACCATCCAGGCTTCGGCGCAGGAGAAGCCAAACTGCTCGTGGGTAGTGGAGCCGCCGTACCAGTCCTTGCAGAAGATGCCCAGCTTCGTCTCGGCCAGCATCTCCTGGAAGGACGAGTCGCCCGGCTCGACGAGGGTGTTGGTCATGCGCACGATGGGCTGGTGCCGGTAGCTCATGGCCCGCGCGTTACCGGTCGGCTCCTCGCCCAGCTTGCCGGCCGTCTCGCGCGAGTGCAGCCGCCCAACCAGCACCCCGTCCTTGATGAGCGGCGTCCGGCGCGTGGGGGTGCCTTCGTCGTCGTACTTGAACGCTCCCGGCAGCCCGCCGAACACGCCGGGGTCGGCGCCGTCGGAGATGTTGAGGAAGGGCCTTCCAAAACGCCTGCCTAACACCATGATCTCGCGCAGCTTCTCGTTCTCGTAGACGTTGTCGCCCTCGGAGAGGTGGCCGAACGCCTCGTGCGCGAACACGGCGGCGACCTTGGGGTCGCAGATCACGGTGTACTCGCCGCCGGTGGGGGCCCGCGCCGCGAGCAGCGCCACGGCGCTGTCGGCCGCGTCCGCGACTTCGGCGTGGCGGCCGGTCAGCGCGTCGTAGTCGGTGAGCGTGGAGAAGGCGGCGCGCGCCTGCTGCACGTTGCCGTCTTCACGCGCAAAGACCACCACGCGGGCGATGGCACGCGCGCGCTCCTGGCGCACGTAGGTGCCCTCGGAGTTGGCGAAGGACATGGTGCGCGCGCTGTCGGAGTAGCCCGCGGTGGTGGTCTGGATCTTGGACGAGCGACTCCAGGCGGTCTCGACGTACTCGTCCATCATCCGCTTCTTCGCGGCCAGGGGCACACCGCGCGGGTCCTTCTTGAGGGTGAGGCCCACGATGTCTACGTGCGGCTCGACGGGCGCCAGGATGGTCTGCTCCTTACCCACCAGCCGTGCCTGGCGCACGGCCAGCTGCACTTTCTCTTGCAGGCCAGAGAGGTCGTTGAAGGAGACGAATCCCCATCCGCCCTTGTACGCCGCGCGCACGCAGCCACCCAAGTTGGCGGTACGGCCGACTTCTTCCAGCTCGCGCCCGCGGTACGACAGCGTGGTGGCCGCGGTCTCCTCGATGCGGATCTCCACGTAGTCAGCGTTGTGCCCCGTGAGGGCTTCTTCCATACGGTGCCGCAGGTCCATAGGCTGGTCCACGGGTGGGATTCTCCTGGCTGATGGGTTGACGGATGCTACCGGTAGGGAAGGAACGCTACCGCAGGTGCGGCAGGACGTCCGCCGCAATTATGTCCAGGCCCTCGTCGTCGTCCGGGTCGATGCGCTGGACCATGATCTCGTCCACGCCGGCGGCTGCGTAGTCGTGAATGCGATCGATCACCTGGGCGGGCGAGCCAGCAATGACGTTCGGCGAGCGGGTCAGCAGCGCGTCGAGCAGCACCTTGCCGGAGAGGCCGGGGTGGTTCGGCGCCACGTGCCGCAAGCGAGCGTCCAGATCGGACTCGTGGCGGTAGCAGATGACCTGCTGCATCAGGGTGCGCCGCACGTCGCGTGGCTGCCGGCCAGCCTTGACCACCAGCTCGTCCAGCAGCGTGGACACTTCTTTGTACCCCTCCGGGCTGCGCGGGCCGCTGTTCCACGCGTTGGCGTAACGCGCGGTCAGCGGCAGCGTGCGCTTTGGCCCAGCGCCGCCGATCATGAGGCGCACGCCGCCCGGCCGCGGGGAGCGAGGCAGCAGGCGCCCTTCACGCAGCGTGTAGAAGCGACCGGAGTGGCTGACCGGCTCCTCGTGGCGGGTGAGCAGGTCGATCACGGCCAGCGCTTCTGAGAAGCGCGCCATGCGAGTCTTTACGTCGCCCAGCTCGTAGCCGAACATGGCGTGCTCCCGCTCCATCCAGCCGGCGCCGACGCCGAGCACCATGCGGCCGCCGCTCAGGTCGTCCAGCGCCATGGCGTGGCGCGCCAGCCAGACTGGGTGGCGGAAGGAGACCGGGCTGACCAGCGAGCCGAACTCCAGCCGCGCGCTGTGGTCGGCCAGGTAGCCGAAGGCAAGCATGATCTCCACCGAGTCGGCGAAGCCGCCCGCGCCGGGCAGGAAGTGGTCGCAGATGTAGAGCCCGCGATAGCCCATGCGGTCTACCGCGGGGACGATGCGCTTCCAGCGGCTCCAGCTGAGCCCGCCGGCGATCTCGATCTGCACTGAAAGGTCAACCATGTACGTGTCCTGTTCAGGCGCACTGTACCGGGAGCGGGCGGCTTGCGGCTGCGCGTAGCCTTACGCCAGAAGGAGCACAGGCAACGATGCGGATCGGCGTACTGGGGACCGGAATGGTGGGGCAGGGGCTGGGGCAGGGGCTGGCGGAGCGTGGGCACGAGGTGAAGATCGGCTCTCGCACGCCGGACAGCGAGACGGTACGCGAGTGGCTGGCGGGAGCCGGGCAGGGCGCGTCCGCCGGCACGTTCGCGGAGGCGGCGGACTTTGCCGAGCTGGCGATTCTGGCGACGGCATGGTCGGGCACGGAGAACGCGCTGCGCTTGGCGGGGGCAGAACGGCTGGCGGGCAAGGTGGTGATGGACGCGACTAACCCGCTGGACTTCTCTACCGGCGCACCGGCACTAGCGGTAGGCCACACTGATTCGGCGGGCGAGCGCGTGCAGCGCTGGCTGCCTCAGGCGCGGGTGGTCAAAGCGTTCAACACGGTGGGGAATGCGCTGATGGTGGACCCGCAGGTACCCGGCGGCCCGCCGGACCTGTTCATCTGCGGCAATGACGAGGACGCCAAGCGGCAGGTGAGCGAGCTCGCGCAGTCGCTGGGCTGGCCGGCCTCGCTGGACCTGGGCGGCATAGAGTCGTCGCGCTACCTGGAGCCGCTGGCGATGGTGTGGATCCTGTACGGGGCGCGCAACAACCACTGGACGCACGCCATCAAGCTGTTGGGGAAGGCCGGGGCATAGCTCCCTTAACCA
>CADCTC010000196.1 GCA_902805635.1 uncultured Chloroflexota bacterium
AGGACGTGCTGCTGCCACGTGAACTCACCACACTGTGGTGGCTGTCGGACGTGCTTGTCACTCCTGCTATCCCGCGCCAGAAAGTGGTTAGCCCGGGAGACCTCCTGATCGGGGGCGGTCTTGGCTTCCTCGCCGCGCAAGCCATGCGCGGTCGTGTAGGGCAGCTCCCCACGTTGCCGGAGTCGGTGTCGTCACCGCTTGCCGTAGTGGGCAGTTTGGGTGATTCCCAAGCGATGACAGCAGGATCAACAGCGATAGCGGGAAAGGAGGTGGAGCGTGGTGTTGCAAGTGCCGGAGCTACCCCACAGACCAGCGAGCTCATGGCCTGAGCCGCTCACTCCCAGGCCGCCTGCGCGGCGCATTCCGCTGCCTGTTCCTGAACCTGTTTCAGATCCTGGAGCCGCCATAGGCCGCAGGGCGACGGTACGCGAACGAAGTGCGCCGTACACGGCGTCCGTGGCGCCGGTGCCGACACGACTGTCGGCAGGGTTGTGCCGGCTGCTCAACGCCGCGGTGATCTACCCGACGCTGAGGGCAGTGTTCCTGACGGCACCACTCGAAGCCGCCGCGCTCGCCACGCGCGACCAAGGCGTGCTGATCGATCATCAGCTTCCGGACCCGTCGCTGCGTCTACCACCGATCGTGTTGGAGGAGGGTGACTGGGCGGTACTGCGCCGTCTGGAGCCGTCGGACACACTGGCCGCAGCGGCGAGCAAGCTCATTACACTCGTTACGTCGCGTGCGTTGGAGCAAGGTGACGGTTGATCGTCTCATACGCCTCGTTCAGGCGCTGCATGGCACGAGCGTCACCGCCCGCATCCGGATGGTACTGCGCCGCCAGGGCGCGGTAGGCTGCCTTGGCAACGGAATGCGGCGCCCCGGGGCGCAGCCAGAGCACGGCATACGCCGCGGCAAGCTCAGGGTTGGCGGCGAAGCCGAAACGAGGCGCGGTGGTGTGTGCCTGGTGGGCGTACTGGCTGTAATAGAACTGGCTCATCTGACAGTGGCCTCTTGCCCTACCTAAAAGCAGAGGACGTGCCAGGCGACGCGTAACAGTGTAGCAAGGTGATTGCGGGATGCTTTCGCCCTGCTTGCCGCCAAGCGGCGACCGGGTTACCAGGTCAATCGCAACATACCACCCAGCGCCCCGCCACTGCCGGTTACAGCGGTTACCGCTGTGGCTTGGCGGCGCCACCGCGTGCGCGGGCGGGGGCGTCCGCCTTGCGGGCCAGCTCCTGCATGCGGCGTGTGAGCTCCGCCCAGGACTGGGCGCGCTCCTGGGCGGCTGTCAGGCGCTCCTCGGCGGTGGCGGCGCGGCGCTCGGCGGAGCGCAGCAGCTTCTCTACCTCAGTCGCGTGCTGTTCAGCGCGCTGGGCACGCGTCTTCCACTCCTCCATCTCGGCCAGCAGCTGTTCGAACCGCTCCACGAAGCCGCGCAGCACGGCCGTCTCGTCCACCGCCGGCCCTGCTGCCGGCTGACGGCGCGTGCCCGCCGCGCCCGGTTTGCCGGCGCGGACCGGTTCACCATCCGTGGAGGCCTGTTTGGCCGTCGTTGCCGTGCCCGGCGCAGCGTGCGGCCCAGCCGGCGACTGCGGCGCTTCGCCCGCAGGATTCTGCGCTTCCGCCGGCGCCACCGACGGCGGGGCGATGGGTGACTCCGGCGCCGGTGCGTGCGGAGTCTGCGAGTGGTTGGCCGCCGCCGCCCGCCGGCGCCGGTTGGGTGTGGCCGGCGTTGTCTGCGCAGCCGCCGGTGGGGTGGGAGTGGAGGGGGCGACTGGCGGTGTGATAGGAGTCTCCTCAGGCGGGCGTGCTGGGGTGCCGCCCCAACGAGCGGATGAGATGCCGTAGTCCTGCAGCGGCGGCGCCAGGAGGACGGTGACAGTGACGATTGCGTTGGAGCCGGCGGGACTCTGGGCGCCAGCGTCAGTGCCGTCTACGCCGTTTGTGCTAGGCACGCTCTCCGCGCCTTCTGAGACGAGGAAGCCATCGCGCTCCAGTTGGCGCAGGGCCTGGATGGCATCGTCGGGTTGGATCCCTGCGCCAGTGGCGAGCGCGCCGCGAGTGAGCTGCAGCGGCGTGCCGGGCACGTCCAACGAGACCAGGTGGCCGAGCACCCGCCCTGATGGACTCTGTGGCGCGGGGAAGAGAGTGTCTGCGGGCCGGGTGGTTTCGGTCGTCTGGGTCATTCCGAGAATCCAGACTACCATGCACCGCCTGGCGCTGCGACCACAACCGTGGCGTCGTCGGTCGACCGGCCCCAGCGCGAGAGCGTCTCTTCTGCCAGCGCGTGCAGCGCCGCCTCCGGCGGCGCGTCCCGCAGGAACGCCTCGTCGAACGCGCCGGCGGTGTCCTGGAGGTCGAAGCGCGAGCTCACGCCATCGGTGTGGATCAGCAGGCGCCAATCGCGCCGGTCGCCGTCCAGCGGGAACTCGAACGCGCGCAGCCGCGGCATGGACGAGCCGACGATACCGCGGTAGACGATGGGGCGCTCGGTGCGGCTGGGCGTGGCGGCCTGCCACAGACGCGCCTCCACGTTGCCGATACCGGCATAGACCAGGCGCCGTCCCGGAAGGTCCACGTCGGCCACCGAAACGGCCGCCCCGCGCGTGCCTGTCAGCGCGTCGTGGCAGCGCCGCAGCGCATCGAGCAGGTCAGAGTCCAGGCTGGCGCGGACGGCATCCAGTGCGGCGCGCGCAGGTAGCTCCGCGATAGGTCCGTGTCCAAGGCCATCCACGACCACGATACGGCAGCCATGCGCGTGGTGGAACGCGGCCCAGCCATCTCCGTTGGCGGTTTCGTGCGGGTGGCTGCGGGATACGCCGGCAGTGACAATGGCGTGCGTAGCATCCGTGGATGAGGCGGAGCCGACAGCAAGCCCTTCTCCGGCCGGCGAAGGGACCTGGTAGCCGGAGGCGCCGTCCGGCGAGTCAACCACGGCGGGCAATCTTCACCCGGGCCACCGGTTTCATTTCTCCCGGAGTATCCGCGGGCAGCCACTTGGTGGCGACAGCGTGGGTGCCTGATGCGGAGGACGTGATAGTCAACTCGTCCATCAGGCGGCGAACGCCGCCTAGGCCGCCGCCTAGGCCGCCTCCGGTGCTGAAGCCATCGCGCTGGGCGGCGGCCAGGTCCGAGATGCCCGGCCCAGAGTCGTGGCTCTCCAGGCGCAGACCGCGCCGCCCGCTGTGTTCAACTGCGGCGAGGGTGATGGTCCCGCCGCTAGCGTAGCGGGCCAGGTTGATGGCCAGTTCCGAGGTAGCGATCACGATGGCCTCGACATCGGAGGGGCTGAAGCCGAGTTGGAGCGCCAGCTCGCGCGCGGTGCGGCGGGCGCGTACCGCGTCGAGCTCGGACGTCACCGGCACCTGGAGCGTCTCCAACTACCGGCGCCACTTGCGGATAGTGATGGTGGTGCCGCGCCCCTGGGCGCTGTCTATCTCCATGTCGTCCATCAGGCGCTTGGTGCCGGGCAGCCCCATGCCCAGCCCGCTCCCTGAGGTGTAGCCTTCACGCATGGCCTGCTGCACGTCCGAGATGCCGGGTCCGTCGTCCGCCACCACGATCTCTATGCCCGTCCCGCCGGAGGGCGCCGTGCGCGGCGTGATGGTCACCTCACCCCGGCCGGCGGTAGCGTAGCGCACCACGTTGCGCGTGAGCTCGGAGACGGCGGTGGCGATGCGGCTCTGGTCCACCATGCCGAAGCCGAGACGGCGGGCGGTCTCACGTGCCCGCTGGCGCGCCAGCACGATGTCGTCTTCGCCCCGGATCGGGATGTGCTCGGCATCAGAGTCGTTCGCAGCACCGGCGGCCACGCCGGCCACCGCTCCACCGGTGTCAGCGGCCATTCGCGTTCCCGGGCGCGCCGCCGGAGCCCAGGGCGCGCGCGGGGACGCCGTCTCCGCTCCGCATGTCTATTTCCGCCGCCAGCAAGCGGCGCAGCATAGCCATGCCCTTCTCCGGGTTCAGCGCGGTGCGGATCCCCTTGAGCTCCAGGCCCAGCTCCACCAGCGTCATGGCGACCTGGGGCTGCATGCCGACGATGACGGTATGCGCACCGAGCAGGCGGGTGCCCATCGCAATGTCATTGAGCAGGCGCCCCAGGAAAGAGTCGACCAGCTCCACCACCGAGAGGTCCAGCAGCACGCCGCGGGCGCCGGTTCGCTCCAGCAGTGAGCCGAGGTCTTCCTGGAACTGGAGCGCGTCGCGGTCGTGCAAGTCTTCTAATACTGTGGCGATGAGCGTGTTGCCCACCTGAATGATGGGAATGCGTGCCATGGCGGCGTGGTTTCCTTCCGGCCGGCGCTAGCCGAGCCCTTCGCCGGCGCCGCCTTCGCCGCCCTGGCCAAGCACAGCCTCACCGCTGGCGCCGCGCACCGCGCCGCCGCGGCGGCGGATCACCTCAAGACCAAGGCGAGCAAAGGCCAACTCCAACCCCTTGGCTAGCGTGGTGCGGGTGGTGATGCCGGCGAGGTCCACGCCCAGGTGGACGAGCGTCATGGCGGTGCGCGTGGTGAGGCCCACCATGAGCACCTCCGCGCCCAGCAGCCGGGCGGCCGATACCGTCTCGATCAGATGCTTGGCGACGGCCGTATCGATCACGGGGACACCGGTGATGTCCAGGATGACCATGTCCGAGCCGGTATCCACGATCTTCTGGAGCAGCGTCTCGGTCATCTGCTGGCTACGGGCGGTATCCAGCGTGCCGACAATGGGCAGCGCCAGGATGCCCTCCCACACCTGAATCACCGGGGTCTGCAGCTCGCTAATGGCGCGGCGCTGCTCGTCGATCATGCTGTTCTGAACATCCGCCTGGCTGCGCTGGCCGCCCGCCGCGCTGCGCTCTGTCGACATTCCCACTTCTCCCACTGCCTGTCGTCGCCGGTTGCGCTGGTTTCGCTGGTTGCGCCGACTGAGCGGCAGGTGCCTCAGTGTACAGGCAGCGCACGGGAGCGCGCGTCGCAGTGTGCGCGTCGCAGTCGGTCAGCTCGTGAGCGCGACGCCGTGGCGGGCAAAGCTCTCCGCGTAGAAGGGAAGGTACTCCCACAGGTGGTCGCCCCAGTACCAACCGTCGTGCCCACCCTCGTAGACGTGCCACTCGTGCGGCCAGCCGCGCGCGCGCAGCGCCTGGTGCAGCTCCTCGGCACGGTCTTTCCAGGGGTCGTCCTTGCCCGCATCGATCCAGATGCGCGGCGGGGACGTGAAACGGGCGGTGTGCGCCAGGCTGATCGGATCGCGCCGGGCAAAGTCGGCGCCGCTGCCGAAGTAGGCCGGCGCGCTGTCCTCGGTGCGGATGGAGGGGCTGTGGGCGCCGGCGGTGCCGAATACGTCCGGGTAGGTCAGCGCCAGCTGCACCGCGCCGTGGCCGCCCATGGAGAGCCCGCCCACGGCACGGCCCTCGCGTCGGGCGACGGTTCGGTAGGTGGCATCCACGTGCTGCACCAGGTCACGCGCCACGTAGTCGCCCCACTGCGCGCCGTCCAGTTGATTCATCCAGTAGCCCAGACCACCTTGCGGCGCCACAAGGATCATGCGCGGCAGCTTGCCGTTCTTATGGAGCTCATTGGCCACTTCTTCCACGCCGTACCCAGACCATTCGTCGTAGCGACCGCCCATGCCGTGCAGCAGGTAGAGCACGGGGTAGCGCTCCGCGGCCCGGCTCGCAGCGTGGTAGTCGGGCGGTAGGAAGACCCGGTAGGGCATGGTGCGGCCCACGGCGGCGCTGGAGAACGTACGATCTACCCACGTGCCGCCCGGCATCATCCAGTGCGGCGAGTTCTGCGGCAGCGTGGCCAGGATGCGCTCCGGGACGAAGAGGATGTCGGCCGGCTTCAGCCGCCGGTCGGCGACCCACGTGATGCCCGGCGCCTTGCGCAGCGCGCCCTGCTCCACGTGGAAGAGGTCGGCGCCGTGGCCTTTGAGCAGCATGTCCTCCTGCAGCACGGGCGGCACGGCGGCCAGCACCGCTGCGTCAAGGGTGCGCACGTCGCCCGCTTCGTCCCAGACGCTATCGAAGCCGCGCAACCAGGCGCGCGTGCCGCCGGTGAGGCGGTAGACCGCAGGATGGTTGTTTGCGCTAACGAGCATGCCCTCGCGCAGCGCCGGCAGTGGCGTGCCCTCGTCCAACACCTCCAGTGCAGCGACGGATGCGTCCAGGGCATCGGCGGGACGGTACCCAAGCGCGCGCGCCGTCTCGGCATCCGGGACCAGGCGTCGCCGGTTGCCGAGTGTGGCGTACAGCTGGCCCTGGGGGTCGCGCAGTAGCAGTGGTCCCAGCGCGTCGGCCGGCGCGACGGTTATGTCGTACGCGAGCACGGTCTGCACCAGCGGCGGGACGGTGACGGCATCGTGCTCGGGCGATCCGTTTTCGCGGGTGTCGTTGGCTGCATCGCCATCGTCGCCTTCGTCCGGTCGTGCAACCGCCGGCAAGCGAGTCGCGACTTCTATCTTATAGCGGCCGGGAGGTGGCGGAGCGAAAACGAGGTCCAGCACCGCGTGAGCGCGGGAGCGGCCGGCGTGCAGGGCAGCGACCCCCCTATGAACGTACTGCGCGAGACCCGCCAGTGGGGCGCCGTTCACCGTGATGGTCGTCTGCGCCGCGTCCAGAGCCCCCGCCGGATCGGCGTGCGCAAGCAGGTATAGCGGCTGCCCCGCCGGCACGGTCAGGTCCCAGGCGCGCCGGGACGCCATTTCCGCCCAGCCGCCGAGCCAGGGGGCCGCCGGCAGCAAGAACGTGCTCCGCCCTGGGAACACTCCCTGCTGGCGGACAAAGTAGGTCAGGGCGTCCTGCGCCAGCGTTGCACGCGCACCCAGGTCGAACGGCGGCTCGGCCGCTGGGAAGGGGCGCAAGTGGGGCGCCACCTCTTCGTCGATCAGGTGCGGTGCGGCGCCCGCGATGCGACCGAAGGCAGGCGAGCCGGCGGCGGTAACCGCTGTGGCGGCACCGCCGAGCGCTCCAAGCACGCGGCGACGCCGGAGAGCGCGGGCGGGCGCAGGGGGCCCGGCGGGTCCAGCGGGCATAGACGCGTTGAGGCTCACTCTTTCTAGAGTACGCGGTAGTGGTTACGATCTGGTTGCATGCGTGATTGCCGCATGGTTGCAGTATCGCTAACGGCATTACAGGGGCGTACCTAGTGTGGCCTGCATTCGCGGCGGTACTTCGTGGGGGAGTGGGACACTCCCCCACGAAGTACCGCGCGCCAGCCCGGATCCGGGGTGGTACGGCTCCTGCCGGTACGGTGTGGGATGAGCACGACGGCCTCGATGCCGGTGCCGCCGGACGCGGAGCGGGCGGCCAAGCGTCCGCACGACATCGACGAGATGATGGACCGGATCCGCGAGGCGGTGCGACCCTTCGCCAAGGCGGCGCTGTTCGAGCTGGCGGAGGACGGCTACGACACGCCATTCCAGCAGCTAGTGGCGTGCATCATTTCCATCCGCACGCGCGACGAGCAGATGCTGCCGCTGGCGCGGACGCTGTTCGCGCGCGCCGCGACCCCGGCGGCAGTGGCGGCCCTAGCCCCGGAGGAGATAGAGGCGCTGATCCGCGGCTGCGCCTTCCACGACGCCAAGGCGCGCCAGATACACGCCATCGGCGCGCGCGTAGAGGCGGAATTTGGCGGAGATTTGCCTTGCGACTTCGAGACGCTGACGTCGTTCAACGGCGTCGGGCCCAAGTGCGCCAACCTGGCGCTGGGGATCGCCTGCGGCCAGGCATGTATCGGGGTGGACATCCACGTGCACCGCGTCACCAACCGCTGGGGCTACGTCCAGGCCGGCACGCCGGAGAAGACGATGGGGGCGTTAGAGGCGAAGCTGCCGCAGCGCTACTGGGTAGAGATCAACAAGCTGCTAGTCCCGTTTGGAAAGCACATCTGTCAAGGCGTGCAACCTCTGTGCTCGGTCTGCCCGGTGCTGGAGTACTGCC
>CADCTC010000197.1 GCA_902805635.1 uncultured Chloroflexota bacterium
AAGCTTCCACCACCGCCAGATCCTGGACAGCCTGCGCGCCGGGGCGCACGTGCTGGTGGAGAAGCCGATGGTGAACTCGGTGCGTGAGGCCGAAGAAGTGATCCGCGTACGCGACGAGACCGGGAAGATCGTGCTCGTCTCCTATCAGCGCCACACTCAGCCCACCTTCATCCAGATCAAGCGACTGATCGACGAAGGCGCTATCGGCGATGTGGAGTTCGTGCAGGCGCTGCAGAACCAGATGTGGTACGCCAGCAAGTTCCGCCTGGCCGGGCCGAACGGCTCGCTGACCGGTGAGACGCGACCGGCAGAGGAGATGCCCTGGCGGGTGAAGCCGGAGCTCTCTGGCGGTGGGCAGCTGAACGATAGTGGCAGTCACCTGGTGGACATCCTGCTGCACGTCACCGGCCTGGAGCCGGAGACGGTGTTCGCGGCCCAGCAGAGCTTCCAGCTTCCGGTGGACGTCAACTCCGCGGTGGCGGTGCGCTTCAAGGGCGGCGCGGCGGGCAACGTGAGTATCGTCGGGCAGGCGCCGGGCATCGGCGGATCGGTGTGGGAAGACGTGACCATCTACGGCAGCAAGGGCGCGATCTACTACCGCATGATCGGTCAGCCGATGCACGGCAAGCCTTCGCCGGAGCCGTTCCTGGAGCTGCGCCAGGTGGGCAACCCGCAGCCGGTGGACCTGGGGCCGCTGCCGCAGGGATCGACGCCCGACCAGAACTTCATCGACGCCGTGCTGGGCCGCGACACCGTGCAGAGCCCCGCCGAGTGTGGCCTGCGCGTCATGCAGCTCTCCGAAGCCGCATGGAAGAGCGCCGAAACCGGCGAAGCTGTCCAGGTGCGCGCGCTGTCCGGAGTGGGAGCGTAGTCGTTCGCATGATTTGCAACCTCCCATAGAAGAAGCTCCCATGCGCCGCGCTGCCGTTGCGGGAGTGACGGACCTGCTGCCGTTCCTGCCGGGGGTGGCGCTGCTGGGGGTCGTGTTCGGGGCCAGCGCCGTCGGGATGGGGCTTGGTAAGGCGCTGGTGGTGGGGATGTCTCTGATCGTCTATTCGGGGTCGGCGCAGCTGGCGGCGCTTTCGGTGTGGCAGCAGCCAGGGTTGGTGATCTGTCTCACGGTATTGGCGCTGAGCTTGCGCTACTCGCTCATGACGGCGACGCTCGCCACGCGCATGGGCGGACCTTCGGAGACGCCGCGCTGGCTGCGGGCAGTGCTGGCGTTTGGCGTGACCGACGAGAACTACGCCACGGCGGCGGCGCGGTACCGGGACGGAGCGCGCATCGAGCCGGCATACCTGGCCGGGTCGGGCGCGGCGCTGTTCGTCGCGTGGACCGGTGGCACAGTGGTGGGCGTGCTGGCCGGTGCGAGTCCGCAACTGGCCGGGTGGAGCGACCTTACCGGCGCGGTCTTCCCGATGGTCTTCCTGGTGCTGGTGGTGCTCACCAGCACCACGCTCACGCGCGCCTTTGTGGCGCTGCTGGGCGCCGCCTTGGGCGTGGCCGGTGCGTTAGCGCTGCCGCCCGGCTGGCACATCGTGGCCGCGGGTCTGCTGGCAGCGGCCGCAGGGCCGGTGGTGGAGCGGGTGTTCAATGGCAAGGAGACCCCTCCCCCACAGGGAGAGGGGAGTGTGGCCGTTCGGGACGATGTGCCCAGAAGCAGCGGCCGGTGACCGGCGGGGACGCGCTCTTGCTGGTGGCGATGGCAGTGTGCGTCTACGCGCCCAAGGCGCTGCCGCTGGTGTTCCTGCCGGAGCGCCTCCCAGCGGCGGTGCGCTCCTGGCTCGGGTATGTCACGCCCGCCGTGCTGAGCGCGCTGGTGGCGGCGGAAGTGGTGGCGCCTGGCGGAGAGTTGGTGCCGCCGCGCTGGGAGCACCTCAGCTACCTGGCGGTGGCGCTGGTGGCGCTCGTCACGCGGCGGGTGTGGCTCTCGCTGGTGGTTGGGATGGGAGTGCTGCTGCTCATGCGGCGGTTCTGAGCGTGAGAGGCAGCCTTCTCAATCCATGAGCCGGTACACTGAAGCGACTTCTGGAGAGTAGTCCTTCTCCAAGAAACCCACCGATGGATTACTCGCAGCCTCGCCCGGTCGTGTTCACCGACCATGCCCAGCAAGCGATGCGAGAACGCTTCATTCGCAGGGCCGACGTGCTGTGGCTCCTCACCAACCATGACAGCGACCAGACCGGCAATAAACTCTGGAAGCGTGAGTTGGTCGGCGATTGTGCCTGCGGTAGACTGAAAGCGGTCATTGTCCCGCTTGAGCAGGAAGTGAGAGTGCTCACAGTGCACCAAGTTGCCCCGCAGTATGGGCGTCGCTGAAGCCCATACCGCAGCCGTCTCCGCCATCCTAAAGAAGCCATGGATAGCACAATCAAGGTTGCTCACGATCCAGTCGCAGACGCGATCTGGGTCACTCTGGCGCGTGGAGACTACGCGGAAACTCGCGAGCTCGATGACCGGAGGAGGCTGGACATTGCCACGGACGGTTCGATTCTGCGAATCGAGCTCCTAGACGTGTCCGATGGTGTCGATCTCGCCGAACTCCCACGAGCGGTGGAACTCGCGCGGGCGCTAGGACGCCTGGGCATCGGCGTCGTTGAGCCGGTGTCTGGGAGCGTTTCTCAGCTGTAGTGCGTTGCCCACGCAGTGGCGTTGGTTCGGCGGCGCTCACGCACTGGCCGCAGCCACCCGCTTGCGCTTCGCCACCTTCCCGTTCTGCGACTGGAACTGCGGCAGATACGCCGCTTCGGCGGCGAAGAGCTCGTCCACCATCTGGCGGATCCGGTTCAGCGGGAGCAGGGCGCTGGTGAGCGGGTCCATCTGCACTGCCCGGTAGATCATCTCTTTGTCGCCGGTGAGGGCGCCTTCCAAGGCTAGGGCCTGGACGTTGACGTTGGTGCGGTTGATCGCGGCGCACGGCTCGGGCAGGTCGCCCACGGCGCAGGGGCGCAGGCCGCTGCCATCCACTAGGATGGGCACCTCTACGCTGCAGTTGGGCGGCAGGTTGCTGATGAGGAGGGAGCCCTGGCCGCCGTTGAGCTGGGTGGAGCGGCCCAGCGTGTTCTGCACGTTGCCGTTCATGAGGTACGGCGTGTTGGTCTCCATGGCATTGAGGATGAACGAGCAATACTCGTGCGTGCGCTTGGTGTCTACCGGCTCCTCGCCGCGCGCCTGGCGCTCCATCTTCTCGTAGTGCGGGTCGCGCCGGTCTTTGCAGATCTCGTAGTAGTCCCAGCGCGGGGTGGTGAACTGCTCGATCAGGTCCTTGTTGGTGCGGAACCAGGGCACGTACTCGCTCATGTGGTGGGTGCTCTCGGTGACGAAGTAGCCGAAGTGGCGCATCACCTCGAACCGCACGCGGTCCTGGGCGAAGACCTCCGGATCCTCCATCTTCTGGCGCAGCAGCGGGTACAGGTCTTCCGACCCGGGGCCGTGGCCTCGGCGCAGTTCCAGATACCACGCCTGGTGGTTTATGCCGGCGCACCAGAAGCTCATCTCCTCGAACGGCACCTCCATGAACTTCGCCAGGCGCTCGGCAGTGCCCTGCACCGAGTGGCACAGCCCGACGTTGAGCACGCTGGGCGCGGCGCGGGAGACTGCCCACATATTGATGTTCATCGGGTTGCTGTAGTTAATGAACAGCGCGCGCGGGCACAGCTCCTCGATGTCCTTCGCAATCGACGTGAGCACGGGGATGGTGCGCAGGCCGCGGAAGACGCCGCCGGGGCCGAGCGTGTCGCCTACTGTCTGGTCGATGCCGTAGCGGCGGGGGATCTCCACGTCCGGCTCGTACATCTCCAGGCCGCCCACCTGGATCATGGAAATAACGTAGTCGGCGCCGTCCAGCGCCTGGCGGCGGTCGGTAGTCTTGGTGACGCTGGCGCCGAGCTGCTGCTGCTCCACCAGGCGGGTGCCCAGCGCGTGGATCATGTCCAGGCGCTCCTGGTGGATGTCCATCAGGGCGATCTCGCCGCCCTGCAGCGAGGGCCACGAGAGGATGTCGGTCATCAGGCGCTTGGCGAAGACGACGCTGCCGGCGCCGATCATGGCGACTTTGGGGCGGCGCGTGGACGAGCGTGGTGTGGGACAGGTTGACATAGCTGACATGAAGGTACTCCTGGTAGTTCTAACGGCCTGCCATCGCTTCGTCGAGCATGCGGAAGACGTCGTACTCCGGACGGTAGCCGAGCACGTCTCTGGTGGCGGAGGTGTCCACGTCGTAGAAGGTGGGGATGCCGGGCAGGCGGGCTTCGACGTAGGGGACACCGAGCTTCTGGGAGAGGTAGGGGACGATCTGCTCGCTGGTGGCGGGCTGGTCCTTGCCCGCTACGGCGAACGAGCGCCCGGTGGCGGCGCCGGTCTCCAGGCTGAGCAACAGCGCCTGCGCCACGTCGCGCGCGTCGGCGTAGACGCGCTGGTAGGGCCGCCCATTGACGTCGCGGGCGACCAGCAGGCGGCGCTCGCCACCGGCGTCGCGCTGCAGCCGCTCCAACACCTCCACTGCCGCCCCTGACTCTGGGTCCACGCGCCGCTGTCCGCGCTTGTGGCGCAGCAGGCCGTCCAGCCAGAACTCGTAGAACTCCGGCAGCTCGGCGGCGGCACGAGCGATGGGGAAGCGGAAGACGGTGCAGGGGATGCCGTAGGTGCGGAGGTAGCTCCAGCACAGTTCCTCTCCCAGGATCTTGCTCATCGCGTACAGCCCTTTGCCGTCGCGGGGCGTCGCTTCGGGCTGGATGGGCGCCGGCAGGCCGCCGGGGATGTACTTCTCGTACACCGCGTCCGAGCTGGGGAAGACGAAGCGGCGCAGGTTGGGCGCCACGCGGCGCACCGCCTGGAGTACGTGGAACGTGCCGGTCACGTTGGTGGTGTAGAACTGGAAATCGGTGAACGAGCCCATCGCCGCGCCCAGGTGGAACACGGCCTCCACGCCGGCCACGGCAGGCTCCACCTCGGCATAGTGCTCTAGGTGGCCGCGGAACAGGCGCACGCGGTCTCCACCGTCTAGCCGCTGCAGCGCGCCTAGGCCGGCGCTGGCTTGCACGTCTAGCGCGTTCACCTCGTGCCCCGCCTTGACTAGCGCCGCCACCAGCACGCTGCCCAACCGGCCGCCCGCGCCGGTCACCAACACCTTCATGTCGCTCGCTCCCTGTGCGGGCGATGGTAGCGTCCGCACCATCCATATTGGGGACTTCCCTTCTGCCCGCGACCGTAGTATGATGAGCGCATAGAACATCAGTTCTATATAGTGCACAGAGGAGGTGGCCCGCGTGCTTTGGCGACATGGAGACGTACTGATTGCGGCGACGGCGGAAGTCCCGGCGGAGGCGCGCCGACGGCCGACGGCGGTGCTGGTGTGGGGCGAGATCACGGGGCACAGCCACCGAGTAGCGGAGCCGGAGACGGCAATGCTCTATGAGCTGGACGGCGTGATGTACCTGCGCGTGGTGGCGCCCAGCGCACGGGTAGTGCACGAGGAGCACCACCCCATCACGCTGCCGCAAGGGACCTACCGGGTGTGGACGCAGCGCGAGTACACGCCACGCGAGATTCGGCGTGTGGTGGATTAGGCGTGCGGCAGAGCGTGCCGGTGGGCGTGAAAAGGAGAGACGTCTGATGGTTCTGACACTGCCGCGTGTGCGGGCAGTGAGCGCCGCCGAGGCGCGCAAGCGCATCCTGGCGGGACGCGATGCCGACGGGCTCCACGTGAGCGGCCACCTCAGCCTGGCCAACCAGGAGCGCCTGCAGACGCTGCCGCGTGGCCTCTCCGTCACGAGCCTGGACCTGAGCGGCTGTACCGCGCTGCGACAGCTGCCGCCGGATCTGCGGGTCAAGCGCCTCAACCTGGACGGCTGCACTGCGCTGGAGCGCCTGCCGGACGGCCTGCGGGTATACGAGCTGATCCTACGCCACACCCGTCTGGAGTCTCTTCCCGACGGCTTACGCGTGGACTACACGCTCGACCTCTCCGGGTGTACCGCGCTGGAACGGCTGCCGGAGCGACTGAAGGTGGGGTCGCTGGTGCTGCGCGGCTGCACGTCGCTTGAGGCGCTGCCGGAGGGACTCGACGTCTGCTTCCTGGACCTATCCGGCTGCATCCGGTTGATGCGCTGGCCGGCGCGCGGCACGCTGCGCTTCGGCCGCCTGGTGGCGCGCGGCTGCACCGGCCTGGCGTCTCTGCCGGATTGGCTGACGCGGGTCTGCCAGCTGGACTTGCGCGACTGCGCCAACCTGTCAGAGCTGCCTGAGCGTCTGGAGGTCACTTCCTGGCTTGACATCGCCGGCACCAGGATCAAGCGGCTGCCCGCGGGGGCGCGCAGCGCGCAGCTGCGCTGGCGCGGTGTGCCGGTGGCGGCGCGGGTGATCTTCCAGCCGCAGACGATCACCGCCCAGCAGGTGATGGAGACCGAGAACGTGGAGCTGCGGCGCGTGCTGCTGGAGCGCATGGGCTACGAGCGGTTCGTGCGCCAGGCACGCGCCGAGGTGCTGGACCGTGACCGCGATCCAGGCGGCGAGCGCCAGCTGGTGCGGGCGGGCCTGCCCGGGGATGAGCCGCTGGTCTGCGTCTCGGTGCGCTGCCCCTCTACCGGCCGCCACTACATGCTGCGCGTGCCGCCCACCACGCGCACCTGCCACCAGGCCGTGGCCTGGATCTGCGGCTACGACAACCCGGACGATTACCGCCCAATCGCGGAGACGTAGGCGGGGATTCTCTCCAAGATCCCGTTGCCGAAGACGCTGTCCAGGTTCAGCTCTTCCAGGTGGACGTAACCGATGTGGCAGTCGCAGGCGGCGCGGGGGCAGGGACGCTCCTGGAGACACGCCTCGAAGTCCGCTGTGTAGATGTTCCCGATCTCGGCGCCGGCGGCGGGGATGAAGTGGATCCTCAAGCGTCGTGCCGGCATCCGGCTCCCAGTCAACTACAGGTTGCCCCGCGAAGTGGGTCGCGTGCTCCTCTATTGTCATGGCAATCCATCTTACATCCGGCGCGCGTGTGAAGAGCAGACGCGCGGGGCTAACGCTGGTACCCCTTCACATCCCGGTTATCCGGCCGATCATATAATGAGCACGTATCCGTCATCTGGCGGATGCGGCGGAGAAGTCTCTCGGTCAGATGGTCGATCCAGTCGCACTGGGCGCAGCCCAGGCAAGGCAGACACGGCAGGCGCAGTACGCGGCGCTGGGGCTCGGTTTGGGCGCCGGTGTGGGGGACGTGCGCGCCGCCTATCGTCGCCTGGCACGCGAGCTCCATCCGGACGTGAACCGCGCGCCCGATGCGGCCGAGCGCATGCGCGTCATCAACGCGGCGCACGCGGCGCTGACTGCGGGCCCGTTGTCTCTGGACGTGGCGGCACCCGCACCGCAGGCGTCCGCACCTCAGCAGGGCCCTGGCTCTGCGCCCCGCTACACCGCGTCGGCCCCCCGTTCCGCGGGAGCGCCGGCCTGGTATCGCCACGCTGCCTCAGTGCCGGGCGCCGGGGATGTTGGGAGTGTTGTGGGGGCAGCCGCACTGGGCGGCAGTCACTACGCTCCCGCCACCATCGCGGGAGTGTTCGGCCTGTGCGCGCTCGTGGCGGTCTTTGCCGCCTGGGCCTTCGTGGTCGCCCGCCCCTTCCAGGGCATCGCCCCCGTGGCGGCGCTCGCCACCGAGTCGCGCAGCGCGGCTTCCGCGGCTCCGTCCGTATCCACGCAGGCAACGCGGAGTGCCGGAGCGTCCGCCGCCACGCAGGCAACGCAGGCGAGCGCCAACGCCGCCGCAAATGCCGCCGCCGCCCGCGCCAACGCTGCCGGGCTTGGCGCTGCCACGGTAGCCCCTGCTGCGCGTGAGAGCCAGGCAACACAGCCGGTTCAACCCGCGCAAACAACGAAGCCAATCCAGACAGTGGTTCCCGCCGGCTCAGGCGTACTGGCCGCCGTAGACACACGTCAACCCACCGCTTCCGACAGCCGTGGTGGGGCGCTTCCCGCAGCCAAGACTATGGCGGTTGCGCCGGCGCCGGCCGAAGCAAATGCACCGGTTGTCAGCGTTGAGGCGCCGGCCCCGGCTGCGCAGCCGGTCCAGCAAGCAGTCCGGCCACAGACAGCACAGACGACAGTTCCGTTGCTTCTCGTGGCGCCGGCTCCGCAGGCTGGCACAACCCAGCCGGCCCAGCACATCCAGGCGGTTTCAGCCCGGCCGGCTGCTGACGGCGCAGCCGTAGCGGCGGCAGCTACTCGCGCGCTCTCCGGCTACGACAAGGCGTGGACTAACTACGCCGGGGCGCTGCGCGCGGCGGCTGCCGGTGGCCTGCTCCAGGCCGCGGCGGGTGCGGCGCCGCGCAACGTGAGCCTGGCTAGCGCGAGCGGTGGTGCAGGCGCCGTGGCGTTCCTATCCGGCGATGCGCAGGTCACGCTGGCGCGTTCGCTGCACTTCCAGCAGCAGGTGGCATGGAACCAGCAGGCCAGCGCGGTGCTGGTCAGCGCCCCACAGGACGCAGCGCGTCCTGATGGCGCAAAGGCAGCCCGCGCCGAGCTGCGGCTGCGCCAGGCAGCTGAGCTAGTGGCGCGAGCGCAAGAGAGCGGCGCCGCCGTCCCGGCCGCCCAGGTCAAGCCGCTGCTTGACGAAGCCGAAGCGCTCCACCGCGAAGTGGTCGCCGAGTGGGCTGCGTTGCTCCGCATGGTGGGGTAGCGCGCGTCATGCAGTGTCGGTCAGTTGGCGGTCAACCCGCCCCACCTTCGTCCAGACGGTAGAAGCGGCGGGCGTTGTCGGCCCACAGCTTGCGCTTGGCTTGGGGTGAGAGCGAGGCGGTGAGCGTGTCTAGCGTCTCCGCCCAGCGCTTGTAGGGAGACGCATTCAGCACCACCGGCCAGTCGCCGCCGTAGACGACGCGGTCCTCGCCAAAGGCGGCCAGGACGTGGTTGACGTAGGGCGCCACGTCGTCGACGGTCCAGTGTTCCAGGTCAGCTTCAGTGGTGGCGCCGCTGACCTTGCACACCACGTTGGGCAGGGCGGCCAGCGCATCGATCTCGGAGCGCCACGGGTCCAGTTGGTGGCCGCGGATGTTGGGCTTGCCGATGTGGTCCAGGATGAAGCTGGTCTCCGGGCAGCGGCGCACCAGCTCCACGGCGCTGGCCAGCTGCGGGTGGTAGACGCATATATCAAAGGAAAGCCCAAACTCCGGCAGCAGCTGGACCCCGCGCACGAAGCGCGGCTGCAGGCAGTAGGCGGGGTCGGACTCCCCTTGCAGCAGGCGGCGCACTCCCTTGACGCGCGGGCCGACTGCCACCAGCGCCTCCAGGAAGGCGCGCACCTGCTCGCCGTACTCCAGCGGCGCGCTGGCCACAATCGCCTTGAGCCGGCCGTCCTGCTGCGCCAGGGCATCCACCCACTGCGCTTCCAGCAGCTTGTACTCCGGCGCCAGGTCCACCTCCAGGTAGACCATGCCCTCCACCTGGATACCGGCGGTGTGCTCGTCGTACTCGGCCAGCCCAAAGGTCTTGTTCAGCCGCTGGTTGGCGTCCAGCCACTCCATGCGGAAGTGTGCCGGGTCCCACAGGTGCACGTGGGAATCGATGATCGGGAAATCGGGCATCGCGGCTTCCTTTTGTAATAGAACGTCCAACTGTGGTGCCGTTCGCCCTGAGCCTGTCGAAGGGTGTGGTTCGACAAGCTCACCACGAACGGGGGAGTGGTAGTCCCTCTCAGCGCCCCATCGTCTTGAGGCTGGCGCGCGCGCCGTTCATCAGGAAGTTGGCGTCGCTGGACGCGGTGAGGAACTGGTAGCCCTCGCCAACGCGGCGGGCCGCCTCTTCCGGGCTGGAGCAGGACAGGCCCGCGATCTTGCCAGTGTTCTTGCATGCCTGCACCACTGTCTCTAGGGCGCGCGCGTGCTCGTCATTTGTAGGGATGTCGCGCGGGTGGATGCCCATGGAGAGGCCCAGGTCGTTCGGTCCGATCCAGCAGCCGTCCACGCCGGGCGTGGCCATGATCGCCTCGGCGTTCTTCACCGCCGTGGCGCTCTCGATCTGCACCGAGCAGTAGATCTGGTCATCAGCCCAGAGCAGGTAGTCGTCGCCGTAGGCGCGGGCGCGGCCCATGCCCCAGGAGCGGGTGCCGCGCGGGGGCAGCCGGCACGCATCCGCCGCGTTCTTGGCGTCTTCCGGCGTATCGACCATGGGCACGATGATCCCCATGCAACCCTGGTCCAGGAACTTGCCGATGTAGGTGTAGTCGTTCTTCGCCACGCGCGCCATCGGCACGGCCGGGCTGCCCATAATGGCCATGAACGCCAGGGTCGCGCCGTCGTGGCCCCAGGCGCCGTGCTGCGTCTCCACCAGCAGGAAGTCGATCCCGCTGCGCGCCAGCAACTCCGCCGCGATGGGCGATCCCGTGTGCAGCGCGTAGCCGAAGGCCGGCTCTCCGCGCAGCATCATTTCCTTAGCCGTGTTGACGTACATCCGCTGTGCTCCTCTCCCGATTGGGTGCTCGCCGTGTCCGCCGGGAGGATAGCCCTTCGACGGTCCCTTCGTCCGGTGTCCCGCCTCTTCCGTTCCTGGTTCAGCTTCCTTGCGTGCGGCGCTATAAAGGTGACATGAGCGCAATGGGACCAGCAGCCTGGCCGGAAGAGGGATGGACGGTTGCAGGGGATGTATCCGGCACAGGAAGCGTGGGCAGTGGTGGCGTGGTGGGTGACGTGCTGCCGGGGCGGCAGGTACCGGGTGACATCCGGGCGGATGACGAGGAGGCGCTGCTTGACGCGTACTCGCGGGCGGTCAGTGGCGTGGTGACGCGCGTAAGCCCTTCGGTGGTGAACATCTCGGTGCTGGGGGAGGTGCGCACGCGGCGTGGTCCGTTCGAAGTGCGCGGCGCCGGATCAGGCTTCTTCCTGACGCCCGATGGGTACCTGCTGACCAACAACCACGTGGTGGAGCGCGCCCGCCAGCTGGAGGCGGTGCCGCCGGACGGGCGCAGCCTGGAGGTGGAGGTGGTGGGCACCGACCCCGCTACCGACCTAGCCGTGCTGCGCGTGAAGGGGCACTACGCGGCGCAGTTCCCGGCCACCGCCCTAGGGGATTCGGAGCGCCTGCGCGTGGGGCAGGTGGCCATCGCCATCGGCAACCCGCACGGGCTGCAGACGACGGTCACGGCGGGCGTGATCAGCGCGCTGGGCCGCACGCTGCCGGCGCCCAACGGCAAGCGCCTGATCGAGAACGTGGTGCAGACCGACGCCGCGCTCAACCCCGGCAACTCGGGCGGCCCGCTGGTGGACTCGCGCGGCCGGGTCATCGGCGTGAACACCGCCATCCACCCCGGCGCGCAGGGCATCTGCTTTGCCATCCCCATCAACACCGCGCGCTGGGTAGCGGGCTTGCTGATCCGCGAGGGCCGCGTGCGCCGCGCGTACCTGGGAATCGCGACTCAAGCTCGCTCAATCCCGGCGGCGTGGCGCCAGCTGCTGGACCTGGAGCAGCCGGTGGGCCTGGAGGTGGTGCACGTGGAGCCGGGCAAGCCGGCGGCGCTGGCCGGCGTGCGCACCGGCGACCTGCTGGTGAAGGTGGGCAACCGCTCGGTCCAGAAGCACGCCGACTTGCAGGCCATCCTCCAGGCGCCGGCCATCGGCCAGCTCTTCCCGGTGGTGGCGCTGCGCGGTGGCCAGCGCAAGACGTTCACGCTGGTGCCTGTCGACGCGGGCTAGGTGGTCCGAGCTACGTACTTCCGGCAGGGTAACCGGCTGGCGCAACCCGCCCTACTCTTCCGGGCTACCCCACCTGGGCTACGCGCTTAGTTTCTTCCTCTTCGGTTGACAGACTAGGTCAGGCGAACGGAGACGGCTCCGGGAGCGTGCAGCACGGAGCTCGGAGGGAAGCAGTGCGTCTAGTCCGATTTGACCAGGCGGCGAAGTCGGCGAAGCCGGTGATGATGGCCCTGGTGGCGGCCACCGTTCTGTTGGAGGCGGGGTGCGCTCCGCGACACACGGCTTCACCCGACGCGGCGCAATCCACCGTCGCCCTTGCCCCCTCTACGCTGTCGCAGCCGGTATCGCAGCCGGTAGTGCCGGCGGATGCATCTGCAGCTGCGGCCCTGGCGGCCATCATGGCGGATCCCCCTGATGTCGCGACACTGTCTAGCGATGCTGTGGCGATCCCGGAAGCCATACAGTCTCCTGAACCGGCCCTGCCTGCCCCCGCGGCGGAGCCTGAAGTCCCGGCAGCACCGGTCGCACCGGCCCCGGTAGTCCCAGCCGTGCCGGCAGCTCCCGCGACCCCGCTGCTGGAAGGGGTGCAGCGGCCGTTCGCGCCGCGCATCGAGCGCTGGCGTCCGCTGGTGCGCCAAGCGCTGGCGGAGGCCGCGGCGGAAGGTCGTCTCAGGGGTGGCGCGACGCGTCTCAACGACGACCTGCTGCTGGCCATGATCCAGCAGGAGAGCGCGGGCGACCCTACGGCGGAGAGCTGGGCCGGTGCGCTGGGCTTGATGCAGGTGATGCCCGGCACGTTCTCCGGCTTCATGTATGGCGATTGGAACGTGGTGACGCCGCGCGAGACGATCATGGAGCCGGAGCTCAACGTGCGGGTGGGCGTGCGCTACATGGCCGAGTCGCTGCAGATCCTGGGGGGCGACCTCTACTGGGCGCTGGCCTCCTACAACGCCGGCGTGGGTGCGGTGCAAGCGTGGCGCTCAGTAGGGTTGACCGCGGTGCCGCCCATTGGGGGGTACACCGAGACCGCCGCGTATGCGCCGGTGATCCTGAACAACTACGCCACCCGGCGTCCCGGCGTGCAGGTGCACATCCCGGCGCCTATCACGGACGAAGAAATCCCCGGCATCGTGGCGCTGCTGACCCAGGCGGGGTTGTGGTAGGTCCTCACCGGTGGTAGGACGCGGAAGCAGTGAGGGGACCGAAAGCGGCGCTCTCCACGGCTCCCAAGCTGACCATTCTGACCATGGCAGCCAGGTGGAGTACGACGGGCGCGCGGACCACGTGGGCGCGCAGCTGCGCCGGCTGCTGGTGGAGCGCACGCACCGGCTGATAGAGCTCGACACCGTCCTGAGAGCGCGCGGTGAGCCGGGCGTGCTGCAGCGCTGCGAGAGCGAGCTGGCGCAGCTGGAAGCCGAAGTGCTTGGCGCGCCGCTGGCCACCTGCCCGCCCGGCCCGGACGCTCTGACTGATGCCGAGCGGCGCGACTGGGTGCGACGCCACCTACGGGTGCTGCCGGGCGGCGCGGAACAGCTCGGACCAGCTTAGGCCGCGAGGACGCGCACCTGGGCGAGCACAGCAGGCTCGTCACCGGCCGGGACATCTGCAATGCGCGGACCATTTCTTCCCCAGTTGAGCGAGGCAGCCTGGGCACGCCTGCGTTGTACCCCATCTACAAGCAGCCTGGGATAGACACCACGCCCATCAACAGGCTCAGGGCGAACGGAGGTTCTGAAACGAGCACTTACTGTCAGCCGGCCATTACGACCACTCCTCTGGGTGCGCTACGCTCTCGCAACATCCAGGAGGCAAGGGAGATACGATGACCGAACAACAGAAGCGGTATGGCGTGGGGGTGGTGGGGTTAGACCATTGGTACGCGGGGATCGCGGCGGTGGATGGGCTGAAGGGGAGCACGTACGGCACGTGCGTTGCCGTCGCGCACCGCGATGAGGAGCGCTTGCGGGCGTTTGCCGCCGAGCGCGGGGTGCCGCACGCCACCACCGACTACGCGGAAGTAGTGCGGCGCGACGACGTGGACGTGGTGGTCACGGCGTGCACCACCGCGGAGAACGTGGACCTGTGCCTGGAAGCGGTGCGGCTGGGCAAGCCCATCGTGAGCGTCAAGCCGTTCGTCATGAGCCTCCAGGATGCGGACCGGCTGGTCCGGGCGGTGAAGGAGAAGGGCACGCCGTTTATCTCGCTCGATTCGTCGCACCGCGTCAACGCGGTGGCGAACCGCTTCAAGGTGTGGATTGGCGAAGGGCGCATTGGCAAGCCGGTCTCTGCCACCATCGTACAGCGCGCCACCGTGGAGGGCGCCAGCCAGGACTGGCCGGGCCGGCGCAGCGACAAGACCTGGTGGCTTGACCCAAGCAAGGTCCCGGGCGGCGGGTGGCTGGACCACGCCATCTACCAGGTGGACTACCTGCGCTGGCTGTTTGACGCGGAGGTGGCGCGCGTCTCGGGTGTCTCGAAGACCCTGGTCCACCCGGAGCTGCCGCCCGAGCTGGAGGACTACGGCAACGCGCTGCTGGAGTTCGACAACGGCGCCGTCGCTTCGGTGGAAGTGACGTGGACGGCGAAGCCCGGCCGCGGACTGAGCGTCACCCAGATCGTCGGCTCGGAAGGCCAGCTGGTCCATGACGCCACCCTCACCGGCAAAGTGTCGGTCACCGGCAACTTCGATTCGCCGGGGGGCGATGGCTGGACTACCATCGCCGCGCCGGGTGGCCGCGCGGCGGGCGGCCTGGTCGAGCACCTGCTCGAATGTCTCGCTACCGGCAAGCAGCCCGTTGCCACGATCGATGATTCGCGTAAGACACTCGCCGTCTGCCTGGCGTTCTACGAGGCGGCGCGGGCGGGGAAGACCGTTTCGCTGTAGGACATTGGGAAGGGTGAGGAGTCCCGCAGGGACTTCGCCCAGATTCAGCCGGGCGGCTTTAGCCCCTGGCTATCCCACCGTCAGCGGCGCGGTAGCTGCGTGAACGTGCTCCGCGCTCAGCTTGAAGAGCGCGATGCCGTTCTCCGCCAGCAGCCGCCGCGCCAGGAGCGGTGCGTCGCTCTCTGAGAGGAAGCCCGCTTCCACGCGCTCCGCGAGCACGTCCGCCAGCGCCTCGCGCGCCATCAGGCCGTGCGCGTAGCTCAGCTCCGGCATGCGGTAATCGCCGCCAAACGCCTGGATCTTGTTGTGCGGCACAGTGTCCAGCCATTCGTGCAGCTGCCGACGCAGGACGGTGGGCGAGATGATCGCTAGCCAGCAGGCGTTGATGGAGACATTAGGGAAGTTCTTGGCCAGCGTCGCCAGCTCGCCGCCGTACGGGTAGCCGCCGTGAAACAGGTCGAAGCGCGTCTGTGGGTGCGCGCGCAGCGCCGCGGTCAGCAGCGCCGGGTTGGTGCGCCGGATATCCGGCCCATTGGGGCTTACGTTGCCCCCTTGCAGCCCGGTGTGCACCTGGTACGGCAGCCCCAGCGCCGCGGCCCGGTCGCACACCTCCTGGAATAGGAAGTCCTGCAGTGGCTTGGCTTCCGCCGGTGGGAGGTCATCGCGCAGTGCCCGTTCGAACAGCCGCTCGGCAATCGCCCGCTCCACCACGTCGAAGGCAAGTGAGCGCCGGTAGGCGAGTCCGCACTTCAGCCCGACCACTCCGGCCGCCAGGAAGCGCTCCAACATGGCGTCCATGCAGCGCAGGTAGGCGTCGAGGCTGCCGGGCCCGTCCGACCCGGCGTGCCCAGTGTCACCGGAGTTGCTGCCCTGGTTGGCGCTCTCCGCGCGTGCCAGGATCTCGTGACGGTCGCGCGCCATGATCCAGCTGTCCAGGCGCATGACCGGCAGGAAGTAGCGCCGGTCACCGCCGTCCAGGCGGTAGATGTCGGCCAGGCAGCCAATCAGTCGCGCCTTCTCCTTGAAGAGGTGCTCGTACCACGCCACGCTGCCCGCGTTGGCCGCCACCAGCTCGGACACCTGGTGGTACGTGCCCTCGTTGAGTCCGTCTACGCCGTAGAGTGCGCGCACACAGCGCTCCACTGCCTGGCCGTAGCCGGTGGTCCGCGCGAACTCCCACCACGGCGCGAACGATTGCCAGCGCTGCTCCAGCGGGATGGTGGTGTCGCGCAGCGCCTCCATCGTGTCGTCAGGCATGCCTGCCGACACGAGGTCGTCGTCCAGGTAGTGGCCGGTCAGGTAGAAGCAGTCGGTCGCTTCTTTGGCGTGCTCCTCCGGGAGCCACAGGTGCTCATGCGCGTCCAGCGCCCAGAGTCCCAGCACGTCTTCCCGCAGCTCACGGCGAAACATGCCCTACTCTAGCGTCACGCGCACTGTCGAGCCATCGCGGTCCAGCGTGGCCTGGGCCGTCCCGCGCCGCTGCCCCACTGTTGCTTCGATCTTGTAGTCACCCAGGAAGCCGCGCGTGCGGTACACGCCGTCTTCGCCGGCGCGCCCCTGCGATTCGGTGCGCCACTGGCGCAGCACCAGGTCACTCCATACTTCGGCGTTGGGCTTGGGCGACCAGTCGCGCCGGTAGAGCGCGGCGTCGGGCCGCCAGTGGCGGCCCGCCCAGAAGCCCCACATCAGCACCGCGTCCACCGCTGGGTGGCTGAAGGTCGCCAGCAGGAAGTCGCGCGTGAAGTCGGCCTGCAGCGCCTCGTCGCTGGTATCCACGTCGAACTCGGTGACCTGGATGGGCAATCCCAGCGTGGCAAAGCGGTCTAACGCCGGGCCAATTTGCGCCGGTGGCTGCACCGCCATGCCGTAGTGGCACTGGATGCCGATCCCGCCGAGCGGCGCGCCGCGGTCGAGCAGGAAGCGCGCCGTCTTGAAGAGGTGGTCTTGCCGCGCACCGGGCGCCGGGACGGTCGCTTCGTTCAGGAAGAGGCGCGCCGCCGGGTCGTGCTCGCGCGCCAGGCGGAACCAGTCCACGATCACCTCTTCGCCGAGGATGTCCATCAGGTCGTGGTTCTGGTGCGGCTCGTTCACCACATCCCAGTCGACCACTTGACCGCGTAGTGTGCTCACCTCATCCGCGATGTG
Source organism: uncultured Chloroflexota bacterium (assembly GCA_902805635.1). Taxonomy (GTDB): domain Bacteria; phylum Chloroflexota; class UBA11872; order UBA12225; family UBA12225; genus CADCTC01. The sequence goes on from CADCTC010000197.1 coordinate 16,702, forward strand.
GTCGTCCACGCGGCGGCGTAGCGCAGCGGGGTCGTTGCGCAGCGTCTGCACGTTCTGCGGCAACCAGCGCCAGGCCGGCCAGACCAACGTGTGGCCGCGTACCGCCAGCCCCTGGTCGCGCAGCCAGCGCAGCGCCTGCAGCGTGCGCGGCCGCTGCGACTGGTCTTCCCAGTTGGGCCACTTCAGGTCATTCTCCAGCACTACGGTGTTGAACAGTCGTGGCACCGCCTCGCGGTACCGGTCGCCATCGGCCCCCTGTGCCACCAACTGGGCCGCTGCCACCGCCGACCCGAACCCGAACGCGTGGCGCCGCAGTCGCACGGCTACCGTCGCGCCCGGCAGCGGCCTTCCGGCGGCGTCTGTGATCAGCACGTTGAGATCGCCCTTGCGCACCTGCTCGATGCGCGCCTCTGCCAGGCGGCGCCAGGCGGCGCCGGGCTCGCGGCCGGTGTAGGTCAGGCTGGTGCGCGGCAGGTCCTGCACGCTGATCTGCTTGCCATAGTTCAGCACGGAGAGGCCGCCGATTTCCAGCGTCTGTGGCTGGTAGCCGAGCCGGAACAGCACCTGCGCCTCGCCGGCAGCGTAGCGCTCGGCGGCAGTGAATGGCAGCTCTACCCGGCGCCAGTCCTCCGCCTCCACCTGCGCTCCCGCGGGCAGCGTGAGCAGCTTGGTGTATGGCTCGCTCGCTTTCTCCAAGACAAGCGCTGTGCGCGCCTCTCCCGTCTCCGCCGAGGCCGCCGCACCGCGGAGCCAGAAGGAAACGTGGATCACGTCCCCCTTTTCCACCGCCGCCACCGTCCGAGCTTGTAGCTGGATGTGGTAGTCCAGCTGTGGCTCGCGCTCGGTACGCGCCCGCAGCGCGTGGCCGAACGGCTGCCCCTCCACCACCACGCGTTCCAGCCGCGCATCTGCGGCGTTCTGCCCGTTCAAGCGGAATGCTGCCAGCGCATCCTCTGGCAGCAGCGCCACCGGCTGCGGTCCTTGTGCTCCTTGCACCCCCTGTGTGCCGGGCGCCTCCTGCGCCTGCAGTGCGCCTGCCACGCCCGACCGGCTTGTCGCTCCCGGCGTGGGCGCGCCGGCCGTGCGCGTCTCCCCTTCAGTCGCCTGGCGATCCTCCCGGCACGCGCCCAGGAGCGCGGCGGACGCGAGCAGGGTGCGGCGGGGAGCGCGCCCGAGGTCAGGCATACGCAAAGCGTAGCGGGAACGTTCTCGCCTCCTGATTGCGGTTGGCCCAGTACCACTTGCAGGTGGCTATCGTGGCTGGTCGAGCACCACCTGCAGGTCGCCGTGGTAGGCCTTCGTGACCGCCGCGCGTGACGCCTCTACGCCGTGGTCGCGGCGTGTTCAGGTCGTGCAGAGGAAGCGGTCCAGGCGCTCCAGCGCTTCCGGGCAGGAGCGGCGGCCGAAGCCAAGGCGGAAGTGGTTGGCGTCGCCCGGACCAAGGTTGAACGCCGATCCCGGCATTAGGAGCACCCCTTCTTGCCGCACGAGTCGATCGGTGAATTGCTCCACGGCTTCGTCGTCGAGCAGGCGTGGGAAGCCGATACAGCCCGCGTGCGGGCGCACCCAGTCCATTCGGTGCGACCAGCGCGCTAGGAAACGATCCACGTCCTGGAGGTTCTCGCCGATGATGGCGTGGCTGCGCGCCAGCACGGCTCGCCTGGCGCGCAGTGCGATCAACGCAAGGATCTCGCTCGGCGCGCTGGCGCAGATGGTGGTGTAGTCCTTCAGCGCGGAGAGGCGTGCCCGCAGCGCCGCGTCGTGCGTGGCGATCCACCCGATCCGCAGCCCCGCCAGCGCAAACGCTTTGGACATGACCCCAAGGCTGATGGCGCACGGGTCCGCCTCGACCGCCGCCGGCAGCAGGTCCGTGGGATCATATTCTAGGAAGCGGTAGACCTCGTCGGAAAAGAGTGTGGCACCCGCCTCGCGCGCCACCGCTACCACCGCGTCGAAGGTGGCGCGATCCAGGTGCGCCCCGGTGGGGTTGTGCGGCGAGTTGATCACGATCGCCCGTGTGTTGGGGCGCACCGCCGCGCGCAGCGCGTCCACGTCAAGGCGCCAGCCGTCTTCGTGCCGCAGCGGCAGGAACGTGACTTCCGCTCCTGCGCCGCGCGCCACCTCGTAAAGCGATTGGTACGCCGGCCAGGTCACTATGGCGTGGTCGCCTGGCCCCACGGCAGTGTTGGCGAAGGCGAAGATCGCCTCTTCCGCGCCGGAGAAGATCAGCACCTCGTCGGGGCGCACACCTTCGTACAGCCCGGCGATCTCGGCGCGCAGCAGCGGGTGGCCGCCGGCCTCGGTGTAGCCAAGCGTGAGGTCCTGCCACAGCGCGCGCGTCTCGTCATCGGCCAGCGCCAGCAGTTCGTCCAGCCGGTAGCCGTCCAGGTCAGACGCGCACAGCAGGTACGGCGCGTCGAACTCCCAGCGGGCGAAGTACCGCTCCAGGCGGAAGGGAGGAAGATTCATGGAAGGTTAAAAATGGTCGATCTGCCACATATGGGGATAGCCAGTGGGGAACAGGGCGCGGAGCAGCTCAACATCCGCGTCATTGCAGGCGTCCGGGTGCTGCCAGCAAATGGCGTCAATACCCTGGTAGCCCATCATTAGCTGGCAGAGGCGCTGCTGAGGCACGGTCAGGCTGATGGTGCGTCCACCGCCGTGGTCGCCAAGCTGCACCGTCGCTCGCATTTCCGGCTCCTCGCCCTGCGCCACGCAGGTCAGCTCCAGCGCGTTTGGCTGCTCTCCTTCAGGCAGCGCTTGCGCCCGCGCAGCCAGCGCCGGCTGGAGGGCATCCACCAGCGCCTTCAGGTCAACGATGCGACCCATGCCATCTGCGTTGGCGGAGTAGGTGATCTCCACCTTGCAGCCGGCCTGCCGCAGCAGCAGCGCCAGCGGCTCGTCCGGGGGTAATGGCAGGCGCACCTGCTCCAGCCGGCGTTCTACCGCCTCATGCGCCAGCGCCGCGACGAGCGCTGCTCCGGCCGTGGACACGCTCTCCGCGGGGACCACTACCTCCAGCACGCGAAACTGCGCGGGGTTGCCGCTCAGCACGGCGTACCCCAATAGGTGGCCGCCCGCTTCCGCCACCAGGGTGCGCCGGGCGTGTGTCCACCAGTGCTCGGTCTCGCGCTTCGGCGTCGGATCCAGCTTGTCCACCTTGCGCTGCAGCGTCCCGCTACGCCGTGCGTTCGTGCGGTCGTAGAGGGCGAGCAGGGCAGGCGCATCCTCAGGAGTGCCGGGTCGCACCGTGGGTTGCGGAGTGGTGGGGGGTGTTCCACTCCCGTCGGAGGCAAGGCGTTCGGCGTCGCGGGTGGCTACGTTCACGGCGTACTGGGGCAGCACCGGCGTGTAGCCGAACCGGTGGTAGAAGTCCGGCACGCCGAACAACACCGAGAGCGGGTAGCGCTCCTCGCGCATGCGCGCCACCGCCGCGCTCAGCATCTGCACGCCCAGCCGCTTGCCACGGTGCGCGGGGTGGGTCACCACGTCGGCGACGCCAGCCATTGGGACGCCTACCCCCGCCACCCGCATGGTGTAGCGTCCGACCGCCAGCCGTGCCACCGCCTCTTCGCCCTCGAAGAGCTTCAGCCTGAACCCACCGTCATCCGCCGCCTCGTGGCGTACCTCGGCCGCCATGTCTTGAGCCCTCCCAATCAGGCGCACTGGCCCTGTTCCTGCGTCGTCCACTGTGTGCTTCGGTGAGCCTCTGTGGCCCGCAGCCGGTCACTGTGAAGCATCACTGTACCGTCATCACTTGACGCAAGGGGTGTACTTACCAGCATGAAGATCACCGTCTGGACCAAGATCGGCTGCGGCTGGTGCGATGAAGTCACGGAGCTGCTGCGCGCGCGCAACGTGCCCTTCGAGGAGCGCGTGGTGACCGGCAACCGCGAGTACTTCCAGGAGATGGTGAAGAAGTCCGGCCAGACGCTGGCCCCGGTGGTGGACATCGACGGCCACTTGCTGATCGATACCGATGCCGATGCAGTGGAGGCCTACCTGGACCGGTGACCGACACAGCTACAGCAGCCGGATCACCTCGTGCTGCACGGGCGTGTACACCTGCGGCCCGCCGGCGGTCATGACGGCATTCAGCTCCAGCCGCACGCCGAAGTCACCCGACAGGTAGATACCCGGTTCCACGGAGAAGGCCACGCCCGGCAGCACCGCGCGCACGTCGTGCGTCTCGAAGTCGTCCAAGCACACGCCGGCCGAGCCGTGTACTTCCTCCGGGCCCAGGTTATGGCCCGTGCGGTGGGTGAACTGCTGCCCAAATCCCTCGCCCGCGATGTAGTCGCGCACTGCACGGTCGATCTCCCACCCTTGTGGGGCACGCCCTTCCAGCGCCGCCTGCTGCAGGCGCTCCAGCGCCAGGTCGCGCCCGCGGCGCACTACCTCGAAGACGCGCTGGTGGCGTTCGGGCACGGGTGATGGGCCGGTCCACGCCACCCAGGTCACGTCGGCAAACGGCGAGCCCGGCTGGTCCAGCCGCGCCCAGAGGTCGATCAGCAGCCACTGGTCGCGCTTGATGGGCAGGCTCTTTTCCGGGGTCGGCTCATAGTGCGGGTTGGCGCTGTTGGGTCCCACCGCCACGGTTGGCCGGTAGATCGTCGCCAGGCCGCGCGCCGCGAATTGCTGCTCGATGAACCGGCTCACCTCGTACTCGTCCACCGCCTGCCCGGCATCCAGGCGTTCCCGCACCAGCGCGAAGGCCTCATTCTTGACCGCGTCCACCAGCTGCGCCGCCTGGTCGTGCTGCGCTACCTGGTGCTCGTCCCACTGCGCGATGGCGAGCTGCAGCAGGTCGGCCGAGCTGGCCACCTCCGCGCCGAGCGAGCGCACCACGTCCAGCGTGCCGCCGTCCACGCGCGAGACGTACGGCAGCTCGCCCATGGGCGAATACTCCATGGCGACGGTGCCGCCGCTCAGCCCAAACGCGGCCAGGGCGGCGCGCAGCGACTCGCCGTTGTGATAGCTGCGCAGCTCCCAGCGCGGATCGGAAAGACCGCCCGCCTCGATTGAGTGCGCCAGCAGCACCACCCGGCCGTCTGCGCCGATCCAGCAGAACGTGCGGCGCGTGAGGTGCCCGCCGACCGGTTGCCCACCCAGCACCTGCCAGAACAGCGGGTTGTTGCCGCGGAAGTCCATCAGCAGCCACCCACGCCACCCGCGTTCTTGGAGGTGGCCCAGAACTGCGTCGCGCCGCTCCCAGAATGCCATAGTCGGTTTAAAGGGCCTTTACTTCTTTGCCGTGACGTAGATCGCTTCGCTGGGGAGGCGCACGGCGCCGTCGCGGGTGTACGGCGCCAGGTCCGCCAGGATGCGCTCGCGCAGCTGGTCGCGCTCGGCGCCGGAGAGTCCCTGTATGGCGGCGCGTACGGCGGGCGGGCCCTGCTCGACGCGCAGCGTCCACAGCTCCTCGATGCTCTTGGAGACGAAGTCCAGCGTATGTCGCTCGCTGCGCACGTCACGGAAGCCGGCCTCGGACACCTGGCGCTCGATCAGCCCCGGCTCGCCCAGCGACAGTGGTGTGGGCAGCCGGAGCTCTGGTGCCTCCGGCGGCACCAATGGTCCGAGGTGGCGGTTGACGAGGGAGAAGCAGAGCACACGGTCGGGCGCGCTCCACACTACTACGCCCAGCTCGCCGCCGGGCTTCAGCACGCGCCGTATCTCGCGCAGCGCCTGGACGGGATCAGGGACGAACATCAGCCCGAACTGGCAGTACGCCACGTCGAACGAAGCGTCTGGGAGGTCCAGCGCCTCAGCGCCCATCGCCCGGAACGAGACATTGTTCAGGCCCGCCTCGCGTGCGCGCCGCGCGATCTCGGCCTCCCACTCAGGCGCTAGGTCGGTCGCCACCACCTGGCCGTCCGGCCCCAGGGCCTGCGCCGCCGCGATGGCAACTACGCCCGGTCCGGTGGCCACGTCCAGCACGCGTCCACCGGCGGGAGGCGGCAGCAGCTGGAGCAACACGAGCGTGTGCGCCGCCGTGTTCGACGACGCCTCGTCGATGTAGGCCTGTGTGCGCGCGCCCCAGCTCTTGCGCATGCTCTCGCGCACGTACTCTGCGCTGGGCTGCTCGGTTGCTGTCATCGGTGTTTGCTCCGGCGTGCTAGAGCTTGGGCATCTCGACGCCCAGCTCCTGGGCGGCCTTGGCGATGGCGTCCCACGTGTCGGGCGCGACGGGCACTCCGCTCTGACGGCGTTCGGCGCGGGAGTTCGCTTCGGGGCCGCCGGGCAGCAGCACCTTTGAGAAGCCGGGCGCCGCGGGCACCGCCTCTACCGCCGACGCCAGGTTGTCAATCGTGCTGGTGTAGGCGTCCTCGTCGGCAAAGGCGCGTGGGTTGATCGCCATTACGAAGACGCCGCCGCCGCGCCCCTCGGTCGCCGCCGACTCGGCGGTCAGGCCCGCCCCCAGGAAGGCCGCCACCAGCGAGAGGCCGTAGCCCTTGTGGCCGCCGAAGGGCAGGATCATGCCGCCGGCATAGAAGTCCTCTGGGTTCGTGGACGGCTTGCCTTCCTTGTCCACGATGCTGCCCGGCGGCAGCTCGGCGTGCTTGGCACGCGCCACCTGGATCTTGCCCTCCGCGACGACCGTCGTCGCGAAGTCCACCACCGCGCGCTTCTCCTTACCGGGGATGCCGAAAGAGATGGGGTTAGTGCCGAAGTGGCGTTGCGCCCCGCCGAACGGCGCCGAGTGGCCGGAGGTTGGTCCCGCGGAGCCGTAGGAGACAAAGGCGATGTAGCCACGGTCGGCGGCTTCCTCGGAGTAGTCACCCAGGCGGCCGATGTGGTTGCAGTGCCGGATCGAAACGCCGCCGATGCCGGTCTCGCCGGCCTTGCGGATCGCCACATCCAGCGCGAACGACGCCGCCACCTGCCCGAAACCGCGCTGCCCGTCCACCACCGCGGCGCCGGCCTGCTCCTTCACTATGATGGGCCGTCCGTCCGCCACTATTCGCCCGGCTTTGATCTGCGAGACGTACGCCGGGATGCGGATCACGCCGTGGCTGTCGTGCCCGGAGAGGTTGGCCTTCACCAGGTGGCGCGCCACGTGCGCCGCCAGGTCCTCCGGCGTCCCCGCCGCGGCGAAGACCCGCGTCGCCACGTCCTCCAGTGTCTCCGCCTTGATCGCCAGCATGTCTGCCATTGCTGTTCCTGCTCCCCTACTTTGTCTGCGGTGCCGTTTCCCGTACTGTGCCGGTCGGCGCTGTGCGTGCAGCGGGGGCATTATAGGCGTGGCAGCGCCTAGAGCGATTTGGCCAGTTCGTCTACCAGGCGCTCCACTTCGCGCGGCTGCACCAGCGCCGCGAACCGGCTCAGCACCAGCTCGCTCTCTTCGTCGAGCACCTCCCCCTCGTCGGACGCGAACTGCCGCGCCCGCTCCACGGTGCGCTCACGGAAACCACGCGCCGCCGCCGGCTCTTCGCCGCGTGTGGTGCTGACGCGCAGGAACGGCCCAACGCTGCACTCGCCAAGGCAGGTCACCGGCATTACGTCCACCCGCGCTGCCAGTCCGCGCATGGCCAGCGTCTGCCGCGCCGCGCTCGCCACGGCGCGTGCCCCCTCCCGCGTGCAGCAGCCACCCTCGCAAATCATCAGCCGCAGGTCAGGCAGCTGCGCCCGCCGCTCCGTCCGGCACGTCGCGCACAGGCGCGGGATCAGCGGCCCGCCGCACGTCTGCGGCATCGGCTCGTGCGGCGCGCCGCAGCGTGCACAGGCGAACGAATCGGGAAGCCACTGGCCTTCATCCACCGGCTCGCTCGCGGCGGCAAGCCCCCTCTCCCCCTGGGAGAGGGCTGAGGTGAGGGTCTCTTGGCCGCTCCTGGTGGAGCGCCGCAGCACCACCGGCGCCACCAACGCCTCCTCCAGCGCTTTCTGGCCGGCAGGCACCAGGAAGCGCGGCCCCTCCACCGGGGCGGCGCGGCGCTTGTGCACCTGGTTGCCGATGTGCGCCGCCCACGCCGTCGCCGGCAGGAGTGCCCGCTGCGGTGGCGCGTGGCGTCCCGGCGCCAGCGCTCCCGGCTCGGCGGCCAGCAGCGCCTTGATCGCATCCAGGAAGGCCGGCATCGGAGGAGCGTCGCCTTCCAGGTAGACGGGGATCTGCCCCACCACGGGCAGCACGTCTCCGGTCATCAGCAGCCCCTCGGCAACATCCGGCGCCAGCAGCGCCACCTCGCCGCCCGGCGCCGCGTCCTCCGGAAGCTGGCATGCCATTAGCCCGCCGGGTAGCCGGTCGTCGAAGCCAAAGGCGTGGTCGATTCCGTTGGCGGTGACCTCACCCTGGGTTTCGCCCTGTCCCTCTCCCATAGGAGCGGGACTCGCGTGGCGGATCACCGGTGCGCTCTGGGCAGGACTTGCAGGCGCCCAAATGGTCACGCCAGCTGTCCGGTACGACGCCGCCAGCGTGGCGAGGCGTGCCGATGTGAGCACCACGTGCTTCACCGGTCCCGCCTCGCGCTCGATCTGCTCGCGTGCTTCGGCTGAGAGTGCGGGTGGGTCGACCAGCATCAGTCCGTCCAGCGTCGCCAGCGCGGTGCCGCAGCGGCCGATTGGGGACACATCGGTCGCGTCGGGAGCGGACCACCGCCACACGCCGGGGAGCACACGTTCCATCATCTAGGTAGTATTCAATCAGATGGCCGCCACAATCGCCCCGCCGGCTGCGCCAGTTGCGCCAGCTGCCACCACCGTGCCGGTTTCGTCAATCTCGTCGGGGGCGCCGGCGTCACCGCCTTCACCGGAGTCCGCCGGATCGGCAGCTCCGCTGACGGTGCTCTATGACGGCACGTGTGGCTTCTGCACGCGGCAGGCGCGCCTGGCACAGCGCGTGGCACGCCCGGGACGGGTGGCGCTGCGCTCCACTGCTGAGCCAGGCGTGCTGGAGCGATATCTTGGCATCACGCCTGAGGCGGCCAACCGGCAGCTCTACGTCCACGAGGAGACCACCGGCAGGCGCTACGGTGGCGCCGCCGCGGTGGCCCGCCTGGTGCGCGAGGTTCCCGTGATCGGTCCAGTGGGCTGGCTCTACTACGCGCCGGTGCTGCGCCAGGTAGCCGACACGCTCTACCGCATCTTCGCGCGCAACCGCCACCGCATTAGCCGCCTGCTCGGCTGGCAGCCCATCCCCGACGACTCGTGCGCGGACGGCGCGTGCGCGCTGCCTCAGCGGCCGGCGGTGTAGCGGCGCGCAGTTACACCCACCGAGCCACTCCTCGTGGCCGCGCCTGGCGAAGCGCGGCGACCAGCTGCGCTGCGTGCGCTCCATCGTCACCCTCACCCCCTCGCGGCGTTGGTGAATGCAGGCGCAGCAGCTCGGCACCCAGCGCGTCTCCCAACGCTTCGGTCAATCCGAGTGTGAAGCCAGCGCCGCTACCCCCACCGGTTTCTGGCTCTACCAGCAGCGCGGTTACACCACGCGCGCGCAGCCGCCCGGCCGCCGCCAGCGCGTCCGTCCACGGGTTGCCGTGCCCGACGGCCAGCGCCACGTTTGCCCGCCCGTCAGATACCAGCACCACTACCTGCGCTCCTGCGCTGGCCAGTCCTCCCAGTTCAGCCGCGCCAGCCGCGCCGCTGCGTGCCTGCCGCGCCAACGTCTGGTCCGCCAGTTGCAGCGCGGCCGCCAGCGGTGTGCGTCCGCCGGTGGGCAGCGCTGCCAACCGCTGGCCGGCCAGTATCGCGCTGGTAGTGGGCGGCACCACCAGCGCCGCGCGTTCACCGCGGAAGGCGATCAGCGCCACGCGGTCTCGCGATGTGTACGCGCCGCGCAGCAGTGCCTGTACCGCTCCCTTGGCCAGCGCCATCCGCCGCTGTCCCGCCATCGAGCCGCTGGCGTCCACCACAAACAGCAGCAGCCTTCCGCGCTTGCTCTCCCGCACCGCTTGGCGCAAGTCGCTCGGCTGCACGCGTATGGCACGCTTGCCATCCCCAGGACGTGTGGCCGCCGCCCGCAGCGTCGCGTCGAACGCGACGTCGCCACTACTTCCTCGGAACAGCCGGCTCGTCACGTAGCGTCCACGTCGTTCGCGCGACGCGGCACCCTGGCGCCCGCCGCGCGCCGGGGCCGGACGGGGCATTGACCTCGTGCGCCGCGTGTTTTGGTGTGGCGTCGCGGCTGTGGTGACGGGCGCCGCGTCGTGTTCGGTTTCCGGGCCATCAGCGCCATCGCGGGAGCCTTCGCCACTGCCAATGCCACCATCGTCAGGCGCAGCGTCTCTGCCATCAGGGCCGCTCATACCAGCGCCATCACTGCTGCCGCGTGCGACCTGATCCCGCTCGTGCTCGCCTGTCAACTGGTCGAGCGGCTCCGGGTCGAATCCCGACTCGTCGAACGGCTGCCGCCGCCGGCGGTGCGGCAGCGCGAGCTCGGCCGCCGCCCGCACGTCCGCTGCCGTGGCCGTGTCCCTTCCATCCATAGCTGCCAGCGCAGCTGCCGCTTTGTAGATCACGATGTCGGCGCGCAGGCCGTCCACCTCGTACGCCACGCAGATCCGGCCGATCAGGTCGAGCAGCGCGTCGTCCATGCGTACCGCGTGCACAAGCGCGCGCGCCTGCCGTGCGCGTTCCCGCAAGACGGTCTCTTCGTCTGCCCAGCGCGCCGCGAATCCGGCGGGATCGGCGTCGTAGGCAATGCGCGACCGCACGATCGCCGCCCGCGCGGCCGGCTCGCGTGGCGTCGTGACCGCCACCGCCAGTCCAAAGCGGTCCAGCAGCTGCGGGCGCAGCTCCCCCTCTTCGGGGTTCATGGTCCCTACCAGGATGAACCGCGCCGCGTGCGCCACTGAGATCCCCTCGCGCTCCACCCGGTGCACGCCCGTCGCGGCGGCGTCCAGGATTGCGTCGATCAGGTGGTCCGGCAGCAGATTCACCTCGTCGACGTACAAGATGCCTCTATTCGCCGCCGCCAGCAGCCCCGGCTCAAAGCGCCGCACACCGTGGCGCACCGCATATTCCAGGCTGAAGCTGCCCGCCACCCGGTCCTCGGTCGCCGCCACCGGCAGCTCCACCAGCGGCGCCGGCCGCTGCTCCGCCGATCTTGCTTCTCCCGCCGCCGCGCGCTCGGAGCACCAGGGACAGCTCTCCGGCGGATCGTCGGGCGCGCACTGGAACGGGCAGCCCGCCACCGCCAGGATGGGAGGCAGCAGCGCCGCCAGCGCGCGTGCCGCGGTGGACTTGGCAGTCCCCTTCTCCCCCTGGATCAGCACGCCCCCAATGGACGGGTCCACCGCGTTGAGCAGCAGCGCCCGCTTGAGCTGCTCCTGCCCCACGATGGCGCTGAACGGGTACGCTGGCCGCATCACTTGACGCGCCCTTCCACGTCGCCATCGGCCTCCAGGTAGGCGCGCCGCAGGTCGTCTAACGTCTCCGGTCCGGGGTGCTCCCACAGACCGCGCGCCGCCGCTTCCAACAGCCGCTCGGCCACGTCGCGCAGCGCCCACGGGTTGCTGCGCGCGAAGAAGGCGCGCTGCTCCGGGTCCAGCACGTAGGCTTGCGCCATGCGCTCGTACATCCAATCGGACGCCACGCTCGCCGTCGCGTCGTACCCGAACAGGTAGTCCACCGTCGCGGCCATCTCGAAGGCGCCCTTGTAGCCGTGCCGGCGCATCGCGGCCAGCCAGCGCGGGTTTGCCACGCGCGAGCGGAAGACGCGCCGCGTCTGCTCATCCAAGGTGCGCATCGCGGGCGCCATGGGATCGGCGCTGTCGCCGAAGTACGCCCGCGGCGCCTCCCCGCGTAGGGCAGTGGCGGTGGCGATCATGCCGCCGTGGTACTGGAAGTAGTCGTCGCTGTCGAACAGGTCGTGCTCCACGGTATCGCCGTTCTTGGCCGCCGCCTCGATGGCCCCGAACCGCGCGCGGAACGCGCCGCGCGCCGGCACGCCGGGCGTGGCCTGGCCGTAGGCGTAGCTGCTCCACGTCTCGTAGGCGCGCGCCAGATCTTCTCGCGTGCGCCAGTTGCGCGCGTCGATCAGCGGCAGGATGCCCACCCCGTAACACCCGGGCTTGCTGCCGAAGATGCGGAACCCCGCCTGCCGGCGCGCCTCCGTCTCGTCCGTCCCCGCTGCCGCGAGACGCGCTGCTTCGTGCCGCACGTGCGCCGCTACCGGGTTCCACTCGTCCGGCTCGTCGAGCCCCGCCACCAGCCGCACCGCGCGGTCCAGCAGCGTCACCAGGTGCGGGAAGGCATCCCGGAAGAACCCGCTGATGTGCAGCGTCACGTCCACCCTGGGGCGTCCGAGCTCCTCCAGCGCGATGGCCTTGATATCAGTCACCCGGCCGGTCTCGGGCTGCCAGGTGGGGCGCACGCCCAGCAGCGCCAGCGCCTGCGCCACGTCGTCACCGTGCGTGCGCATCGCCGCGGTGCCCCATACCACCAGCCCCACCGTGCGCGGGTAGTCGCCGGTCTCCTCCCGGTGGCGTGCCAGCAGCGCCGCCGCCAGGCGCTGTCCGGTCTCCCACGCTACGGACGATGGGATCGCCTGCGGGTCCACCGAGTAGAAGTTGCGCCCGGTGGGCAGCACGTTCCACATGCCCCGTGACGGCGACCCGCTCGGCCCCGCCGGCACATACCCGCCGTCCAGCGCCCGCAGCACCGCCGCCAGCTCGTCGCCGGTGCGGTCCAGCCGCTCCGCCAGCTGCTCCATAAGCGTTGCCTTCCGCTCTACGGGCGCCAGCCGCACCATCGCCTCCAGCAGCCGCTCGCGCGCCTCCCCCACGGGCGCCTGCCCCAGCACGTGCAGTCCGTCGCGGATCGTCGCGTGCTGCAGCTCGTCCAGGTAGCGCTCCAACCGGTCCAACAGCCGCTCCAAGTCAGAGCTCGCCAGAAGATGGTCGAGGTTGGCACCGTTGTCGCCAACCAGACCCAATTCCTCCTCCAGCCGCGCTTCTCGTACCGCCTCCAGGATGTGTGTCCGCAGCGCGGGCACCCCTTCCGGATGTGTCACGCGCGCTGCTCGCTCCTGCTGGATCAGCCGCTCCAGCGACGCCAGCTCCGTCAGCGCGCCATCCGTGCCAGCCTCTGCCAGCGGTGGCACCAGGTGCCCCACCAGCACGGCGTGTGCCCGTCGCTTCGCCTGCGTCCCCTCACCCGGATCGTTCACCACAAAGGGATAGACCAGTGGCAGCTCGCCCAGCAGCGCGTCCGGCGTGCAATCGCGCGAGAGCCCTACCGCCTTGCCGGGCAGCCACTCCAGCGTGCCGTGTTTGCCCAGGTGCACCACCGCGTGCGCCCCGAATCCCCGCGGCGCCGGGTCACGCAGCCAGCGGTAGAAGGCGGCGTACGCGGCGGGCGGCGGCAGCTCAGGGTCGTGGTACACCGCGTCGGGGTCGTCGCCCCAACCACGCGGCGGCTGCAGCCCCACGAACACGTTGCCGAACCGCAGCCCTGGTGGCCCCCCCTCCGGCGTCCACTCGCCCACCGATCCGAAGTCCGGGTCATACGTGCCGGCGTCCGCCAGCCTGTGCATCAGCGCATCCCCATCCTCCGGGAAGTTGCCCACTAAGTAGCCGGCGCCGCGCAGCGCGCGCAGCAGCGCCACCAGCGACGCCGGCGTGTCCAGCGCCACGGCGTTCCCCATGCGCCCGTTGCGTGCCGGGTAGTTGCCCAGCACCACCGCCACCCGCTTCTCGGCGTTAGGCGTGCGGCGCAGCCGTGCCCAGGCCGCCGCCTGGGCCGCCAGCGCGTCGCAGCGCTCCTCGTCCGGAACGTAGACCGCGCCAGCCACACTAGCGTCGGGCAGTGTCTCCTTGAAGCACACCGGCAGCGTGATGATCCGGCCGTCGAACTCCGGCAAAGCGACCTGCATCGCCACGTCCAGTGGTCCCAGCCCCGTGGCACGCGCCTCCCACGCCGCCCTTGACTCAGTACAGACCAGCGCCTGGAGCACCGGCACGCCCAGCCGCTCCAGCCATGCACTTGCCTCTCCGGTCGCTTCGGTCGCTTCTTCCAGCCCGTCCGCCCCAGGTGTGCCCAGCCGTGCCGCCGCGAAGCTGAGCGTGCTCACTAGCACGTCCACCAGCGGCTGCCCGTCCGCGTCCAGGAAGTACCGCTCCAGGACGTACGGTGTCTCCTTGTCCGCCGCAGGCCGCAAGCTGCCGCAGAACACCGGGAGCGCAGCGCAGCCCCGGCGCTCCACCGCCCGCACCAGCGCATCCACGAACCCCAGGTTTCCGCTCAACCAGTGCGACCGATAAAAGACGATTCCGACGGTCGGACGAGTCGCTCGATTGGCGCCGTCCCCTGCACCCGGCGCCTGAGCCCCCGCCGGCAGGTAGACCCCGTCCGCCGGCTGAGTTGCGGGCGCGGGCGCCCCATACGACGTCCGCAGCAGCGAGTCGCTTAGGTAGCGCAGCAGCGCCCCTGCGTTCGCCACGCCGCCGTGGTCCAGGTACGCTGCGGCGCGCGCGCACACGTCCTCCGGCGCACTGGACGCTGCCCTCAGTTCCGCGTCCTGCACCCCCGCGGCGGCGAGCGCCACCACCGGTGCTCGCTGCTGGCGGCCTGCCGCCAGCAGCGCTTCTGCGCCAGGGCACGCTCCCAACCCGCCGTGCAGCCGCAGCACCACCGCTGTGTCTCCCGCGGCGCACTCCAACACCACCGCCACCGCACGTTCGGCCGCGCCGGGTGCAGCGGCGTTGAGTGCCACCAGCTCCGGCAGCGGGTTGCCGGTGTCTCTGGCGGCATCAACCGCCCGGCGCAGCGCCAGCAGGTCCGTGTCCGCGGTACTAAGGACGACGATCATCAGCCGCGTGTCATCCTGACCGAAGCGATGGATTGGTTGGATCGGCTTCGCTGATGGATCAAAACTCCACCCCACGCTGCGCCGGGATTCCGGCCTGCAGCGGGTGCTTCACCGGTACCACCTCGGAAACCAGGTCCGCCAGCTCCACCAGCTCTGGCGGCGCGTTGCGCCCGGTCAGCACCAGGTGCAGCATGGCCGGCTTGGAGCGCACCAGCTCCAGCACCTCTTCTTTGGCGATGAGCCCCGCGTTCATCGTCGCCATGATCTCATCGAGTACCACCATCTGGTACTGGCGCGACCGCACGGCCTCTCGTGCGAAATCGAACGCCTCGCGTGCCGCCGCCGCGTGGTCTTCCGGCGGGATGGACTTGTTGCGCAGCCGGTCGATAGTGAAGCCACGCCCCATCACGCGGTACTCCACGTACGGCGCCAGCAGCGGCAGCGCCTGCCGCTCCCCCGTTTTCCAGGCCCCCTTCACGAACTGGAGATACAGCACGCGCATCTTGTTCCCCGCCGCCCGCACCGCCAAGCCGATAGACGCCGTGGTCTTGCCCTTCCCCTTCCCGGTCCACACCATCACCAGCCCTTTGCGCCGCTTCTTGTCCACGGCCGGCCGTGCTTCAGGCGCAGGTGCAGGTGCAGGCGCCGCCGATGCCGGCGCTGGCTGCGATTGGTCGCTCACTTGAAGACCTCCGGATGAATCGTGCGTGCGAAGAGCTCTAGCCCCTCCACCAGCCGTGGCCCGGCCCGGCTGACCACGTCCGCGTCGCGCTCGGTAATAGTGGTCACCGTTCCGCGCTGCACCGCCTGCACCGTCGACCATCCCGGACGCCGCCCCAGCGCTTCTGCGGTCTGCCCCCAGGGCGAGTCGCCCAGGATGACCAGCTCCGGATTGGCCTGCAAGATAGCTTCTGCGTTGATGCGAGGGTACTGCTGGCCCGGCGCCAGCGCCGCCACCACGTTTACGCCGCCCGCCGCCGTGATCATCGCGTCGATGAACGTCCCCGGTCCCGCTGCCGTCACGGCGCCCGGATCGGTGGCATCTATCTCATAGAACACCCGTGGCCGCGTGGACGCCGTCCGGGCCTTCTCCGTCACCGCGTCCCAGCGGCGCCGCATCTCGCCCGTCACGCGCTCGGCCGCCTCGGCCGTCCCGGTCAGCGCCCCCAGGGCGCGGACGTTGGCCAGCACCCCCGCGAAGTCCGTTGGGTTGAGGATCGCCACCGGCACCCCCAGCCCTTCCAGCGCCGCGATCGCGTCGGGCGGCGTGCCGCGCACCGCCAGCACCAGGTCTGGCGCCTGCGCCACGATCGCCTCCAGGTTTGGACGCAGCCCGCCGATCTTAGGCTTCGCCAGCGCCGCTTCGGGGAAGTTGCAGAAGGTGGTCACCGCCGCGATCCGGTCGCCCAGTCCCAGTGCGAACGCGATCTCAGTGGTGCTGGGCGCCGCCGACACGATCCGCTGCGGCGCCGCCTTCACCTCCACCCGCCGCCCGGCATCGTCCACGATCGAGACCGGGAACGCCGCCCGCTGTGGCGTTGTCTGCCCATTGCCAGCCGGTGACACCTCCGGCACGGCCGTTCCCGTCTCATTGGCCGCGGGACCGCACGCCGCGATCAGTACCAGCGCGAGACACGCGGCGAGACTCGCCCTCATCACACGTCCATTCCTTTCCAAGCCGCCGTTGTCGATGCAGGCAGCACCTGCGGCGCGCCGGTCTGCGGGTGCGTTACCAGCTGCAGCCGCGGTCCATACGCCGCCTCCAGCACGTCCGGTCGGTACACCTCGGCCGGGGTGCCCTGCGCCAGCAGTGCGCCATCGCGCAGCACCGCCAGGCGCCCCGCGTAGAGCGCCGCCAGGTTCAGGTCGTGGAACACCGCCACCACCGTCAGCCCGCGCTCGCGTCGCAGGCGCTCCACCAGGTCCAGCACCTCCACTGCGTGGCCGGGGTCCAGGTGACTGGTCGGCTCGTCCAGCAGGAGCACCTCTGGCTCCTGCGCCAGTGCCAGCGCCAGCGCCACGCGCTGCTGCTCGCCGCCCGAGAGCTGCCGCACTGTCCGTCCCCTAAATGGCAGCGTCCCGGTCGCTTCCAGCGCCGCCTCCACCGCCCGCCGGTCCGCTGCCGATGGTCCGCGCAGCGCCGCCAGCGCGCCGCCGTGAGGCGTGCGCCCCAGCAGCACCAGGTCCTCCACCGCCACGTCAAAGGCCAGCTGCAAGCGCTGAGGCAGCACCGCTATGCGCCGCGCCAGGACCCCCCGCTTATAGCTCGCCACCGGGCGGGCGTCGAGCAGCACCTGCCCCGCCATAGGCGAGAGCGTGCCCGCCAGCAGCCGCAACAGCGTCGACTTGCCCGCGCCATTTGCACCCAGCAGCCCCAGGTACTCCCCGCGCCCAATCCCTAGCGTCACCTCCCGCAGCGCCGGCCGGCCAATCCGCCCTCCGTATGAGAAAGAGGCGGCCTCAATACGGAACAGCGAGTCATCTCTCACCATCACGCTCCCCCTCCCTCGCTGCGGCGCGACCGCTTGAGCAGCGCCAGGAACGCGGGACCGCCTATAAGCGCTGTGAGCACCCCCACCGGCAGCTCGGTCGGCGCGATCACCGTCCGGGCCAGCACGTCCGACAGCACCAGCAGTGCCGCGCCGCCCAGCATTGCCGCCGGCAGCAGCGTGCGGTGCGACGGCCCCAGAGTCAGGCGCAGCGCGTGCGGCGCCAGCAGGCCCACGAACCCAATCAGCCCGCCCAGGACCACCGCGGACGCGGCCAGCAGCGCCGCCACCAGCACCGTGAGCGCCTTGGCGCGCTCCACCGGCACCCCCACGTACGCTGCGCCTTCCTCACCCAGCTGGAACGCGTCCAGCCAGCGCGCCAGCAGCAGCGCCAGCAGCAGGCCGACGCCGATCAGCGGCGCCACCGTGCCCAGCGACGCCCAGCCGCCTGCCGTGATGCCGCCGGCCAGGAACGTGAACACCGTGCGCAGGCGGAGCAGTAGCCGGTCGTTCAGTACCAGCAGCATGATCGTGCCCGCGCCCAATACGGCGGCCACGGCCAACCCCGCCAGTAGCAGGTCTGTCACCGGCAGCGCGCTCCCGTGCCGCGCGATGACGTACACCAGCGCTGCCGCGCCCAGCGCCCCCACGAAAGCACACACCGGGATCAGCAGCGCCGGACCGATCAGGCCCGCCGGTCCTGCTGTCATCGCCACGCCCAAGCCAGCGCCCAATCCTGCCCCGCTCGAGAGCGAAAGCGCCAGCGTCGCGCCGAACGCTGCTCCGGAGGAGATGCCGAGCACGTAGGGGTCCGCCATGGGGTTGCGGAACAACCCCTGGAACAGTGCGCCACTGGTCGCCAGCGCCGCCCCTACCAGCGCCGCCGCCAGCACGCGCGGCAGCCGCACCTGCCACACGATGGCGTCCTGCGCCGCCGTCCACGTCTGCTGAACAACGTCCACACCCAGGTGCCGCGCGATGACGCCAAGCACCACCCCAGGGGGCACCGCCACGGTCCCCACCGCCACGCCGGCCACCAGCGCCAGGCACAAGACGGCGGCAAGCGCCGGGTGCGCCAGCGCCAGCCGGATGGGCCGCCTGAAGACGTGTCGCTGAGCCGGTGTGCCCGGCGTGTCCGGTGTGTGTAGAACAATAGACCCCGCCGCGCCTGAGGCGCTGGGCGGGGTCATGGCGGTAGCCAGGATGCCTGTCCCCTTTCTCACGAAGGTGTACGGCCCTACCCCGGCGCGGGTATCCTGGCTCTACCGGGCGCGTTCGATCGCGCGTGGCCGGTATTACAGTTGCGGGACAGCGCCGGTATCTCACCGGCTTCCCCCGCTTCCGGGTGCAGGCGACCACCTCGTGCTGCCCATACTCTTGGGCGGGGCTAGGTGGCCACCAGGTCGCTATGCGGTTGTCCCAAGACTATACCGCCGCCAGTGAGGCGGCTACCCAACGTAGCGCCGCAGGAAGGTCAGCGTGAGGTCGCGCACGGCACGCGCGTCGGCCTCGTTGGAGAGCAGGTAGTGGCTGCCGCCGTCCAGCAGGCGCAGTTCGTGCGGCACGCTCGCGTCGCTAAGCAGCCGCGCCAGTAGCTCGCTCTGCTGGTACGGCACCACGTCGTCCTGCCGGCTGTGCACCAAAAGCACCGGCGGCATTCCGCTGTGCACGTGGTAGGCCCCCGAATAACGCCAGTGCCGCACCGGCTCGCGGTCCGGGAACCCCAGCGCAATCAGCGCCTGGTCCAGTCCAAACGGCGGCACGTACGTGCCGTTCTCCAGCCGCCGCCGCATGTCGAAGAGGTCCGACGGTGCCCCCATCAGCACCGCCGCCTTGAGCGCCACGGAACCGCTGCTGCTCCTGCTGCGTGCGCCGCTCGCGCTACCGGACGCGCCTATGCCGGCGTCACTCCCCTGAGCGTTGTGCTCCCGCTGCATCAGGCGCTGTACGTGGAGCGCGCTGTAGCTGCCGCCCAGCACCGCTGTGCGCCGCGCGTCCGCGCCCGGCAGCCGGCCATCTCCGGCCAGCTGCAGCAGCCGCGCCAGCTCGTCCACGTCGCGCTCCAGCTCAAAGCTGTACGCCGGCCCCGCCGCGATCACCGCGTACCCGGCGGCCGCCAGCGGCACACTGGCAGCCCCCCAGCCGTCCGCCGGGCCAGGATAGACCGCCAGCAGCACCGGCGCTGGTGCGGTCAGACCGATGGGTGTGTAATAGAGCACCGGCTGGCTTGGCCGCCCGCCGCTGCTGAACCGCACCGTCCGCCGCAGCGCCTCGCCGGGTAGCGGCGCGTCCACCCGCACGCGCTCTGCGTCTCCCACTTCCACGTTTTGCGCCGGCGCCACGCGCGCTACGTGGCGTTCCCGCATCAGTCTCACGTCCGCGCGCATGTCCTGTTGTTCCACTATGCGCAGCCACTTAGCGTTCCCGCCGCCCGCCGCCTCGCCCGTCACCAGCGCATAGCTCCCGGCAGGAACGCCATCGATCCGGTAGTCCCCTGCCCGCCCAGTGCGGGTTCCGTACGTCGTGCCGTCCCAACGTGTCAGCAGGACGTGGATCCCTGAGAGGGGAAAACCCTGCGCATCCCGTACACGCCCTCTGATACTGCCTAGAGCACCGCCATTCAGTCCCTGAGTACCCGGAGAACCGGTGGCTGCCTGCCACCAGCGCATCACGTGGTACTGGAGTGTGTTTCGGACCGGCCACACGCGGGCATCGTCCGTAGACAGCAGCCAGGCGCTGGTCACAGAAGCCAGGACGAGCGCCGCAAGCGCGATGCGCCGCGCCACGTCACGTTTCGGCGTGTGGCGCCGTTGGCGATGGCGCCTGCTTGGTACGGGCGTAGTGTCGCCGCGCCTTCACCTGGTTGCCGCACGACTGCATGTCGCACCAGCGTCGGCTGTGGTTGCGACTCAGGTCCACGAACACCCAGTCGCCTTCCAACGTGAATGGCGCTTCGTGGGCAACTGCCATGTCCGGAAACCGCTGGTGCGAGGTGTCTAGAGGTCGCATGCTTTCCCTGCGCCTGCCTATGGTCTCAAGAAGTGGACCGCCAGGCAAACCACCAAAGTGGCTCTTGACCGGTTTGAACATGGGCGCATCATGTCTCTACTACTTGCTGAAATGTTGCCTAGACAGTTCGAAGGAAGAGGGCACCAACGGTGGATGACTTGCTCACCGTTGGCGCTGCCGGTGCGCCTGGTGTCGCCACGGTTCTGTGGGGCGCCGACAGGGGAGCCGACAGCCGCAACGGCTTCTCTACCGATCCGCGGTCTTTTGGCCAGCACTGGGTGGCAGTGACGGTGCCGGCTTCAGGGCCGGCGGCCGTAGCGTACGCACGCTCGACGGGAGGTTCCTTGCCATGATCGATCATCTCGCCGCTCAGGTCCATGTGCGCGCGCGCGCCAGGAAGCGTTCCTGCGCGAAGCCGCATACGACCGCCTCTGCCGCCAGGCCGCTCATGAGCCTGTCATCGCTGCCGTGCTTACTGTGCGCACCGCCACCGCCGCGCGTCGTGCGCTCGCCTGGACCGGCGCCGTCCTCGTCATCCTCGGCACCCGGCTTCAGCAGCTTGCCAGTCCCAGGGATGCCGCTCCCGATCTCGAGCCCGCCGCCTGGTAGCGCACGCTGGCCACTGGCAATCGCCTGGACCTATTGACCCAGCCAGAGCCGTGGAGTACGATAGCGTTGGCTGTTCGGGCAGCCTCCGGTCTGCGGAAAGGGTTGAACCCACCCAAGCGCCCCAGGCGCCAGCCGGTCTTCACCCATAGCCTCCTTTCGGCCCGCGACGCGGACACTGGGCCACCAAGAAAGGTAGGTTCTCGTGGACCCGCAGAGCCGGCAGTTTCCCAGCCCGCCGCAAACGCTCCCGCCGCTTCCGTCACTCGCACACCTCAAGAAGCAGGCGAAGGACCTGCTCGTGGCATGCTAGAGCGGCGAATCCGGTGCATTGAAGCGCCTTCAGCAGTGGTTCCCTGACCACGCTGTGCCGTTCAAGCTCGCCCAGGCGCAGCTCGCCCTGGCACGCGAGTATGGCTTCACCAGCTGGACGCAGCTCCGACACACGGTCCTCCGAGCGCTCGTGGAGCGACTCGCGGTGCGCCACTGGTCAGAATGGCGCGCCGCGGCCGCGGCGCGTGCTGCTCTGCTGCAGGCCGGGGAAGACGGCCTGCTGGCCGTGCTGGAAGGACTGTCGCATCCAGAGCCGCGCGTACGGCGCGGCTGCGCCGACTTCATGGACCACCACGCCGACGACCGCTGCGTGCCCAACCTCGCCGAGTTAGTGCTGCACGACCCCGTGCCCTACGTGCGTTGGTCCGCCCTGCACGCGCTCAAGTGCCAGCGCTGCAAGCCGTCGCCGCTCACCATAGACCTGACGTCCGTGCTCGTTCGGGCGGCGCAGGACGATCCGAGCCCGAACGTGCGCTGGAGGGCGGTTGCGGACCTCCCGACGCCGCTGCTGGTGCGCGTGGCGCGGGAAGACCCCAGTCCGCGCGTGAGGGTGCGGGCGCTCGGGGCGCTCGGCGTGCGGTCGGGCAGTGTACTGGCCCAACAAGCGCTCGAAGAGGCGCTGCACGACTCCCGCCCGGACGTGCAGCACGCCGCACACCAGGCACTCAGACGCCTAAGCCCAGAGTACCGTCAGCTCGCCGCCCAACGTGCCCGCGAAGCAAACCGGGCGCAGGCCGTCGGGCCGTCCCCAACGGACGAGGTGACCAGGTGACCAGGCTTCAGAGCGTCTTGGACGAGTTCGACCGACTCGGCTGATCTGAGGAACCCACGAACATGCCAGAACTCCAGGCAAGCGGACCAACCATGCATCAAGACGTCAATCAGATCGTGGCGCAGGTGCTGGCGGGTGTTGAGGATGCCCTCGGCGCATCGTTCATCGCCATGTACCTGGGCGGTTCACTCGCCACCGGCGCCTTCAATCCGGAGACCAGCGACATCGACTTCCTCGTCGTCACCGGCAGCGACGTGACCGACGATCTCGCGGCGCGGCTGCGGCGCGCCCACGACCGCATCACCGCCGGCCCGTCCGAATGGGCGAAGAAGCTCGAGGGGCTCTACGTGCCGCTGGATACGCTGCGCACGCGCCGCGCGAGCACGCAGTGCTGCGCGTATCTCGGCGTTGGCGGCTGGTTCGGCGCTGTCCCCTATCAGAGCGACTGGATACTCCAGCTGCACCTGGTGCGGGAGCACGGCATCGTCGTGGCCGGTCCCGACCCCAAGGTGCTGATCGATCCCATTACTCCCGTGGACCTGCGGGACTCGTGCGAGGCCATCATGCGCGACTGGGAGCCGCTGCTCGACGATCGGGAGAAGTTTGACGCCGAGTACCAGGCGTACACCGTGCTCACCATGTGCCGCATGCTCTACACGCTCGAACACAGCGCGATCATTCCGAAGGCGGCTGCAGCCGCCTGGGCCAAGGAACGCTACGGCAGCCGCTGGGGAGCGCTCATCGACAGAGCGGCGGCCTGGCGCCATGATCGTCCTTTCGACCACCTGGACGAGGTCCTCGACTTGCTCCGGTACACCATCGACCGGAGCCGCGCGGAAAACCGCTCGTAAACACCGCCGTGCCGGCCGCCAGTGCGTGTCAACGCTATACAGCGCCCTGCATAAACGCCAGCGCCCGTACACACCCATCGCGAATGCCTTCGGCGTCGGCCGCTGCCGCGTCTGCGTCCTGGTCTGGGCGGCGGAGCAGCCAGTCCAGACCAGGGCCGAGCCGCAGGTGCAATCCCCAAGTCAGGTGCCACAGGCCAGCAGCCCGGCGCACCGTCGCCCGGAGGCCACCTTCGGAGAACCCGGTATGCGGCGCCGATTGCGCCACCGCTGCGCAGTACATCTCCAGGGTGTCGCGCTCTAGCTCGCTGCCGGGGCGCATGTCGCCGTCGCCTCCCATGGTGGCGTACTGGTTGATAAGCGTCGCCACATCCGCGCCGAGCGGCCCGATGCCGGCGTGCGCCCAGTCGATGGCCACCAGCGCGCCGCCATGCGGCGCGCCCAACGATTCAATGCCCAAGTTCAGGATGTGGAAATCGCCATGGACGAACGTCTGGGGCAGCCGGCGCAGCTCCTTCGCGGCCCAGGCGGCCAGGTCCAGCGCCTGGTGGAGCTCCTGGCGCTCCTTGGACGTGAAGATCCAGCCCCAGCGGGGGTGAGCGCCCATGCGGTCGAGACGCTGATGGGCCGCCGGCACAAAGTGCGCGTGCGCGGCGTGGCCGTCGCGTTCGAGCCACGGCAGCGCCAAGAGATTGGGCTCACTCTCTCGGAAGACGTGCTGAAGGGCAGCGACGTGCCTCGCCGCCTTGAACAGCAGCGGCGGTTCCCAGCGAACAGATAGCGCGTCTGCGACGTCTTCAGTCCACAGCAATGTGCCCTGGCGAGCGCCGCCACTTGTACCGTTAAAGCGGTCGACACCGATGAGCCGCGGCGGGCGAACCCCCGCTGGGAGCCGTTCGACAACCCCCGACTCGTAGAAGTTGACTTCGCGCGTCGCCACCTGGGGGTCTTGAGGTGCAATGCCGGTGTGGTTTCCCGCATCGGGCACCTTCACGATGACAGAAGAGGGAAGCGCTCTATCGACCAGAGGCGTGTCGCGTCGATTGTCAGACGAGAGGTGCACGCGGAAGACGCGAGCGCCGCTGAGACCGGGCGTCAGCTCGGTAATGCCTGAGACAAGTCCGCGCCGGCCGGGAACGCCCAGATGCCTTGCGAGCAGCACGCCGGGCTGTTCGGTAGAGGGAAGTAGAACTTGGGTCACAGTCGCGCTCACTGAAGAGTAAGCACTACGCGATCAAGTTTCATAGAGCCGGCGGGTTGGTGCCAATCGTCGGATTTCCTCTGAGTGCGTAAGATCCCAGTGCGCCCGATAGAGGGCCGCGCGAAAGAACAGCGCGACAGAGATGAACGTGTCCGACTACTTCCCACCACCCGAGAGCCAGGGCGGCTGGCGCACCGCTTTCACGCCCGGTGAGGCGCGCGAGCGTGCCGGCGTTGACGTGGCCGCCCTGGAGCGCGCCTGGTCCTTCGCCGCCGGGTTGCACGACGACTCGGCGCTGCTGGTCGCGCGGCACGGGTGGCTGTGCTTCGAGCGGTATCAGGGACAGCTGAGCCGCACCTTTAATCGGGACATGCACTCCTGCGGCAAGGCGTTCACCAGCACCGCCGCGGGCATCCTCATGGACGAGCACCCGGACCGCTTCCCGCTGCGGCTGGACCAGCCCGTCTACAACGGCGCGTACCTGCCGCCCGAGCACGAGCCGCTGCACGACGATCGCAAACGAGACATCCTGCTCGGTCAGCTGCTCTCGCACACCGCAGGCCTGCGCGGCAACAACGGCAACACGTTCACCCTCGATGGTCCGGCTGAGATCGACCCGGCCGGGCCGGACGGCGGCTTCCCGGATGACGTAGCGTGCGGCCACGCCGCGTGGCCGCACAACGGCACTCCCACTAGTGCCCGCACGCTCTGGTGCGATCCCGGCGCAGGCTACTCGTACGCCTCGGCCGGTCCGCTCATCGTCGGATCGATGATCCGCCACCTCACCGGCCTGGAGGTGGCCGAGTTCATGGCCGAACGCGTGTTTGGCCCCATCGGCTGGGAAGAGTGGCAGTGGGACCGGAACCCACCCGAGCCCGACGGCGCACGGCACACCAAGGCGCAAGGCGGCATCAAGCCCCGCTCCCGCGATGCCCTGCGCTTCGGCTATCTCCACCTCCAGGAAGGGACCTGGAACGGGCGGCGCCTTGTGCCCGCCTGGTACGCCGCTGCCATGCGCCATCCGTCGCCGTACAACCCGTACCCCGTGGACTACGGCCTGCAGGTGCGCCTCAACGCGCGTGGTGCCGCTCCCAATGTGCCGCCCGACGCGTACGGGCCCGCCGGCTTCGCGGACAACTACATCTTCGTCGTGCCATCGCTGGACCTCGTGGCGGTGCGGATCGGCGGCCGGCATGACGCCCAGCGTCGCCAGCACGTCTGGCACGCCTTGCTCGAACAGATCGTCGCCGCCGTACGCGACTAGGGAACCGTTCCATTCGCCAATCGTGGTGTGCGCCTCCCCGTTCGTGGAGAGCGCCTCTCCGTTCGTGGTGAGCCTGTCGAACCATGCCCCTCAACAGGGTCCCCCCTGAGCCAGCCGAAGGGCTCAGGGCGAACGGAGGTGGCCCGCCTCGGTCAGGCGCCGGCGTACGCCGCGAGATGCTTGCCGGTGAGGGTGGACCTGGCGGCGACGAGGTCGGTGGGGGTGCCCTCGAAGACGATGCGGCCGCCATCGTGGCCGGCGCCGGGCCCCACGTCGATGATCCAGTCGGCGTGCGCCATGACCGCCTGGTGATGCTCGATCACGATCACCGACTTTCCCGAGTCGACCAGCCGGTCGAGCAGCCCGAGCAGCTGCTCTACGTCTGCCAGGTGCAGGCCGGTGGTCGGCTCGTCCAGGACGTAGACGCCGCCTTTCTCGGCCATGTGGGTGGCCAGCTTCAGTCGCTGGCGCTCGCCGCCGGACAGCGTGGTGAGCGGCTGGCCAAGGCTGAGGTAACCGAGTCCTACGTCGGCCAGCCGGGATAGGATCGCGTGCGCCGCCGCAACCTTCGCCTCGCCGGAGCTGAAGAACGTGGTCGCCTCGGCCACCGACATCGCGAGCACCTCGCTGATGTCCTTGCCGCCCAGTTGATAGGTGAGCACCTCGGCCTGGAACCGCTTGCCGCCGCAGTCCTCGCAGACCGTTGTCACGCCCGCCATTACCGCCAGGTCCATGTAGATCACACCGGCGCCGTTGCAAGTGGGGCAGGCGCCCTCAGAGTTAGCGCTGAACAGCGCCGCCTTGACGCCGTTGGCCTTCGCGAAGGCGTTGCGGATCGGGTCCAGCAGGCC
Source organism: uncultured Chloroflexota bacterium (assembly GCA_902805635.1). GTDB lineage: Bacteria > Chloroflexota > UBA11872 > UBA12225 > UBA12225 > CADCTC01. Next base: position 42,818 of record CADCTC010000197.1, read on the forward strand.
GGTGTACGTCGCCGGGTTGCTGCGCCGCGAGCCACGGATGGGCGTCTGGTCAACCGACACCACACCTGCCGAGGCGGGGATGGAGCCGTGCATCAGCGAGCTCTTGCCGGAGCCGGCCACCCCGGTGACGACGACGAGCACCCCCAGCGGGACGTCGACGTCGACGTTTTTGAGGTTGTGCGTCGTCGCGCCGCGGATCTCCAGCATGCCGGTGGGCGTGCGCACCTTCTTCTTGAGTCCTGCCCGGTCGTCCAGGTGGCGCCCGGTGATGGTGTCGCTGGCCCGCAGCCCCTCCACCGTCCCCTCGTAGCAGACTGTCCCGCCCGTGGTGCCCGCGCCGGGGCCGAGGTCGACCACATGGTCGGCAATCGTGATCGTCTCCGGCTCGTGCTCCACCACGAGCACCGTGTTGCCCTTGTCGCGCAGCTGCAGCAGAAGGTCGTTCATCCGCTGCACGTCATGCGGGTGCAGGCCCGTGGTCGGCTCGTCGAAGACGTAGGTAACGTCGGTGAGCGAGGAGCCGAGATGGCGGATCATCTTGGTGCGCTGCGCCTCTCCGCCGGACAGCGTGCCCGACGGCCGGTCGAGCGAGAGGTAGCCTAGCCCGATCTCCACGAACGAGTCGAGGGTATGCCCCAGCGTCGCGAGCAGCGGCGCCACCGATGGCTCGTCGAGACCACGGACCCAGTGGGCGAGGTCGCTGATCTGCATCGCGCAGGCGTCGGCGATGTTGATGCCCTTGATCTTCGACGACCGTGCCGCCTCGCTGAGCCGGGTGCCGCCGCAGTCAGGACAGGTGGTGAACGTGATCACCCGCTCCACGAAGGCGCGGACGTGCGGCTGCAGCGCGTCGATGTCCTTGGACAGCATCGACTTCTGGATCTTCGGGATCAGCCCTTCGTAGGTCAGGTTGATGCCGTCGACCTTGATCTTGGTCGGCTCCTTGTAGAGCAGGTCGTGC
>CADCTC010000198.1 GCA_902805635.1 uncultured Chloroflexota bacterium
GCCTTTGTCACCAGCGGCCACGCGCCCGCGCGCCCGTAGGTCTTGCCCGCGCCAGGTGCCACCACCACACCGTCCGTGCCGGTTGTCATCGCGCGCCTCCCGTCCGCAGAAGTGGAGCCAGTGTGCAGCACCCGGTCCAGGTCGTCAAGGCACCGGCCTCGGGTAGCGCCGAAGACCTAACGCCCCGGCTGCCGTTTGCCTGGTGGCTGGTCGAGCACGGGCGACTGAGCGGATAGCGGTCGTGGGGGCATGGCGCCGCTGGGTGGCCCCGGCGCTGGTGGTGGGCCTGGTGGCCTGGCTTGCGGACGTGCTGTGGGTCACGGGGCTGGACGCCCGCGGCGTGGCTCCACGCGCTCGCCGCAGGCTGGCTGGAAGGCGCATCCGCCGGCGGCGCGGGGCCTCCCGGACCTCAAGACAACCACGAGCTGGCCGTTTGTCTCAAAGTACGCCACCGGATCCCCGCGATCGCCTGCTCACCTAAGATGAACAGGCCCCCTGGTCGGAAGAGGCCGGGGGTAGTAGCAGTGTTGCGCCCTGGTGTGGAGGACGTGTGATCAGGCGACTGTGGGCAGTAATAGGGCTGTTGGTGGCGTGCGCGTTCGCGTCCCCGGCGTGGGCGGCACCCGAATACAGACGGTGCCCCATGTCGGTGGGCGGAACTAGCGGCGCGTGCCGGGGCCGCTGCAAGGAGGGCGGCGCACACGGGGTGTGCCGTTACACTGCCCACTCCTTCTCTTGCACTGGGAAGGTGGTGTATGGTTCAGGCATCTCCTCGCCGTGAGGGGACCGGGTGGCCCGGCTCCCAGCTCCGGGCCACCTTCCGTCGGGCTGGACGATCTTCGTGCGTCCGGGTGCCGGTGCGCTCAGGGGGTCGGGACGGAGGCGCACATGGCGGAGAAGCCGGCCGCGAAACCACCGACGGCGCTCGACTGGTGGACCACGCTCCCCGGCGTCTTGACCGCTGCCGCCGGGGTGATTACCGCCCTGGCGGGCCTGCTGGTGGTGGTCCCGCAGCTCAGGACGGCCGCAGGAGGTGACGCGGCGCGGCCGGCCGCCACTGTGTCGGCCACGGCGCAGGCCCCGGCGACGGCATTGGCAGTGCAGCCCCAGTCGGCCCCGACGGCAAGCGGGACGGTGCGGCCGGCGGCCGGGGCAGCGCAGCAGGCGGTGGACCTCCCGGTCGGCATGGAGCAGCGGTTCCCCCTGGAGGACGTCGTCTACACGGTGCTTGCCGCCCGCCTGGAGCCGCTCAACGCCGAGAGAAACTCCCTCAAGCTCACCATCCGCTGCGCCCTCGGCAACGGCAGCAGCACGAGCTTCGGGAGTGACTCCTTCCGCCTGTTGGTTGACGGCGTGCCGCGCGCGCCCGTGAACTTCTTAAACCAGATCGTGGAGGCGCGCAGTGCCAAGGACGGCGACGTGATCTTCGAGGTCCCCGCCAGCACCGCCACCGTCCAACTGCGGATCACGTCGAGTGCGACCGGCCACCCGTACCGCACCGGCGCGGACATCCCAATCAGGCTGACGCCTGGTTGATCGGGTCACGCCGTCTAGGAGCCGGCTGACTGGCGGAACCATCCGCGGGCGGCGTGGGGTACGAGGGCGTGGCCGTGCAAGACTCTTACTGGTGTGGCCCGCTCTCGGTCACGCCGTGCAAGACGGGCGGGGTCAGCGATCAGGCGGAACTTTGCGCTGTCGACGCGGGAGGACGTGGTGCCTGGCTTGAAGCCAAGCTTGTAGACGATGCGGACCTGGTCGCCGGCCGCGATGCCGGCGAGCTTCCCGTGTGTCTTGGCCGGCTCCTGGGCTTGCGCCAGACGGAGATGACCCACGCCTTACGCGTTGGCAACGGTTCGTCGGGAGCGGCCATCTGGCCGCATCCTAACACTGAGGCGTGCGCCCGGTCGCCTGGTCGCCCTTTGGTGGGCGGGCGAGCTGATACCAGAATGCCGGTCGATTTCCTTGGAAGTGCCACACCGGTTCCTGTGAGTGCCCCTTGCCCCCGATGTGCAAGGCCTGGGTAGGCGGAAGAGGGGGTGGGGGTACATCGTTGGGACGGCACCGCTATTTGGCCGCCTGCCGCCTCGGTTACTTGTGCTCCGAGCTCTCAGCCCTCAGTGCCAGCCGCATTCCTTCGGTAGCGGCGTGGTCGCTTCCGGGATATACTGGGCCCGACTCCGGATTTCACGACGCACTGACAGCCGGAGCGACTGCTGTCGTCCGTGCAAGGAGGGGCTCATGGGAACAAAAGTGTGGCGGTCCGTGCAGCGAGGGAGGAGCACCGGACGTACCCGAGGGAGACGTGCTCGGCGCGCTGCCGGGCTGATTGCGTCCGTCCTGGTCCTGCTGGTGTGGCTGGCGCTGCCGACTGCGGCCCTGGCGCAGACGCCGCCGGCCGCGACGGTGATAACCCTGGCCGAGCGCCTGGTGACTCAGCTCCCCGCGGGTCCGCTGGCTTGGCGCCTGGAGACGTTGCCGACCGCGCAGGCGGCCCTCGCAGCGACTGCCACGACGGGCGTGGCCGCCGAGCACGGCGGGCGGTTCTATCTCCTGACACTCGCCGCGTCGGGAGGCCGCACCCCTGGGGCCACGGTGCTGGCCGAGACCGGGCCGGTGCCGGCGCCGCGCGGCGCCGCCCAGTACCTGCTGCGTCTGTCGCTCCTGACGGGCGGGCCGGGCAGCCAGACCGCCGTCCATGCACATCCGGGCGCGGAGGCGGACTACGTGCTGGCCGGTGACTTTGCGGCTCGCACCGATGCGGGCGCAGTCCGGGTACCGGTGGGGCGGGTGATTGTGGGGCCACCTGCTGGTGGCGCCCACCAGGCGGTGAACCTCGGCACCACCGACCTGCAGGTGCTCGTGTTCTACGCCGTCGACGCCGCCCAGCCATTCTCCTCACCGGCCGCCTTCGCCGACCCGAGCCGGGCCGCCCAGCTGGCTCCCTTCCCGTCTGGCCTGGGCCTGCCGCGCACCGGCGGGGGCGGGCTGCCGGTGGGGCTGCCGCTGGCGCTTGGCGCGATCTCTGCGCTCAGCGCGGGGCTCTTCCTGCGGCGCCGCGCCGAGCGATAGCCACGCGCGGCCAACCGCAGACCGATCACGAACCCAACGTTCACAGGCCGCCGCGTCTCCCAGCCGGTGAGTTAGGAGATGCGGCGCTTTTGCTGCCGGGCATGGGCGCGCTGGTCCCGCATGAGAGCACGCGCACGGCCGACGTGAGGGCGCGTAATTGAAACACGCCAGATGGAGGAGGTCTACGAGGCCGCCGTGCCGCAGCGGCCCCCCCCGCGCTGGCGGCGTTGGCGACGGCGCTGGCCGCCGCGTTCGGGCACCAGACGGCCCGTGCCCGTGCTAGGCTTCGTGCGTCAAGCGATCTTCTCTGTGTGTCCTGGCCCAGGCGGCACGGTCCACCAAGGACGTCGCCACGCAGCAGCGTAGGAAGCCGTTTGGGAGGGTCACCATGCCACGCAGGGAACGAGCAGAACAGCCGGGCGGGCAGCCCGGGCAGGTGCTGATGGTTACCGCGGATGCCACATTGGCCGGCGCGGTCGCCTCGGAGCTGGCCAGAGACGGGCTGGCGGTGGGGCACGCCAGAGACGGGCGTGAGGCGCTGCACCGGCTGGCGGCCGCGCGGCCGGCGGCGGTGGTGCTAGACCTGGAGGTGCCCGGCGTCTCGGGGTACCGCCTGCTGCGCGTGCTCGGCAGCGACGGCGGGACCGAGGCGGTGCCGGTGGTGGTGGTCTCGGACGAGAGCTTCCAGGTGGTCCGCGAGGCGCTGCGGGACGGCCCCAGTGGCCCCGCCGACTTCCTCCGCAAGCCCGCCGCGCCAGAGGCGCTGGCCGACCGCGTGCGCGAGGCCCTGCTCAACTGACCGCCCGCTGGCCACCTCCGGCGCGCTGCCCGTTGCCGGGCTGGCGCAGGTAGAGGCGCCCGTAGCGCACGCAGCCGCGCAGGGGCGACGGCCCCACCGACACGTACACCGCGTGGCCGTTGGCCGCCGTGACGTACAGCCGGCCGCGCTCCAGGCGCACCACGTTCGGGTCCATGTGAGCCGCCAGGTCCTCGCACACGTCGGTCTCCGCTGGGAAGCCGTCGACCTCTACCCTGCCGTCAGACCACCGGCGGAACGCCAGCAGCCGCACGCCGGCCGAGGAGGGTAGGCCGGTCATGATCTGGCCCGAGGGCACCAAGGTGAAGACGGTGGGCAGGGGCTTCACCTGGCGTCAGCCCGCTGCGCCACGCGGGTGGATTTTCCGAGCACTTGACCCTATAGTGGTGGCAGGCGCGGCACGCCTTTGCGTCACCGTCGGGTTGGAGCGGCGCCAATTAGCTCAGCAACACAGGAGGACTGCATGCAGACTAAGAGGCAAATGGTGCGGGCTGCGGTGCTTGGGGCGCTGCCGGCGGCAATAGTGGCGTGCGGCCCGACCGGCGGCGGGGACGGTGGAGTCAAGGCCGGCGGCAGCGGAAAGCAGGTGACGCTCCGGATCGGCGCCCGCCCAAACGGTAACGCGGGTGACCCGGGCACGGAGGAGTTCCTAGCCGGGAAGAAGCTCTTCGAGGCGCGCTACCCCCGCATCACGCTCGAGTACGTCTGGGCGATGACCGATGAGAAGTTCCTCGCCGCCGCGTCAGCAGGTGACGGCTTCGACATCCAGGACTTGTGCTGCGCTCAATTACCGGTCGAGGCGCGTGCCGGCGTGCTGATGAAGCTGGATCCCTTGATCAAGAAGAACCTCAAAGACTCGGACGTCAAAGACTGGATCGAGTGGCAGTACAAGTACTTCAACATTGACGGCGCCCAGTACGGCATCGGTAAGTACATGGGAGTCACTGCGCTCTACTACAACAAGGACTGGTTCCAGCAGAAAGGTGTTCCGTTCCCCACCGAGAATTGGACGTGGAACGAGTATCGTGACGCCATGCTGCGCCTGACCGATGTGCCTGGCCGCAAGTTCGGCATCAACCTGCTGGCCGGCACTGGAGGCACCATGGCCGGCGATCGCCGCCAGGCCAAGGTTCACCAGAACGGCGGGAACATGGTCGACCCCAAGAATGACTTGAAGTCAACCTTGGACCACCCGAAGACCATCGAGGCGCTTGAGTGGATTCACGCCCGCATCTGGAAGGACCACTCCTCGATCCAGCAAGCGGAGCTGCCTGGCTGGCCGGACACTGTCCTGAACACCCGGCAGCAGTTCGCCCAGGGGCACGTCGCGATGTGGGAGGAGGGCTCCTGGGCGCTTGCGCCACTCACTCAAGAGAAGCCGAGCTTTCAGTGGGATCTGGTAACCCTGCCCAAGGGCCCGGTGCAGCGCGACGTGCTGGCCACAACAGACGGCTGGGCGATGTGGAGTGGCACCAAGAGCGTGGAAGACGCCTGGCTGCTGATGAGCTGGTTCAACGGCGACGAGTGGTACGGCGTGCAATCGAAGCGCCTGCAGCCAGCACGGCTCTCCTGGCTGCCCAAGTGGCAGACGCTCATCCAGGAGGCGTATCCGGACCTCAAAGGCAAGAACCTCAAGGCATTCACCATGGGGCCGGAGCAGGGCTTTGCCAGGCCATGGGAGCTACACCGCTATCACGCAGCGACCAGTGCCATGATCGACACCGCCTTTCTAGAGTCGGTGATCAGGAACCAGAAGCCGGTCAAGGACACCCATGTGGATCTGGCGCGCCAGGTGAACGAGATCCAAGCGAAGGAGCACGCCTCCCGCGGCGGGAAGTGACCAGCGCGGAGGCGGGAACGCTGTGTGCCGCCTCCTGAGCGCTGCCGAATACATCGCATCCTGCGGCACTAACAAGTTCTTGCCCGGCTTCAAGCGTACCGGGAGTGCCCCGGCGTGGCGGCCTCCATCATCCTGGTGACTGCCGCGCACAACGTGGCGGAGCGGTGCCGCCGCGTGCGCGCGGACGGCTGCCTGGGCAAGCCCTTTGACCTGGACGCGCTGCTGGCCGTTGTGGCGGTACAGACTCACACCCACTAGCCCCACCGGCGCACCGGGTAGCCGCCGCTGGCGCGGTGCTGCTGTCCTCGGCGCCCGCGTGTGCTCCCAGCGGGTGCTGCAGTGGGCGCAGCCGCGTCACCGGAGTGCTCACACCACGCGCAGGGTGCGCGCCGCATCCTCCAACAGCCGCTCGCGCAGGACGCGCTGCTCGGCCCGCAGCCCCTCTGTGCTTCGCAGCAGCGCGTCCAACTGGCCGCGCAGGCGCTCCTTCGTTGCAGGGTCGACGTGCCGCCGCAGGGTGGCGCGCTGCGCCTCGATCTCCTGCGCGACCGCGGCCAGCGCCTGGGTCAGATCGCGCAGCCGCGTGGGCAGGTCGCCGGGCCGGGACGTCGGCGCTTCGTCCATCCGTAACAGTGTACCAAGTGGCTCATGCGCCGAGCCGCGACGTGTCCGGCAGGCCCAGCGCGGCCCCACGTACTTGCCCCCATGTCGCCGGCCCGCTTGACAGCCGCGGCCCCGGAGCGGCGACGCTCGACCGGCCGGATAGGCGCCTGCTCAGACTGTCCGCGCAGCGTGGACAAGGCGACGCCGACCACGTACCGGCTACTCGGCGGGGAGCTGTACTGTGCGCCGTGTGCCGACCCCGACTTGTGGGCGCACCGGGCGTTGCGCACGTAGTATGAAAGTACCAGCCGCTGACGTACCCGAAGCGCCCGATGGAGACTGTAGTCGGGCGCAACAGCTCGGACACCAGGAGGCACACGGCGATGGAGACGACGCACGCGACAGGCATGGCGCAGGTGCGCCAGCTGGTGGTGAGCCTGCGGGAGCTGGCCGAGGCCACCGAGCGCGTCCACTTCCTCCAGCTGTCGGCGCTGGTAGGTGAAGGGTACGACCCGGACGTGCTGGACCACCTGCTGGAGGAGTACCGGGCGGCCAAGCGGCGGGTCACCTCCGCGCGTCAGGCGCGGGAGCGTTGGCAGCAGCGGAGCCGCGCTGCGGGCGGCACGGCTCTGGAGTCCGCGCCGCCAACGACAGCGGACCCGAGCGCCTCGGACGAGCCGACGCCTCAGCTCCGCTTCGCCCGCTGGCTGGTTGAGCACGGCCGTCTGAGCGGCTAACGGCTGTGAGCGTGGCGCGACCGGGTGGCGCCAGTCGTGGCCCCGGCCCTGGTGGTGGGCCTGGTGGCCTGGCTGGCGGCGTTGGTGTGGGCCACGGGGCTGGTGACCTGGACGGCCGTGGCGTGGCTCCACGCGCTGGCTGTCGGCTAACGAGGCGCATGCGCCGGCTGCGTGGGGTGCAGGTGGCGTGGCCGGCCACGCCACCTGCGGGAGTGGCACGCATCGTGTCTACGTCGGCCGCGGCGACAGCTGGCGAGTTGACCGACGCGTAGTGCGTCAGGCACGGTCGTGGTGATGCGCGCGAGAGACAAGGAGGCAGTCCACATGCGAGCCGCCGGAGTGGTGCTGGCCATTGACGACGACCCCGACTACCTGGCGGCGGTGCGCGCCATGCTGGCGGAGGCCGGCTACCTGGTCGACACCTCGCTCAGCGTCGGCGGTGCCATCGACCTGCTGTGGCGCCAGTGGGAGGCGCAGCCGGACGTCATCCTGCTGGACCTCCACCTGCCGCTGCTGGATGGGCGCACCTTCGCGGAGCTGTACGCCGTGCTCCCGGTGCGCCACGCGCCACTGGTGCTGGTGACCGGCGCCCACGAGCAGGAGGCGCGCGAGTACGCCCGGCTCGTGGGCGCCGCGGGGCTGCTGCCCAAGCCCTTCGACGTGGACGAGCTGCTCGCGTGCATCGAGCGTGCCAGGTGGGGCGATGTGGACGCGGTGCCAGCGGGAGCGTTTGGCGAGACGGGCGAGGAACCGGTGGCGCCCGCGGCGTAGGCGGCCGTGCGGCGGGAAG
>CADCTC010000199.1:0-1277 GCA_902805635.1 uncultured Chloroflexota bacterium
ACCGGCTCCGTGCTGAGTTCCAGCCTAGCCGCCGCGCCACCCGCTGCCTTCCGGCGTTCGCCCCATTTCGTCCGCGGCCCTCCCATTGGGGCGAACGCCCCATGGGCCACGCGCCGCTCCGCGGCGACGCGCACCAGGTGGCCGGCCTGGTCGGCCACCCGGCGGTGGGGCGAGGCAGTTGGAGTCGGGCGTGCACCAGGACACGCAGCGCTTGTCGGGGAGCCAAGCCGAGGTAGGTGCGGTGCAGCGGGGCATCGCGTACGGGGCGCCCCCACTCGTACCCTGCGGCCGATACGGGGGCACAACCCCGGTTGGCAGAATAGTGCGCCTTCGACACTCCGGCCTTCAGGGGCCTCTGGTCCATTCCCGCATGTCGCACGTCCACGGCCCCTGACGCCCTGGACGCCCAGCACGTCGTTGCCGCTGCGCCGCAGGATGGCGGCGGCCCGCGAGTACACGTGGCGAACTCTGGTATTGCGATGCGGCGACCCGCGCCGTGTGCAGCGTCGCCATCCCGGAGTGGCCGTAGCGGGCGTGCGTGGTTGTAAGGTGACGGTCAGGGCGTCACGGGCCGCGCGTCGCCGGTGCTAGACTGCGCCCGCTGTGCTCGACGCGGGACAGGTCATCAGCACCATCCTCAAGCACGACGCCAAGGTGACCAGCTACAAGCTAGCGCTCGTGCGGCATAGTCCTGGCACGCCCGGAGCCCGGCCTGGGTGGTCAGTCTCGGCAGGTGCCGTCCGTCCTCCAGGTCGCACAAAAGCAGCAGCGCATGCAGGCGATTGCGCAGCCGCGTCATATCCGCGACGACGTCCTCTCGCAGGCGGCTCCACAGCTCGACGGAGGCCGCCTCCGGTTCCTCGGGCAGCACCACGGGGAGCGTTTCGGCTTCCTCCCGCAGCACCCGGGCCACCGCGTGCGCGTCCAGTCGGTCGCTCTTGCCGGGCTTGCGCATAGTGCGCCGGCGCTGGGCCGTCCACTTGGGCGACACCTCGTGCACTCGCTCACCACGCCCCGCCAGGAACTGGGCAAGACCCCGGCCGAGTGCCCCGGAGCCCTCGATGGCCCACACGCGCTCCGGCCACGCCACCGTCCACGCCAGGAGGCTCGCCCAGCCCCCAATCGTGTTCGGCACCGTCTTGTGACGGTTCTGTTGCAGGTGAGTGGGCAAGCCGTTTCGGGGTGCTGACAAGACCCTCTGCGGCGCTCCGCCGGAGGGCCCGCTACTCTGGACGAGAGCGCGGCGGGAGGCCGTTGGGCGGCGCCAAACCAACCCA
>CADCTC010000199.1:1287-7806 GCA_902805635.1 uncultured Chloroflexota bacterium
GGGGGGCACCGTCTTGGGACCCACGGTGCCATCCGGCCCCAGTGCCACGGCCTCGTGCACCCGCTTGTGCGCATCCACGCCGATCCAGATCATGGCTCCCTCCGATCCGCCTGTGGTGCCCCAGCCGACCAGTCTTACTTGAGCCATGCTTCTGGCCGGCCCCTCTTCAGTCAGGCAGGGGAGGCAGGGTGGGGCGACCAATCACGTTCAAGGCAGCCACTGCGCCCGACAATGCCTGAGTCAGCCCCACCCGCCCCCAAAGCATGCACAGTAAGACAATGCCTACCGTGGCAATCCCCACCCCGCCCGGTCAGGGCCCGATCCGAGGTCCGGGATGGGGAGCAGGACGCCGGCCTGGCGGGCGGACTCGTCCGCGATCAGCCCCGGCACCAAGTAGCGCGCCGCCTGCCAGACGTCGTTGGGCGGCTGAGTGCCGGAGACGCACGCCCGCACGAAGTCGTCCACCAGGAACTGGTGCGATCCCAGGTGCCCGTTGGGGAGGCCGGCGAACTCACGCGGGAGCCGCTCTATGTCGTGCACGCGGGAGACGCCAACGAACTCGTCCCCGGCGTTCTTGACGCCGCCCACCGCCAGCGTCTCGTCCAGCCGCTCCACCGCCTTGCGGTCTTTGGTCAGCCAGACCGAGCCGGCGAAGTTCTGCTCGAGGCTGCCCCGGGTCCCGAAGAGCGTCATCCTAACGGTGCCCGGGTGGCCGATGCGCCGGAACTCGTTTATGCGCGCCGTGCTGCCATCGGACATGCGAAAGAGCGCGGTCTGGTTGCTGAACACGTTCCCGTAAGCATTGGCGGCCTCGCCGTAAACGCCGTCATCCGCACCGTCCACGAACCCGCTGCAGCTCACGTGCGTGGCATGCGCGCCGGTCACGGAGACGATCATGCTCGTGGAGTGCGTGGGGTAGTACATGGGCGGTGCGCCGCCGTGCTCCGCCCAGCGCTCGCCGCCCCGCTGCTGGTTCACGGTGTAGAGGCCGTGGTCCCAGTCATGGTAGTACTCGCCCTCGCCGTACACCACGTCCCCAAAGTCGCCGGCCCGGAACCGGTTTCGACAGTAGATGGCACAGGGATAGTAGTAACTGGTCTCGCCGGTCATGTAGACGAGCCCGGTCTCTTCCACCGCCCGCACGAGCGCCTCCACTTCCTCCAAGGAGCGCGCCATGGGCACGGCCGCGTAGACGTGCTTCCCCGCCCGCAGCGCCTGGAGCGACTGCGGGCCGTGCAGCCACGGCTGCGTGATGATGGCCACGGCGTCCACGTCCTCTTCGAGCAGCGCATCCAGAGAGGGCGACGTCCGCGCGATCCCGAACTTGGCGGCCGCCGCATCGCGCTTCTCCCGGACCTGGTCGCACAGGACCACCTCGTCTACCAGCGGGTGTGCCTTGAAGAGCGGGATGAAGGAGCCGCCGAACTGCCCCGCACCCACCACGCCAACCCTGATGGTCACGCGCACGTGGAGTAGAGGTCCTGCGCTTTGGCGGCGGACACGTGGGCGATGGAGAACCCGCGATACGGGTCCAGCACCACGGTGCCTTCGGCCGTCAGCTGGTGCAGCGCCTCGCGCACGGGCATTGGGTTGACGCCGAATGTGGCAGCCAGGTCCTCGATGCGCAGCCGTTCGCCGGGTTCCAGCGTGCCGCCCAGGATCATGGCGCGCAGCTCGTCCACCACCAGGAGGTGAGTCGTGCGGCGCGGCACGGCCGGCGGGCGGGGATCGAGCAGGCCGGCCACGCCGAGGCGTTCGGAGGTGAGCGTGCTTTCCCGCACGCCATGCAGCACCATTTGCGCTACGGTATCAAATCCGTATACTGGCGCGGCGGGCACCGGCTACGCTTGTCCCGCGGAGGCGGACGTGCCGCGAGCCCGAAGCGAAGCGGGAACCGCTTCGCCCGTGCAGCAGGGGAGGTCTACATATGGAAGTCGACTCGGGAGTGGTTTCCAAGCGGTCCCGGCGCGCGGTAGTGCGCGTTGGCGTGGGGGCGCTGGGTGGCGTGGCGGCCGCCGTGTCGCTCGCAGCGTGCGGTGCGGACGCCGCCCGGCCAGCCGGGGGCACGCAGACCTCTGAGCTCTCTGGCACCTTTGATTTGCTCTACCAGACGTGGGCGGTGGGCGACGTCTACCACAAGCAGGCCGTGGAGGCGTTCGAGCGCAAGCATCCCCAGGCCAAGGTGTCGCTGGTGCCGGTGGCCTACGGCGAGATGGCGCCCAAGGTGCGCACCTCCATCGCCGCCGGCTCGGGGCCCGACGGCTTCCAGACCTACACCGGCTTCTGGCGCGGCACGAATGCGGCGACGATCATGCTGCCCCTCACGCCGACGCTGTTCAAGCGCGGCGAGCTGGAGCAGATCACCTTCCCGAACCTGCTCAACGCCGTGTGGGCCAAGAACAACGAGACGTACGTGTTGCCCCACTCGGTGGGCATGAACGGCTCGATGCTGGTGTACAACGCCAAGCTGCTCTCCGACACCGGCGTGGATCCCAAGGGGCTCACCACGCTCGACGCGATCATCGCGGCGGCCAACAAGCTGACGCAGCGCGAGGGCGGCTCGGTGACGCGCGCCGGCGTGCTGCCCACGGCGCAAACCAACCTGATCATGCGCTGGATCATCGACCAGGGCGGCAGGTTCTACGACGAGAAGAGCTACAAGTGGACCTGGCAGACCACCGAGGCCGAGCGGGCCTTCCAGTGGATCCTGGACCTCTACGACAAGCACAACGTGGCCTGGCGCAAGCAGCCCGACGGCATCAAAGACGCCATGGGGGAGGCGCGCGCGGCGACGATCATCCATGGCGCGTACGCGCTGTCCAACTATGTGAAAAACTATCCCGACGTGAAGCTGGTGGACCAGCCGATGCCGGCCTTCGTCAACGGAAAGTCGCCGAACTACTACGAGCACGAGATCGCCGGCTATGCGCTCTCGGCGCTGCTCAAGCCGGACGATCCGAAGGCCAAGATCGGCGCCGCCTTCTTCCGCGACCTGCTGACGCCGGAGGGGGCGCGCGCGCTGGCCAGCGAGTACAGCGGCGCCATCCTCTCCAAGGACGTCTACTCCGATCCGTCGTTCAAGGACACCCCCTTTGGCGCGGCGCGGGCCAAGCTGCCGGAGCAGATCATCTCCAAGATGGTCCTGATGACCATGGCGGCGCAGCCTGGGGACTTCGGTGCGCACGTGACGAAGGTGGTGAACGGCGAGCTGTCCATCAAGGCGGCCCTGCAGGACATGCAGCAGACGTACACCGCCAAGGAAGAAGAAGCTCGCCGGAACATGGGCTAGCGGGGCTCTAAGGAACAGCGGACCGTGGCGACACCAATTCGCACCGCTGTGGTGGGCGGTCACCGAGGAGGCGGCTACGGCCGCGCCCTCCAGGCGCTTTCGGACCAGATAGCGCTCACCGCCATCTGTGACCGTGACGAGGACGTGATTCGGTCCTGGCAGGAGGGCTCTCCGCACCTCAAAGGCTTCAGCCGGTACGAGGAATTGCTGGCCTCGGACGCGTGCGACGCCGTGCTGTTGGCTACGCCCATGCACCTCCACGCGGAGCAGGCCATCGCCGCCCTGGCTGCGGGCAAGCACGTGCTCTCGGAAGTGATCGCGGCGACGACGCTGGAGGAGTGCTGGGCACTGGTGGAGGCGGCGGAACGGTCTCCCGCCGTGTACATGCTGGCGGAGAACTACACGTACATGCGCCCGAACATGATGGTGCGCCACATGGTGGAGCGGGGCGTATTCGGCGCGGTGAGCTACGCCGAGGGCGCCTACATCCACGACTGCCGGCCGCTGATGTTCGACACCCAAGACCGCCTCACCTGGCGCGGCGAACTGGGGCGTGGCGAGCCGTGCAACCACTATCCCACGCACTCCCTGGGCCCGGTGGCGCAGTGGCTGGGCTGCGCCGGCCAGAATGCCCCGGACCGCCTGGCCGAGGTAGTCTGCTTCGTCACGCCGGACCGCGCCCGCCGTGCGTACGTGCTGGAGCGGTACGGCGAGACCCACCCGGCGGCCGCTCCCGGCTTCTTCAACCGGGGCGACTCGGGCTGCACACTGGTGCGCACGAATGGGGGCAGCGTGGCGTACGTGCGGGTGGACTCCAGCTCGCCGCGCCCGCACAACATGACCCACTACGTGCTCCAGGGGCTGAAGGCGGCCTACCTCTCCGCGCGCCGCAAGGGCGAAGACCCGCTGATCTGGATCCAGGGCCGCAGCCCGGGAGAGCGAATCGGCGCCGAGGAATGGGAGTCGCTCTGGGACTACGCCGCCGAATACGAGCATCCGCGCTGGCGGGCCAAAGGGGCCATCGCCGGGGAAGCCGGGCATGGCGGCGGCGACTACTTCATCATCGAGGACTTTGTGGACGCCGTGCGCAACCGCACCCCTCCCGCAGTGGATGTGTACGACGCGGCGGCGTGGTCGAGCGTCTTCCCGCTGTCACTGGCCTCCGCGCGCGAGGGTGGGCGCCCCCAACGGATCCCGGACTTCCGCAAGCGCGCGCGCCGGGCTATGGTGGTTCAGATCGAACCGACTGATCGAACCGACTAGCGGACAGACGCCAATGATGAAGTGGGCGAGCAGCGCGCAGCGCTGACCGTGGCGGGGCGACAGGCACAGCACGCAGCACAGGGAGGCAAAGCCGTGGAGAAACCCCGATGACAGAGTTCGCGACTTTGTTTGGTGCTGGTAGGGTTGGCGTCTGATGCCCGCCTGCCCCTCGTGCCAACACCCCGCCTCGAAGCGCGACGGCCATGACGCCGCCGGCCGCCAGCGCTACGCCTGCCGCCCCTGCGGGCGGGACTTCACCGAGCGCTCCGCGTCCGCCTTTGCGGGGTACCGCTGGCCGGTCGAGGTCATCCTGCTGGCGGTGCGCTGGTCCCTAAGCCACCCCCTGTCCGCCGCGAGCGTGATGGAGCTGCTGGCCGAGCGCGGCATCGATGTCTCCAAGCGCACGGTGCTCCGGTGGGTGCAGACCTTCGGGCCACTGCTCGCCGCCGAGGTCCGCAGGCACCGCCGCCCGCTGGGCAGCAAGTGCTACGTGGATGAGGTGTTCTTCTTCCGAGGCAAGGACAAGCGCTACCTGTACCGGGCAGTCGACGAGACCGGCCAGGTGGTGGACGTCCTCTTCCGGGAGCACCGCGACACCGAGTCCGCCGTGGCGTTCTTCCGGCAGGCGCTGGCGCGCACCGGCTGGCGGCCCACCCAGGTGATCAGCGACCACCACCAGCCCTACATCAAGGCGGTGCAGGAGGTGCTCCCGGACGCCGAGCACGTGCGCACCGGGCTGCACCGCGCGAGAGGGGAGACCACCAAGCCGATCGAGCGCAGCCACGTCTTCACCCGTGACCGCCTGCGCACCGCGCGCGGCGTGAAGACGCTTGCCACCGGGCAGCGGTTCTTCGAGGGCTTCGAGGCGCTGCACGCGCTGCGGCGGGGACACACCCGCCTGGCGCACCTGGTCCCCGGCGACCATCCCGCGTGTCCGACCGTGCACGAGCGCGTCCGCGCGGTGGCACGCGCGGTCACGGCGCTTGGCGCTCGTCTCACCAGGGCGGTCACCGCAGCAGCCTGACCACCGCGCCTACAGGGGCGCCGTGGCCCAGGCGGCGACGGTCAGACGGTCACCTATCGTCCCACGTTTCTCCGGCCCCAGCACCCAGCAATGTCGCGAACTCCCCTGGACGGCGCGTGTGGTGGAGCAGCGGAGTCGCGGCGCTCGGCCCGTTCTTCCGACTCGGTGACGAAATAGGAAATAGCGGAAGTCCTGCCCCACCACGCGTCAGGCAACCGCCTCGTCACCGTCGCCCTCCAGTTCCACTGAGCCACCTCTGTGAGCGACCGCCCACTGCGTGCGAGCAGGCTGCACCATCCGCCGGCGTGCGCCGGAGCGGTGCCGCGTCAGCCTTCTCTGGCTACAGGTGCGGACGCTCCGTGTTGCAGTAGTCGACGTACTCGGCGAGGACGGTGCGCAGATGCCGCTCGTCCAGCGCAATCAGGTGGTCCAAACACTCCCGGTGGAGGGTGCCGATCACCCGCTCCGCGACCGGGTTCGCTTGCCGGCCGGCCAGCTGCACGACGCACTGGCCGACTGCCAGGCCACCCGTGAGCTACTCCTCGAGATGGCCTACTGGTCGGGGTAAGCGATACCCGCTACGCTGCCTTTGGGCCCGGGCCATCGTCCTGGGCTTCGGCCTTCTCCTCATAGTACTCAGAGATCGAGTCGTAGACGCCGTCGGGGAAATCGAGGTCCTTGTAGACGTTGCCTTCGTCGGGATCATCGGCATTGGGGATGATGGCGAAGTCCTGCTGACGCTGCCAATCGAGGATCTTGTTGCGCTTCGGCGGGTTGTAGTCGCGCCCCTTCACCTGCAGGACCAGGGCGCGGGCGTCTTGCTCGTCGAAGTCCTTGTCCTTCTGCAGCCAGCCGACCAGCGTGTCCTCGTCCATGAAGTGGTGCGCCACCATGGCGAACACCAGCCGGCCGTAATGGCCAATGTCGGTGCCTTTCTCCAGCG
>CADCTC010000200.1 GCA_902805635.1 uncultured Chloroflexota bacterium
CGCCGGGCTGGATCGCGCAGTTCTCGGCGCCCATGTAGCCCGTCGGGAAGATGTCGGACAGGAACAGCACCTTCTCATCGGGGATGTCCTTGGGCACCTTCTGCAGCCCCACGTCCGCGAACGCCACCCGTGCGTACTGCGCCTGCCCTCCCGCGTACCCACCAAGCATGTGGGAGTACCCGTAGATCGCCGCCGGCGAGTACCCCCACAGCTTCTCCGCCATCCAGGCGTTGGGGTTGGAGTTCTCGCACACCGAGAACAGCTGCCGCTGGCACATGGTGCATTCGCCGCACGAGACCGGGAACGCGTTCACCACCCGGTCCCCCACCTTCACGTCCTTCACCTCCGGGCCCACCTCTACTACCTCACCCATGAACTCGTGCCCCACCACGTCCCCATGTTCCATCGTCGGGATGAACCCGTCATAGAGGTGCAGGTCAGACCCGCAGATCGCCGTGGACGTGACCCGTAGGATCGCATCGCGCGGGTTCAGGATCTTGGGGTCCGGCACGTCCCGCACCTTCATGGAGTGCTTCCCCATCCAACAAGTCGCCTTCATCGTTCGTTTCCTTTCGCGGCGTAAGACTTAAGCGGCGCGGGCGGCGGAGCGACCGGCGGGCACGTGCTCCGGCGGCTGCGCCGGGTGCGGACGTCCATGGATCGTCGCCTCAGACTGCGGCACCTCTCCCGTCTCCATCACCTGCTTGAAAGCGCGTAGGTCATTGCGCACCTGCTGGTCCGGCGCCTCTCCAAACAGCTTGGACACCGCCGCGCCCACTGCGCCCAGCGGTCCGGCTGGCGGCTCGTAACGTAGATCCACGCGCACCTCCGTCCCGCGCCCGCCCGGCGCTGGGGCAAACCGCACCGTCCCGGAGTTCTCCACGTCAGACCCCGCCACCGACCGCCACGCGATGAGCTCGTTCGGCCGGTCCTCGGTTGTCTCCGCGTCCCACTCCACCGAGCCACCGCCCGGCGCCTTTGCCCGCCAGTGTGACCGCTTCTCTCCGGTCATGCGCACCTCTTCGAGGGGCCCCATGAAGCGCGGCAGGTTCTTGAAGTCGTGCCAGAACCCGTACACCTCGGCTACGGGCCGGTTCACTGTTATGGCCGCCTTCACACTCATGCCCTGCTCCTGCGCTGCGCCGTCCGTGCCGGAGCGGCCACTTCTGCGCCAGGCCCCATACGCATCCAGCACCGTCACGCCCGCCACCGCTGCCAGTGCCGCCGCCGTCTTAGCTCGGTCGGTCCGCTTCGTGGCCAGCGGCACGCCCAGCAGCGCCAGGTCCATCACGTCCCCCGCCACCCGCGCCCACAGCCACACCCCCGGCTTCCAACCGGAGAGGATGCCTGCAGCCGCCATCAGTTCGCGCGCGCCTACCAGGCGCTGAACCATTCGGCTCTCGCCGTGGTCGCGCACTCCCACTAGCCTGGTTACACGCCCCGGCATCGTCACCTGCGCCAGCCCCAGCCCCAGGCTGAACCAGCCAAGCCCCTGTGCCAGGCGCCCATCCTTCTTGCTGGTGGAATCACTCTGCGGCGCCCACCAGCGCTCCTGCCCCTGCCCACCCGACTCTCCGTACCCGCCGTCGTGCCCGGTACGCCGTCCGTGCATGTTGATAACCGGTCCGTTGCCGCGCGTCTCAGGCGCCGCTGTTGCGCTGCCAACCATGCGGTGACCTCCTTTTCGAGTGCTTGACTACTGAGCCCGTCCCAAGACGCGCCCGGAGCCCCGTACGGATTCATCACGCAGGGGATGCGCCACCATCGCAGGGCGCGTGCCGCTACACTCGGCGCCAGGATCGCACCCATGCCCATCGAGATGCTCACTCCGGGCCGCGCCGGCGCTCCCGCGACGCACCACTAACCACGACAACCAGAGACACTCATGCGTATCGCAGTCGTCGGCCTGCGCTTCGGCGCGGCATTCGTGCCCATCTACCAGGCCCACCCGGAAGTGACCGAGGTCGCCGTCTGCGACCTCAAGCCAGACCTCCTCGCCACAGTTGGTGACAAGCACGGTGTTGCTCGCCGCTTCGCCGCTCTTGACGACGTGCTCGCCGATCCCACATGCGACGCCGTGCACCTCGCCACGCCCGTGCACCTGCACGTCGAGCAGGCCGTGGCTGTGCTGGGCGCCGGCAAGCACTGCGCCTCAGCCGTACCGGCCGGCACCGACATCGATGGGTTGCGCCAGCTCGTGTCCGCACAGCGCGCCTCCAACCGCAACTACATGATGATGGAAACCGCCGTCTACACGCGCGAGTTCCTCTTCGTCCAAGACCTCTACCAGCGCGGCGCCCTGGGTCGTATCCAGTTTCTGCGCGGCGCTCACTACCAGGACATGGACGGCTGGCCACCGTATTGGGCCGGACTGCCCCCTATGCACTACGCCACCCACGCGCTCGGCCCCATCCTTCACCTCACCGGCGCGCGCGCCACCACCGTCACCTGCCACGGCTCAGGGCACATGCGTCCCGAGCTGCACAAGCAGTACGGCAACCCCTTTCCCATCGAGTCCGCCACTTTCCGCCTGGAAGGACCGGACCTCACCGGCATCGCCGCCGAGGTCACCCGCTCCCTCTTCGAAACCGCCGTCACCTCCAAGGAATCCTTTGACGTCTACGGCGACCGCGCCACCTTCCTCTGGCAGCAGGTCCCCGGCGACGAACCCGCCCTCATCACGCTCCACACGATGGAGCCCGGCGCGCACCGGCGTACCGTCTCCGTCGAGCGTCCCGAGATCCCCTACCGACCAGACCTGCTCCCCACCGCGCTCGCCCCCTTCGCAACTGGTGGCCACGGCGGTTCCCACCCCCACCTCGTCCACGAGCTCGTCCGCAGCATCGTCGAGCAGCGCGCCCCCGCCGTTGACGTAACCCGCGCCGCCAACTGGACCGCCGCCGGCCTCTGCGCCCACGAGTCCGCCCTCCAGAACGGGGCGCCCATCACCATCCCGGCCTTTGACTGACCGCCAAGGGCGAACTGCCGCACGCTCGCTTGGCGTATGCCCAACCACTATGGCGCAGCTCCTCCGCCGCCGCGCATCGGTCGCCAGTCTTAGCGCCAGTCTTAGCGCCATCCTCGCCATCCCATCCACCGTGATCCCGCGCACAGCCGCTGCCGCCGCACCCACTCCCATCCGGCTCGTTCGCTTCGACTCTGCCGCAGCCTTCGATGCGGGTACTCACGACGGCGCCCTGACAGCCGGGGAAACGCTCACGCTCGCCTCCGGCGCCACCTATGGCGCGTGGACATCCCCGCTCGTGGAGCCGGGGTTCCTATTCGGCCGCCTGGTGCCCTCCTGGAACGCCCTCACACCCGGTAGCTCCTTCGTCCAGGTGGAGGTACAGGTCCGCCTAACTACCCAATCGGGTGACGCCGGCGAGGCCGCTCCTTGGTACGCCCTGGGCACCTGGACCGAAGACGACACCTCCCTCACCCGCACCTCCGTCCGCGGCCAGGCGGACGCGGTTGCCCGCGTGGACACCGACACCCTCGTCGCTCGTGCAGCACCATTTGCCGCGTTCGCGCTGCGCGTCACACTGCGTCGCGCCTCCCCCACCGACCCAACCCCGTCGGTGCAGCTGGTTTCCGGCGTGGTCTCCTCCCCTGCCGGCGCGGAAACATTCAGTCCCCATCCACCAAACACACAGCGCACGTTCAGCCCAATCGAGCTGTCCGTCCCTTCATACTCACAGGAGCTCCACGCCCGTCACTTCCCGCAATGGGCCGGCGGTGGCGAGGCGTGGTGCAGCCCCGCGTCCACTGAGATGGTGGTCGAATACTGGGGCCACCGCCCCACCGACAGCCAGCTCGCCTGGATACCGACCGGCCACCCCGACCCTACTGTCGACTACGCCGCCCGCGCCACCTACGACGCCGCCTACCGTGGCACCGGCAACTGGCCCTTCAATACCGCCTACGCCGCCCGCTACGGTTTGCGCGCCTTCGTCACCCAGCTGCGCTCCCTCGCCGAGGCCGAACAATTCCTGCGCGCCGGCATCCCGCTCGTCGCTTCCATCAGGGCCGCACCCCGCGAGCTCACTGGCTTTCCGCTCTCACAGGGCACCAATGGTCATCTGCTCGTCATTGCCGGCATTGATGCCGGCGGCAATCCCATCGTCCACGATCCCGCCGCCCCCACCAACGCCACGGTCCGCCGCACCTACGACCGCGCCCAGTTCCAGCGCTCCTGGCTGCGCGGCTCCGGCGGCACTGTCTATGTCATCCACCCGCCCGACATGCCCCTCCCGGGGCTTCCGGCAGACGTCACCGCCAACTGGTAGCGCGAAGCGCCACCGTCGGATCAGGCCTGCCGCAGCGGCATCTGCGACGCTGCGGTAAGTGTCAGTCGGTGCAAGTCCGTCAAGCCGGCTGTATCCAGCGCCGGGCCAATGTACCCGCCCGCCAGCACGAACGACACAGGCAGGTTGTGCTGCCGGCACCAGTCGAACACCACGTGCTCCCGCTCCGCCAGCACCGTCGCTGTGATGCCCCGCAGCCCACCCAGCGGGCAGCCCTCGTGGGGGTCCATGCCCGCGTTGTACAGGCAGATGTCGAACGCGCTGCCATCCAGCGCGTCCAGCCGCCGCCGGATCACCGGCAGGTAGTCCGCCGCGCGCTGCACCATGTCCAGCGTGTTCCGCTGCTGCGGCCGGTACACGTCAAACGGGTACACCGATACGTCCACCAGCTGCACGCGCTCGTCTCGTCCCAGCAGCTCGTCGGTCCCGCCACCGCAGTGCGCGTCCAAGTCGAGCACCAGGATGCGCTTCGCGCCCGATGCCAGCAGCGCGCGCGCCGCCAGCGCCAGCCCATTGAACGTGCAGTTGCCGTTGCCGCTCGCCCGCCGCGCGTGGTGCAGCCCGCTGGAAAGTGACCCTGCCACTCCCATCTGCAGCGCCGTGTGCGCCGCCGCCACCGCTCCGCCATTGGACGCCAGCACCATCGGGAACAGTCCCGGATCCCAAGGCCACCCTTGCGATTGCGCCAGCCCGCGCGGCTGCCCGCTGCGCACCGCCGCGATATACCCGCCGTCGTGCACCGTGGCCAGGGCCGCTTCAGACAGCAGCTCCGGCGCGACCAGCTCCAGCCCCGCCACCGGCGCGGCCTCCAGCGAGTCCGCCACCCAACGCGCCTTGCGCGTCGTGTCGTAGCTGTACCCCGCCAGCGTGTACTCTGGCCGGTAAAACACCGACACCTTCTTGGGTTCCGGCGGCGCTTCAACCACGGCAACCGGCGCCAGTGCCGGTTCCACCTCAGGCTCCGCGTCCTTCATCATCAACACCGGGAATGGAGCGGAGGTGCTGGCTCTGGCGGCTGCCCCGGGGCCCGACGCCAGGAGCGTCGGTCCCACCGCCGGCGCGCAGCCGGCCAGTCCCACAGCCGCCGCCGGCAGCACGTAGCGCCCAAGCCATCCCCGCCGCCCCACCCGCAGCGAGCCTGCCTCAGTGTCGAGATCCGAAGCGGGATACTCCATCTTTGTGTGTGTCAACACTACGGGCGGCGACCCCAGGGTGACCTCTCGGTAGCCCATCTGGCTCCTGGGAAATGGGCGGAGCGCGGCGCACACGGTACACGCTACGGCCGCCTTGGGACCTCGGCGTTGCAAGTGCAATCATCTGTCCCACTCGTCCCCGAAAGGACCCTCAACCAGTGCCCGACACCGACCCCAACGAAATCCGCCTCACCGGCGAAAACTCGTTCATCCGCCTGCACGCCGAAGAAGGCGGCCCCCAGCTCACTCGCGTCAGCCACTGGCGCATCCTCTACTCTCCCGCCGGCGAAGGCCACGTGCTCTTCATCCAGAGCGACATCACCGGCGATGATGTCCGCATCTTCTCCGATAACCCAGCCATGACTCGCTGGCTGCAGGGCGAGATCGAGAGCCTACTCTATCCCGCCTTCGCAGACGAGTCCCTCCCCATCGTGCCGGCAACCTTCTCTCGCTCCGGCGACTCCCGCTCCTGGTGGACCGAGTCCGTCGACGCCAACGGCGCGCGCATCGAGTTGAACTGGTCAGACTTCGCCCAGCCGTTCATGCTCACCCTAGCCGCCGGCAGCGTCCCCAACCGCCCGCACGGCGTCTACAGCTGCTTCATTCCCGCCCGCGCTGCCCGCATCACGCTGAACGGTCGCGCCGCCGCCGGCCGGCCCTTCCCTCAGCAGCGCGGCGACAAGGTCAGCAGCACCGCCTGCCTCGCCCTCTCAGAGACGTGGACCCGCCCCTAAACACCTTCGATACGAGTAGGAGACCCCTAGTGCAGCAGACAAGAACACGCCGCCAGATCGCGGCTCAAGCATCCGCCGCGCTCGCTTCTGGCGCGGCCGGCGCCACAGTGGTGGCTGCCTGCACGGGCGGCAGCAGCGAGCCGGCGGTATCGCTCAAGATCGAACGCCCCACCACCGTGACCCTGCTTCTGAACGGCAACCTCACCGGCGTCACCACCGACACCCAGCGCCAGCAGTACGACGAGGTCTTCCGCCCAGCTAACCCCAACATCACCGTCGATTTCCAGGGCTCCGGCGCCAGCGGCCCTGACCACATCGCCAAGATCCTTTCTCTCAGCGTCGCGGGCACCCCACCGGACGCGTTCTTCGGCACCGTCGGCGACATGCCCGCGCTGGCGGCCAAGAGCACCATCCGCGCCGTGGATGACCTGGTCAAGGCGGACGCCAAGTTCAAGACCGACGACTGGTTTGACGTGCATCTCGGCGCCTGGAAGTACCAGGGCAAGCAGCGCGGCCTCCCCTGGCAGGGCGGCCCGAACATCACCTACTTCAACAAGGAGTTGCTCGCCGAAGCCGGCGTCCCCGAGCCAACCGAGGCCACCTGGACCTACGACGCCTGGCGCGACGCGAGCAACAAGCTGCGCCGCGTCATGAGCACCGGCGAGAACCCTCGCTGGGCAACGCACGTCGCCAACTGGATGAACTGGGTGTTCGCCCACGGCGGCGACATCCTCGACAAAGAAATGAAGAAGTGCACCCTCGATAGCAAGGAGTCGCTTGCCGGCATTCAGCTGATGGCGGATTTCATCCACCGCGACAAGCTAGCCCCCAGCCCCCAGGAGTCCAACAACGCCACCGCGCAGCGCCTCTTCATGGACAAGCGCGCGGCGATCATCATCATGAACCGGCAGGATGCCTCTGCAGTCGGGTTCATTCAGCCGTGGGTTGGCGTCACCCAGCTCCCCAAGGGGCCCGCCGGCCGGTTCAGTCAGAGCAACATCGACGGCTTCGCCATGAGCAACGACACTAAGGTCCCCGCCGCCGCCTGGGAAGTTATGAAGTGGCGCACCGGCGACGCCTTCCGTCGCGAGCTGCTCCGCAAGGGCAGCGGAGGCATCCCCGCACTGAAGGCCACCGCCAACAGCCCCGAGTACCTCAACGACAAGCTCCCACCCGAGTGGAACCGCCTCTTCATCCAGTCCCTGAACATCCTCAAGATGGCCCCACCCACCCCTGCCTGGACCGAGGTCGTCGCCCTTTCTGGTCAGGCCATGACACAGGTCCAGCGCGGCGAAGCCGCCCCCGCGTCCGCCGTCAAGGACCTGGTACCGCGCGTCAACGCCCTGCTCCAGACAAGTTAGGGGACGCGCCGCGCGCGGGTTCGTGAGAGAGCAGCCACTGCACCGGCATCCGCACAGGCACAGGAGCAATCGCGTACAAGACGACGAAGCGGGATGCCCCACACCAGGTGGAACACACCGCTCTTCGTTGCCGTATTGTATCAGGCCTCGGTTACCTTAGGTGGACTTAAAGATCACCCTCC
>CADCTC010000201.1 GCA_902805635.1 uncultured Chloroflexota bacterium
CCACGTTCAAAGGCCGTTTCTCGGCCAGCCAGCTCTCGCGCGCGGCGATCGACCACTACCGGCGGGTCGGTGTGATTCCGATTGGGGACGCGTCGCGCACGTTCTCGGAGTGGTACTACCACTCCGATCTGGACACCAAGCGGCGGTGGTACGGCCACGTGGGGGGCTTCGACAGCGAGATCGGCTGGGCGCAGTACCTCCAGAACCTGGAAGGCAACATCAAGCGCATCCACGACGTGGCGACCGACGAGACCCAACGCGTCACCGACGTCATCAAGCCGGAGCGCACGCGTGAGATCCAGGTACCGATCATCGACGCCATCGCCAACGACAGGCCTGGCATTTTCCAGGTGAACGTGCCCAACAACGGCGCCATCGCCGGCATCGCGGACGACGTGGTGGTGGAGGGCAAGGCGCTGGTGGACGCGGCGGGGGCCAAGCTGCTGCACGTGGGCAAGCTGCCGGACAAGCTGATGCACCTGGTGATCGGCCCGCGGGTCGCCAAGGCGGAGCGCGAGCTGGCGGCCTTTGTGACGGGCGACTACGACCTGCTGGTGGGCACTCTGCTGCTCGATGACCACCGCACACGGACGCTCGAACAAGCGGAGCGCTACGTCGACGCGATGCTGGCGCTGCCGTGGAACGGCGACCTGCGCGAGCGTTTTGGCACGCCGCAGCGCCGGCCGCTGGGCGAGTACCGCCTGGACGATACCCCCGCGGCGGAAGGCGCCGCCGGCGCCTCGCCGGTGGGCGCGATGGCGTAAGCGAATTAACACACAACGATAAGGGGGGACGCTGAACATGAACACGATCATTGGTAAGCCCACCCGCCGGCGGATGCTGGGCGGACTGGCGGCGCTTGGCGGCGCGGCATTTGCCGCCGCCTGCGGCGCGCAGGCTGGGGCGCCGGCGGAGCGGTCGACCGCGAGTGACGCGAAGCCAGGCGGGAAGATCACCTGGTCGTTCTGGGCAGTGAGCCAGGAGCAGGCGGACAACGCGCTGGCACGGCTCAAGGAGTTCCACGCCGAGAACAGCAACATTAAGGTGGAGGCGTTCTACACCGACTTCGCGGCGTACCGCGAGAAGATTGTCAGCATGGTGACCGCCGGCACGCCACCCGAGGTGACCCAAGTGGACGCGTATTGGATGCCGGCGTTCGTGCAGCAAGGCACGATCCAGCGGCTGGACCCCTTCATCAAGGGGGACAAGAGCTTCAGCGTAGACGCCTTCCTGCCGGGCTCTTTCATGGAGCACCACCACACGTTCAAGGGCGCGACGTATGGCATCCCCAATGGCCCAGAGAGCCCCAAGGTGCTCTTCTACAACAAGGCCAAGTGGAACGAGAACGGCCTGCCACTGCCCGATACGCTGGAGGAGCAGGGCAAGTGGACCTGGGAGGCGTTCGTGGACCACATGACGCGCGTCTCCAAGGGAACCAGCCCGGACCGCTCCTGGGGCATCAACGCGGAGCTGGGCGTGGTGCCCAACCCGCACTCCTGGATCTTCTCCAACAACGGCAAGACGCTTTCGGATGATCTCAAGAGCTTCGTCGGGGCGGAAGACCGCGCGACGATCGAGGCGCTCCAGCTCCAGGCCGACCTGATCCACAAGCACAAGGTGTCACCGCCGCCCGGCGAGAACCTGGGCCCCGGCGATACGTTCCTCTCCGGCCGGCGCGCCATGATCCTTGACGGCGCCTGGGCCGCCGCGCCGCTGTTCACCCGGCCGGACTTTGATTATGGCGTGGCGCCGCTGCCCAAGAGCGCCAAGGGTGTGCGCAAGACGGTGATCAAGCCCAATTCTTCCACCATCCCGACCGGTATCAAGGGGCAACCGGCGGCCACGGCCTGGGAGCTGGTCAAGTACATCACCAGCGCTCAGTACCAGAAGGGGCAGATCGACGCCGGCCAGGCGCTCACCAACCGCAAGGATCAGGTGGAGTACTTCCTGAAGAGCTCGCCCATCAGGAACGCCAAGGTGTTCATGGACGCGTACGACAAGAAGGACGTCACCGCCATCCCGTTGGTGCCAAGTTGGGTGGAGTACAACCAGATCGTCGGCGAGGAGATGACGAAGGTACGCGCGGGCGAGCTGGCGGTGCAGTCGGCGCTGGCCAACATCAAGAGCCGCGCGAACGACCTGCTCAAGGCGTAGCGCCGGTCTGCGCCACTCAGACACGATGGACGACGCGGCGCTGCTCGGGCCACCTTTCTTTCTCTTCGGCTTCGGGCCGCGTCGCAAGCTGATCTACCGCGCCGGTCTACTGCTCGACACGGTGAGCGGCGAGCTGATCGAGCGGTGGGACGTGCGCGGCGCTGCTGACATCGACCCGGCCGAGTACCGCGTGTCGTTCGACAGCGCGGGCAAGGGCCGGGTCACGGTGGCGGAAGACCAGGGCGGCGTTTGGATCGAGACCGGTGGCGATCGGCGCCTGGTGCCGGGTACGGCCGCTCCGGTGGGATTGCCTCGCTTTGACACGCATCCGCACGGTGGACTGCTGCGCGCACTGCATGGCGACATCCTGGTCAACCTGACGCCGGCCGGCCCGGTGCCCAACTTCGTGATCTACCAGCGGCCGTGGTACCGGGATGCGGCGCTGATGCTGATGGTGCTGGAGCAGACCGGCAACCTGGGGCTGGCCGAGGAATGGGTGGCCGGGCTGCGTGACCCGTTCGACCGCAATAATGCCGGCCATGAGGAGCCGGACAATCTGGGGCAGCTGCTCTACATGATCGGCCTCGTGTCGGGCGCCTCGCACCCACTGGTGGCGACCGTATTGGATGCCGTACCGAGATTCCGGCAGGGCAGCCACATCACCGGCATGACCGACTTCCGAGAGCACCCGGTGTACCAGACCAAGTGGCTCAAGTACGGACTGCGCCGCCTGGGGCTGGACGATCCGTACGAGGTCCCGGCGGTGGCGGACAGCTACTCGGCACTCTTCTGGATGGATTTCAGGAACCAGCACGTGCCGGACCCACCGGAGTCGCCGTCCCAGCTGCGCGCGGCCGGGACGGCGACTCCGGTGGGCAGCAACTCACCAGCGGCATGGACGCCACGCGTGCCGAAGTACCCGTACCTGGACTGGGCGCGGGCGCACTTCCACCGCGCGGCGCCGCCGGCCGTGCCGGACCAGACGGTCTACCCGCTTAGATGGGAGATCGCCGCCAGCCAAGCGGACTACGCTGGCATGGACGTAGTCGACCCAATCTACGCCCAGCGGCGCATCGGGGCGCCGCACACCTGGCACGCTGCGGAGATGTTCCTTTACTACACTGACGAGGCTACGCGTGCGGCGTGGACTGCACCGGCGGGGAGCGACTGAGATGCTGCCGTCCTACCGGCTGCTGCGCGAGCAGCTGACCCAGGTGATTCAGAACAAGGAGGAGCAGGGCCACCACGTGAAGGGGCTGGCAGCAGAGCTGGAGGCGCTGCCAGACAGCTACGACGCGCTGGCGGCGTTCGCTACGCGGCTGCGCGACGTGCCGCTGCGCGGCGGGTGGCCGCACGTGGAGCCGAGCGACCTGGAGGGCATCTGGGCGGAGTGCGACCCGCAGCGCCCGATGGGCGCAATGTGCAAAGTGGACCTGGGGGATGCCGCGGGGCGGGTGGAGGCGGCGTTCCTGGGGTCGGTGGCGGGGTGCGTGCTGGGCAAGCCGCTCGAGGTCCGACCTACGCTGGTCGACCTGGAGGAGTGGCTTGGAGAGCTGGGGGAATGGCCGCTGCGCGACTACGTCCCGGAGGGGATCGAAGGGGTGCTCGCAAAGCAGGGCCGGCGGCCCCATCCGTCCTGGGGGGAGACGGTGCGCGAGCGGATCCGCTACGTGGCGCCGGACGACGACGTGAATTACACCGTGCTGGGCATGCTGCTGCTTGAGCAGCACGGTCTGGGCTTGACCAAGCACCACGTGCGCGCGGCGTGGTTGCAGCAGCTGCCGGTGCTGACGACGTTTGGGCCGGAGCGCATGCTTCTGCTCAAGGCGGGGATGAACACGCTGACCAGCCCGCGCTCGACGGGCGGCGCGAGCGGCTTTGGGGGCACACCGCCGGGACAGGAGGAAGCCGACCTGGAGGAGTGGGTGACGCTGCTCAACCCGCGCGACGAGTTCTGCGGCGCGCTGATCCGCGCGGACGCGTACGGGTACGCCTGCCCGGGGCGGCCGGCGCTGGCGGCGGAGCTGGCCTGGCGAGACGCGAGCTGGACGCACCGTCGCACCGGCATCTACGGCGCCATGTTCGTGGCGGCGGCGATAGCGACGGCGCTAGTGGCACGACACGCGGGACTCGGTGCGCTCGAGGTGTTCGAGACGGCGCTGCAGTTCGTGCCGCGGCGCAGCCGGTTCCATGCCATCGTGGCGGATTCGCTGGAGCAGGTGCGCGCCGCGTCAGGTTGGCGCGACGGATACGCGCGCATACACGGCAAGTACGCGCAGTATGCCCACTGCGAGGTCTACCAGGAGTGCGGCACGCTGATCAACACGCTGCAATTCGCGCGCGACGTAGGGGACGGCATCTGCATGCAGGTGATGCAGGGCAACGACACCGACAGCTTCGGCGCCACCGCAGGATCTATCCTGGGCGCGTACTTCGGGCCCGGCCACCTGGAGGAGCGCTGGCTGGCGCCGTTCGGCGACGACATCCACACGGCGCTGGCGTGGTTCTACGAGCGATCGCTCTCCCAATTGGCAAAGCGCATGGGCGAGCTGCCGGCGCGCATCGCAAAACAACTAGAAACGGACTGAGGAGCACAACCATGGTTTCCACGGCAGAGCGGCCGGCGACGGCCACCAACGCGCAAGGGGCTCGCGCGCCGGAGCGCGGGCATCGCGGGCTGTTCACCATCCCGGTCACACCGTTCACCGATCAGGGCGCGCTGGACGTCGAGTCGCTGCGCCGCCTGATCGCGTTCTGCGTGGAAGCGGGGGCGCATGGGATCGTGGCGCCGGTGAATGCGAGCGAGTTCACCACGCTCACCACGGAGGAGCGTGAGACGGTAACGCGAACCGTCATTCAGGAGAACGGACGCGCCGGCGCGCGTTGACGGGTGCCGGTGGTGGTGGGTGTCGGCGCCAGGACCACGCAGGAGGCGGTGCGCTACGCAAAGTTCGCGGAGGCGGAAGGCGCGGACGCGGTGATCGCCATGCCGGCGTTTGACCCGCCGCTGGACGAGCAGGGGTGCTTCGATTTCTACGCGGCGCTGTCGGAGGCGGTGACGCTGCCGATCTACATCCAGAACCACGAGCCGATCGGGACCGGCCCCGGCCCGCGTCCGGGCACGTCGATGACGGCCGACCTGATGGCGCGCATGCTGAAGGAAATTCCCAACGTGCGCTACATCAAGGAGGAGAGCGCGCAGACGGGGTACAAGATCTCGCGGGTGCTCGAGCTGGCGGGGGAGGAGTGTTGGGGGATCATGGGCGGCAAGGCGGGCCGCTACTTGCTGGACGAGTATCGCCGCGGCGCGTGCGGCACGATGCCGGCGTGCGAGTCCACCGACGTGCACGCGCAGCTGTGGAACACGCTGGATGCGGGCAACGAGGCGGGGGCGCGCCTGCTGTTCAAGGAACTGCTCCCGCTGCTCAACTACGAGGCGCTGTTCGGCACCGCCGTCTACAAGGAAGTGCTCTACCGACGGCGCATCATCGCGTCACCTCACAAGCGCCTGGCCGGACTGACGCTGGACGCGCACGACCACCAGGAACTCGACCGCATCCTCGAAGAGCTGGCGCCGTATTTCACGGTGAAGACGCCAACTACCCGACCGAGCTAGGCAATGAGTGTCTTCTACGGTCCTCCGCCTCAGAAATCCGGTGACGGTGCTAGCCAGGAGCAGCCTGGGGAGTCCGGCGGCACACAGCGCCCGGACACGCTGGAAATGGCAAGCCTGACGGCGACCGGTATCGCCGGCGGTGCAGGCGGTGCAGGCGTTGCCAGCAGCGTGCCGAGCGGCGCACGCTCATCGGACGTTGACGAGCCGTCGGTGACAGAGAAGGCGGGCGACGAGGCGGCGCCGGAGAACCAGGCGGACTCGGCGCGCACGCCGGGACCGCTGCGCAGCGCGCGGTTCTTTGGGACGCGCGGCACGCCGGCCGGGTTCACGGCGCGCGCCTTCACGAAGAGCATGGGCTACACGCAGGAGGACCTGGCGAAGCCGGTGATCGGCATATGCCAGACGTGGAGCGAGTTCAACACGTGCAACAACTCCTTCAAGCAACTCGCGGAGGCGGTGAAGCGCGGCGTCTGGCAGTCGGGCGGGCTGCCGCTGGAGTTCCCCACCATTTCGGTGGCGGAGGTGCACGCCCAGCCCACGTCCATGCTGTTCCGCAACCTGGCGGCAATGGACACCGAAGAGATGATTCGCGCCCAGCCGATGGACGCGGTGGTGCTGCTGGCGGCGTGCGACAAGACCACGCCCGCTGCACTGATGGGCGCCGCGAGCGCCAACGTGCCGGCGATCATGGTCAGCGGCGGTCCGATGCTCAATGGCCGCTACAACGGCGTGGCGCTGGGCGCGTGCACCGACTGTGGGCGCTATACCGCCGAGCTGCGTGCCGGCACGATCACGCCTGAGCAATATTGCGACGTGGAGGACAGCCTGTGCCGGTCGCTTGGCTCATGCATGGTGATGGGCACCGCCTCCACCATGGCGAGCATGGCCGAGGCGCTGGGGATGACGCTGCCTGGCAACGCCGCCATCCCGGCGGTGGACAGCCGCCGCTTTCAGTTCGCCGAACACGCCGGCCGCCACGCGGTGCAGCTGGCGCTGTCCGGGCTGCGTCCATCGGACGTAATGACGCGCGCCGCGTTCGAAAACGCCATCCGGGTGTGCATGGCGATCGGCGGCAGCACTAACGCAGTCATCCACCTTGCCGCGATCGCAGGGCGTCTCGGCATCGACCTGGAGCTGGAACTATTTGACCGGCTCTCGCGTGAGGTGCCGTGGATCGTCAACCTCAAGCCATCGGGCAAGTACCAGATGGAGGAGCTGTTCGAGGCGGGCGGCATCCCGGCGGTAATGAAGGAGCTGGAGCCGCTGCTGGATCCGTCGCCAGTGACGGTTACGGGGCACACGGTGGGGGAGCTGTTGCGGGGGTTCCGCAAGACGCGGCTACGAGAGGTAGTGGCGCCGCTGGAGCAGCCGCTCGGCACTGAGGGCGGCACGGTGGTGTTGCGCGGCAACCTCTGCCCGGACGGGGCGGTGTGTAAGCAGACGGCCGCGTCGCCGGAGCTAATGGTGCACCGGGGACAGGCATTGGTCTTCACGTCCATCCCTGACTTGCGCGACCGCATCGACAATCCGGACTTGCCGGTCACGCGGGACAGCGTGCTCGTGCTGCAGAACGCCGGGCCGGTGGGGGCGCCAGGCATGCCGGAGGTGGGGTTCATGCCGATCCCCAAGAAGCTGCTCGAGCAGGGCGTGCGCGACATGGTCCGCATTTCGGACGCGCGCATGAGCGGCACGTCGTACGGCACTATCGTGCTGCACGTCGCCCCGGAGTCCGGGGTTGGCGGCCCGCTGGGGCTGGTCAAGGATGGCGACTGGATTAGCCTGGACGTGCCGAACCGGAGCCTGACGCTTGAAGTGGCCGAAGACGAGCTTGCCCGACGCAAAGCGGCGTGGCAGCCGGCACCGCTCCAGTTCGAGCGCGGCTACCGGATGCTGTACCAGCAGCACGTCACCCAGGCGCCGCAGGGCGTGGACTTCGACTTCTTGCGCCTGCCGGCGGGGAGGGCGGTGGGTAGCTAGCCGCTACTCGAAGGTGAATAGCACCTTCCCGCCGTTGGCGCTCTCGGCTACTTTGAATGCCTCGGCGCCGCGCTCCAGCGGATACACGTGGCTCACCACGCTGTCGAGCTTGAGGTCGTGGTCACGCACGAAGCGGCAGATCTCCGGGAAGAGCGTGTCGGGGTAGATGCTGGCGCCAAAGAGCGTGATCTCGCGGTGCACCAGCCGGCCGAGCGGCATGGCGAACTGCTCGGCGCCCAGCCCGACGATGGCAGCGTGTCCTCGTGGCTTGAGCAGGTCGCCGATTGCTGACTGGGCGGCGCCTGCGCCGGACGTTTCGATCAGCTTGTCCGCGCCGTCCGGGTAGCGGTCACGCAGCTGTTCGGCTACCGGCCCAGCGGCCGGGTCGAGCGTGAGCGTGGCGCCGAGCCTTTCCGCCAGCTCTCTCCGGCCGGGCGACGGATCGATGCCGGCCACACGCCCGCCCATAGCGGTGGCAAACAGCGTCGCCAGTAGGCCGAGCGGGCCCAGCCCGGAGACGGCCAGCACGTCGCGGCCGTTGACACCCAGTCGCACCAGCGGCCAGTATGCCGTGCCTGCCTGGCAGGCCAAGATCGCACCGTCCGGGTAGCTCAGGTCATCGGGCAGGTGCATGAGCGAGCCGATTTCCACGACCATGTACTCGGCGTCAGAGCCCGGCGCATCCGCGGCGTGTCCGTACGACGAGCGGCGGTTGACGCACACGTTGCGGTGGCCGGTCTGGCAGTAGAGGCACTCGCCGCACGTGCGGCGGAAGTACACCACCACCCTGTCGCCGATGGACCAGCCGGTTACTCCTTCGCCCAGCGCCACGATTTCGCCGCTGGGCTCGTGTCCCGGCACCACGTCGCCTTCAAGGACATGTGCCGGCGGGTGACGATACGGGTGCAGGTCGGACCCGCAGATCCCCGCCGAACGCATCCAAACCACGATTTCGCCTGGGCCTGGCGTAGGGTCCGCCAGCTCCCGCACGATCACCTTCCGCTCGCCCACGATCCGCAGCGCGCGCATTGCCCTTCTCGCTCCTGCGCCGCATCGTAGCAGGCTGGCGTACCCCTTTGCCGCCTGCCGCCCGACCGTATCCTGCTGGCGTGGCACGCGCTCCCGGGCTCTCGCCCGCCTCCATCACTACCGGCCTCGCCTTCTTGCGGACACTAGGACGCGAAACGGTACGCATCTTCGCCAGCACGCCGCGCGTGCTGGCCATGGTGTGGCAGGCCAGTCCGGGCCGCGTGGCATGGCTGGCTGTGTTGACCGTCGCGCAGGGCCTGCTGCCCACGGCCACCGTCTGGGTCTCAAAGTTGGTAGTAGACGCGGTCGTCGCCGCCGTGAACGCGGGCGGCGACCCTGCAACCGTCGATGTCGTGGTCCGGCTGGTGCTGATCCAATTTGCGCTCGGCGCCGCCGGGATTGGCCTGGGACACGCGACGTCCATCCTCCAGCAGCGCCTCACGGATGTCGTCGGCCACCGGCTGAACGTTCAGGTGCTGGCGCGCGCCAACGCGCTCGACCTGGCGCACTTCGAGACCCCGGAGTTCTATGACCGCTTGCGCAATGCCCAGCGGCTCGGCTCGCAGCCGGTGCAGCTGGTGACCGGCGGTCTGCTGCAGCTGGCGCGCAACACAATTGTGCTCGTCTCTATGGTGGCGCTGCTGGCGCGCTTCCACCCGCTGCTGCCGGTCGCCATCGTCATCGCGTCACTGCCGCATCTTCTGGCGCAGATGTACTACGGCCGCTTCGGCTGGCGGCTAATGCACCGCCAGGCGCCGCTGTGGCGCCGGCAGAACTACCTCTCCGGGATCATGACGGGCGACGCCCATGCCAAGGAGATCCGCATCTTCGGCCTGGGTGACCACCTATTAGGGCAGTACGTGGAGACCGCGCAGGAGGTGATCCGTCAGGACTGGGACTTCCGTAGTCGCCGCCGGCGCTCGACGTCGCTGCTCAACTTGCTCTCGACCGGGGTCACGTCACTGGCGTACCTCTACGCCGCACTCCAGGCCGCGCTCGGGCGCATCGGGCTGGGGGACCTCACCCTCTACAGCGGCGCTGTCCGGCAGGCGCAGGGCACGCTAGAGCAGCTTCTGAACGGCGTCACCTCGATCTACGAAACTAACCTCCAGGTGGACGATCTCTTTGCATTCCTGGACTTCCAACCCGCGGTTGTGTCCGGTGCGCGACTCTTGCCGGTCCCGCGCCCGCTGCGCCACGGGATCGAATTCCGGGATGTCTCGTTCACCTACCCACTCTCCTCGGTTGCTCCGACTGCGGAGAACGGCCGTCCTGGCAGGCCGCCCGGCGGCCCAGGCTGGCCAGGTGGCGGTCGCCGGGAGCGCGATGGCGGCACGTCCGGTGCTGGGAGCCGTCCACAGGGCGCGCGCGAGGTACTCAAGGGGGTCAGCTTTCTGCTGCCCGCAGGGAAGACTGTCGCCATCGTGGGCGCAAATGGCGCCGGGAAGACGACGCTGGTCAAACTGCTTGCGCGTCTCTACGACCCCAGGGCAGGCGAGATCCTGCTGGATGGCGTGAACCTGCGCGACCTGGACTTGGACGACCTGCGCCGCCAAGTGGCGGTGGTGTTCCAGGACTACGCTCGTTTCCAGCTGCCGGCGCGCGACAATGTCGGCTTCGGTCAGGTGAGCCAACTCGCCGATCTAGATCGCATCACACGCGCGGCCGCCCAGGGTGGCGCCGCCCCGGCGATCGAGCGTCTGCCGGAAGGGTACGAGACCACGCTGGGGCGCATGTTCTCTGGAGGCGTGGAGCTGTCGGGTGGCGAGTGGCAGAAGGTTGCCTTGTCTCGCGCGTTCATGCGCACGCCAGAAGACGTGCTGGGAGATGGTGGCGCCGCGGACGCGGCGCAGATCCTGGTGTTGGACGAGCCTACGGCTGCGCTCGATGCGCAGGCCGAGTACGAGGTCTACGAGCGGTTCAGGGAGCTCACCCGCGGCAAGACCACGCTGCTGATCAGCCATCGCTTTTCCACCGTGCGCATGGCCGACCTCATCGTGGTCATGGAGCACGGCCGTGTCGCCGAACAGGGCAGCCACGCCGACCTGATCACCGCGGGCGGCATCTACGCGCGTCTGTACGAGATGCAGGCGGGCCGCTACCGCTGATGCCGTAATCCGGGAGAGACTACACTCCGGCCGTGGACACACCGCATGCTGCCAGTTCCCCACGGATCGAAGCCGGCATTTTCGACGTGGGTGGCGTGCTGATCTCCAACGAGATGGCGCACGTGTGGCGCGACGTGCTGGAGACGCTCCAACTGGAGGAAGGCGTGTGGAAGCCGGCCTGGCGCGAGCTGGGCCCGCTGCTGGGCAACGGCCAACTGGAAGAGGACGAACTCTGGCGCCGGCTGTTGGAGCGCACCGCGGCCCGCGGCGCGTTACCCGTCGAATCGCTCTTCCTGCGCGAGTACGGGCGGCGCTGGCGGGCGCACCAGGAGGTGTTGGACCTGGTTTCTCGTCTGAAGACGGCGGGCCTGCGTACCGCGATCCTGTCCAACACCATCGCCTCCCACGTCACGCACAACCGTGAACGCGGCCTGTACGCGCCGTTCGACGTACTCGTCTTTTCCAACGAAGTAGGCGTCAGCAAGCCTGACCCGGCCATCTTCCGCCATTGCTTGAGGCTGATTGGCCTGGAGGACCGCCCTCAGGCGGCGTTCTTCGTGGACGACATGGAGGAGAACGTAGCGGCCGCGCGGACACTGGGACTACATGCCATCCACTTCACGTCTCCCGAGCAGCTCGTTGTGGACGTCCGCCAACTGGGGATAGACGTCTAGCGCCGGCTCGATGACGTCGTCGAAATCGCCTGGTCGTCTGAGTCGCTACGCTGCGCCGGATCCGCGGGAAGCGCCGCCGCGGCGGCCAGCACACCGAGGACGGCGAGCAGCCAAAACGCCGGCTCGTACGCGGCGAGCAGGTCGTGTCCTGCGCCTACGGCGAATGGCGCCAGCGCGCTGGTGAACGTCACCAGCAGCGAGAGCGCGCCGTTCACCGCGCCGTAGCGGCCAGACCCGTACTGCACTGCCACCAGGTTGGCGCGCGCAAGCGTGGCCGCCCCGCGGCTGATCCCGAACAACAGCACGAAGAGGTACAGCGCCGCCGGGCCGGCGGCGCGGGCGGCCAGCAGCGCGAGCAGCGCCAGCGGCTGCGCCGCCAGGATCGCCGCGGTCAGCCAGCGCCGCGGCACGCGGCCATCCAGCGGCGCAAAGGCGATACGGCCGAGCAGCTGCGCGATGCCGATTGACCCGACGATCGCAGCTGCCAGCGTTGGCGTGTACTCCCGCTCCCCCAGGTATGGCACCAGGTGTACGCTCACCCCAGCCGACACAACCGAGTAGAGGCAAAACGCCACCGCGAGCCACTGGAAGGGCTGATGGCCCGCCAGCTGCCGTAATGACCCCGCCACGGCCGAGGCGCCTGCGTGCTGTGGCGCGTGACCCGTGGTCGCGCCCCTTGGGAGGGTGTCCGCTCCGTCAACCGCTAGGCCAAGGTCCCCCGGCCGGCGGCGCAGCAGCAGGGCGTGCGCCGGAACGGTTGCCACTGCCAGGATGGCCGCGAGCGAGACTAACGCGCCGCGCCACCCCTGGTACTCCACCAGCCAGGCTGCGAGGGGCAGAAAAATAGTGCTCGCCAGCCCCGCCATCAGCGTCACGACCATCAGGGCACGTGCGCGATAGCGCTCGAACCACGCGGCGAGCACCGCGAACGCCGGGTCGTAGAGCGTTGCCGCCATCGCCGCCCCAATCCCGGCCATGACCATGTAGAAGACCCACAGCTGGTCCACCGCGGCCCAGGCCAGGACGAGCAACACGCCGGCCACCGAGCCCGCGGTCATGAGCGCTCGCGCGCCGTGGCGGTCGATCCACTGTCCCGCCGGCACCGCCGACACGCCCGATACCAGCAACGCCAGCGTGAAGGCGCCGCTCAGCTGCGCCCGGCTCCAACCGAGCTCGGCCTCCATGGGCTGGACGAAGACGCTGAACGCGTAGAACAGGATGCCCCACGAGACCGTTTCGGTCACGCCGAGGGCCGTGGCGATGACCCAACCGTAGTAAATCCGCCGTTTCGAGCCAAACACTGGTACTATCGGGCGGTTCCTTCGTGGCCGCGCGTGCCGCAGGGCACAGTCTCTCACACGTCCTCTGCGCCACCGATGGTGGCGTAGGCGACATTTAGAGGAAGGACGCTGGTTTCACTTACCTACCGGTCGCCAACTCGGCGTGAGCCGGCCTACACGCGGAGCACCGCCGCTCTTACGCAGGATTTCCGCGGTGCGCTTCCAGCGCTTCCGGCGGCTTGGCAAGCGCCGGCACGACGCCGGCGTGGCCGCGCCAGTGTGTCCGCGGGCGCGCTGCCACTGATGATCCTGGGGCTGGCCACGCTAGCGCTGACCGCGCCGCTGCGTGGCTCCTTGACGAGCCGTTTGCGCGCCGTGGCTGCGCTGCTAGTGGGCTGCACGCTCGGCTTGGTCGTTGCTGGAAGCGGAACGGTTTTCGCGCTGGCGGCGCTGTCCGAACACGGCGTGCACTATCCCGGCGAGCGGCGCGTGCACGCGCTGGCCGACCGCATCCCGCAGCCGTGGAAGGCGTCCAAGCCGGTCCACGTCCCGCTCCCTACCGTGAGCTCACCCGAGGCTGTGGGGCCTGCCAATGCGCCGGCGGGTGCAGCGTCCGGCGGCACAACCGCCGGCGCTGCTGCCGTCGCCACGGCGCCTGTCACAGGGGTCGCTGCCGGCGCCGCGCCTGCCGCTGCCCAGGCGGCGGTCCCTGCGCCGTCGCCGGCGCAGGTGGCGGCGCCGGCGACGTCGGCCAAGATCAACGGCGTCAAGCACATGTGGCAGAACTGGAACAACTGCGGCCCGGCCACCATCACGATGGCTGCGAGCGTGTTCGGCAAGGCGCAGTCGCAGGCTCAAGCCGCCGCCTTTCTCAAGCCGAACGCGAACGACAAGAACGTCAGCCCGCACGAGCTGGTCGCCTACGCCCGGTCACTGGGCCTGGAGTCAGATGTGCGCTCCGGCGGCACGTTGGATCGCCTGAGGACGTTGCTCGCCAACGGCATCCCGGTGGTGGCCGAGATCTGGTACGCCCCGGAGCCCGACGACTGGATGGGCCACTACCGTCTGCTGGTGGGCTACGACGACGCCACTCAGAAGATCACCTTCTTCGACAGCTTCCTGCCGCCGGGTCAAAACGTGCAGATCTCCTACGCTCGCTTTGATTACGAGTGGCGGGTGTTCAACCGCACCTATCTCCCGGTCTACCAGCCCGACCAGGCCGCCAAAGTAGCTGCCATCCTGGGACAGGACCGCGACGAGCGCGCCATGTACGAACGCGCGCTGGCCGTGGCGCAGTCGGAGGTCCAGGTGCAGGCGAACGATGCCTTCGCGTGGTTCAACACCGGCACCAACCTGGCCGGCCTGGGCCGCCAGTCAGAGGCGGTCGCGGCGTTCGACAAGGCGCGCTCGCTCAAGCTGCCATTCCGCATGCTCTGGTACCAGTTCGCCGCGTTCGACGCGTACCTGGCCGAAGGCCGCTACGCCGACGTCATCGCGCTGGCCGATGCCAACCTGCAGCACACCAAGGACCTGGAAGAGTCCTACTACTACAAGGGTCGCGCCCTGCAGGCCCAGGGGCAGAAGGCAGCCGCGCGAGCCGCATACCAGGCTGCGCTCAAGGCTAACCCCAAGCACGTCCCGTCACAGCACGGACTGGCGTCGCTAGACTGAGGCGCCGTCGAACACGAGAGTCTGGTTTATCTGCCGCTGAAGCGTCAGGTATTCGTCCTTGCTGAAGCGTGGCTTCGCCTCCGCCAGGACGTGTTGCGACGCACCGCCAGCCAGTAGGTCCAGCACCGTCATGGCCATGGCCTTGGCAGGGTTGAGGATCGCCAGCACAGGGTCTTCGATGCGGTAGTCGGCGCCATGGCCCATGCCGGCCGCGCCACCGGCGTAGGGGTGGATGGAGGGGATGACGTGCGTTACGTCGCCCATGTCGGTTGAGCCGGTGCGGTGTCCCACCGACTTCACGTTGTCCGCCCCAACCACGGTGCGTGCGTTCTCCAAAAACACCTGTCCCAGCGTCGCGTCGTTGCGCAGCGGCAGGTATCCAGGGATGGTCTGGATGCTCACCTGAGCGCCGATCGCCAGTGCTCCGGCCTTGAGGGCACGATCGACCTTCACGTTGGCGTCCTGGATCGCCTCCACGGTGCGTCCACGGACGAATGTCTCCATCCGGACGTCCGCCGGCACCACGTTCACGATCTCCCCGCCCTTGGTGATGATGGGATGCACACGGATGGTGTCCTGGTCGCGGAACGTCTCGCGCTGGGCGTGGATCGCCTGCAACGCCAGCATGGCCGCGTTGAGCGCGTTCACTCCGCGGTGTGGAGATCCACCCGCGTGTGCCGCCTTGCCGGTATAGCGGATCAGCTTCACGACGCAGCCGTTGTTGCTCTCCGCCATGCCGATAGCGCCGTCCACTGTGCCGGTGGACGAGTGCGTCATCATCGCCAGCTGCACGTCGTCGAACTCGCCCAGCCGAATCAGCTCCGGCTTGCCGCCCAGGAACTCGATCTTGCCCTGCTTCGCGAGCTCGGCGCGATACTCGACCTCCACGTACTCTTCAGCCGGCACCGCGAAGAACACGACGTCTCCGGCCAACTGCGCCGCCGCGCCCGCGTCCACGAAACCGGCGGCGACCCCCAGCATCATGGCGATCTGCGCGTTGTGTCCGCAAGCGTGCGCTGCCCCCGTGACCGGATCGGCGAACGGATGATCTCCGACCGCCAGCGAGTCGAGCTCGCCAAGCACCGCCACACTCGGCCCGGCGGTCGCGCCCTGCAGCCGTGCCTTAACGCCGGTGATCGCCAAACCGTCGCGGTGCGGCAGTCCGAGCCGCTCGAAGAAGTCGGAGACGATCCCCGCGGTGCGGAACTCTTTGAAGCCGAGCTCCGGGTGCCGGTAGATGTCGTCGGCGATGCGGATCAGCTCGTCCGCCCGCCGGTCAATTGCGGCGCATACCGCCGCTTTGAGTGTTCGAGTGTTCTCGGTTTCCATTACGTCTACGTCGCCGCCTGGATTGCAGCGCGAGTGTAGCCGAGGCAGAATGCGAACTGGCGCTCACCCGTGGGATCCACATCCGAGCGCGGCACGTGGTCAGGGCAGAGCATGCCGTCGTAGCCCACTGCACGGTAGGCACGCGCCGCGGCGAGCATGTCCACGTCACCGTTGTCCGGGTAGACCTCCACGAAGTCGGCGAACCCGCCCCGGATGTTTCGGAAGTGCACCATGAAGATCTTGCCCTGTGCGCCGAAGCGCTGGATCGCCTGAAGGACCTCCGCTGCGGGGTCCTGGCACATCTCCGCCACGGTGCCCTGGCAGAAGTTGAGGCCGTGGTAGGGACTGGGAGCGATGGCCAGGAACCGGTCCAGCGCCGCCACGCTGCTCAGCACGTGGGGCAGACCGCGCAACCCTTCCAGCGGCAGCGGGGCGTCCTGTGGATGACAGGCGAGCTTGACACGCGCTGCGTCGGCCACCGGCACGATGCGCTCCAGGAATCGACGCACCACGTCCCACATCCGGTCGTGTGAGACCTCTCCCGCCTCGGTGAGCGTGCGCTCCTGCCAGTCCGCGTAGCGGAACTGCGAGTACCGCGCACCGCCACGTCCCGCGACATGTCCAGTGCGCGTCACACCCAGCGGTTGAATGCGGTACTTGAGGCACGGGATGCCTGCCTCTCCCGCCGCGCGCACGTTCTGCGCGATGCGCTCCAGAGTTCGATTGGCGGCAGGGTCGTCGGCGAGCAGCTGCAACCACACCCGCTCGACGTCGAGTCCAAGGACTTCCAGCCCCAAGTCGAGCTCCCGCCGGTAGCGCTCGCGCAGCGCTCGCAACTTTGTGGCGTTCCAGCTGCCGTCGTCACCCACAGCTCCCGAGGCAGGCGGCACGCGGTGCAGGGCCACCTGCTCCACTCCCAGCTGCGCCGCCAGCGCAAGCCGTGCGCCGGATGGGTCGGTGAGCTGCTCGCCGAGGTACATGGGCGCAAGGGTAGTGGATGGCGCCAGGCTGGGCAGGCACCAGCGCGTGCTATCGTCGCGCCATGGCGCAACCGCAGAGTCCGATGGTTCCGCGGCGCGTGCTGCCCGGCGCCGGCTTCGAGGTGTCCGCGGTTGGGCAGGGCGGCGGACTTGGCCGGCTCGACGATCGTTCCGCGACGCAAGCACAGCGCGAGGCGGCCGCTATCGAGGTGGTGCGGCGCGACGTAGAGCTTGGCATCACCTACTTCGATACATCGCCCTCATACGGTCCCAATGGCGAGAGCGAGCGCCACCTTGGCCTGGGCCTGCGCGCGCTTGTGCCTGCCGACCGCGGGCAGGTGCGCGTCTCCACCAAGGCCGGCACCCATCCCCAGCGCCCCAACAAGTACGACGCCGACTCGATCCGCTGGTCGGTGGATCAGAGCCTGCGCACGCTCTTCTCCGAACGCGTCGACATCCTCTTCATTCACGACCCCCGCTCCGACGGGGACGTGGACTTGGCGTTTGGCGCGGGAGGCGCGCTGGAGGCGCTGGACGACCTTAAGGCGCAGGGCGTTATCGGCGCGATCGGGCTGGGTGTGCGCGTGCACCGATTCTTGCGCCGTGCGATCGAGAGCGGACGCTTCGACGTCATTCTCACGCCGTACGACTACACGCTGCTGCGCACCTCGGCGGCGCCAGTCATCGACCTGGCTGCGCAGCGGGGCATCGGCGTCATCAACGGCTCCCCATACGGCGCTGGGCTGCTGGCCGGCGTGGATCCGGACGTGGCGGCGTCCCGCCGCACGCCTCTGTCGCAGGCTGACCTGGAGCGCGCCCGCCAGCTCTGGCGCTGGTGCCGCGAGCGAGACCTCGACCTCGGCGTGCTGGCGATGCAGTTCTCGCTGCGCCACCCGCACATTGGCGTGACCCTGGTTGGGTCGCGCACGGCGGCCGAAGTCGAAGACAATGCCAACCACGCCGTCACGACAGTTGCCGAGGAAACCTGGGCGGAGCTTGACAGGTTCCTTGCTACCCTTCCTCCTCCGCCGCCGGGTGGCGAGGCTAAGGCATAGGACTCACGAGCGCGATGGCGGAGTCCAATGGCCCGTTCCACTGGTACTGGGGCGACCTGCACAACCACTGCGCCATCAGCTACGGGCACGGCAGCCTGAGCCGCGCGCTTGCCATAGCCCGCCAGCAGCTCGACTTCTGCTCCGTCACCGGCCATGCGTTCTGGCCAGACATTCCGCAGGATCCCGCCGACCCAACGCGGTACGGCCCAACCGCCGCGTACCACGCGGAGGGTTTTGCGCGGCTGCGCTCCGTCTGGCCGGACGTGCAGCGTGAGCTGGCCACAGCGCGCGAACCGGGCCGCTTCGAGACGTTCCTGTCCTACGAGTGGCACTCGAACGCCGACGGCGACCATCACATCGTCTACCGCGGTGACCACGGACCACTGCTCGGTGGCGACCGCATATCTGACGTCAAGCGGGTTCTCCGAGAGGCAGAGGCCAGGGGAGAGGCGCCACCTGCCATTGCCGTCCCTCACCACATTGGCTACGGCGCTGGGTATCGGGGCATCAATTGGGACACCTTCACGCCCGACGCGTCGCCGTTCGTGGAGATGTTCTCCATGCACGGCTGCTCTGAGAGCGATGAGGCGCCGTACCCCATGCTGCACCGCATGGGGCCGCGCGACGGCCGGGCCACGGCGGCGTGGGGGCTGCGGCACGGGCGGCGCTTCGGCCTGGTCGG
Source organism: uncultured Chloroflexota bacterium (assembly GCA_902805635.1). Lineage (GTDB taxonomy): Bacteria > Chloroflexota > UBA11872 > UBA12225 > UBA12225 > CADCTC01. Next base: position 18,556 of record CADCTC010000201.1, read on the forward strand.
CTCGACCGACCACCACTCAGGCTATCCCGGCAGCCACGGCTATGGGCGTTTGGCGGTAGCGGCGAGTGCTCTGACACGTGAGGCGCTGTGGGACGCGTTCCTCGCCCGGCGCGTGTACGCCGTCACGGGCGACCGCATACTGCTCGACTTTGCACTCAACGGCGCGCCAATGGGCGCCGAGCTGCCGCCTGCCAAGCGGCGCCATCTGTCGATCCGTGTGCAGGGCCGCGCCTCGCTCGATTATGTGGAGCTGCTGAAGAACGAGCGCGTGCTGCACCGCTGGGCCGGCCCCGATCCGAACGCTGCGGCCGATGATCTGCCGGGCCGCCACAGCGCTGACAGGTCCGTACGCGCGCTGCTGCGCCTAGAGTGGGGTTGGGGACCTGATCCGTGCGCATGGGAGGGCCGGCTCTCTCTTGAGGACGGGCGCCTGGTGTCGGTGGAGACCTGCTTCGAAGGTCCCGCGGTGGTGGCGCCGCGCGAAGATCACGACGAGGCTGACGACCTCCCCCACCAGCTTCTCTCGCAGGACGACCACTGGTGCTCCTGGCGCTCCCGCACCGAGCACAACCCTACTGTCCGCCACGCTGCCACCCAGGCGCTCATTTTCGAGGTGGAGATGCCAACACGAGCGGCGATTCGCCTACAAGTGAACGGCAGGCGCTATGAGCACACAATTGCGGAGTTAGCGGAGGGGTCCGTCTCCCACTTCCTGCGCGGCTGGCGCAGTGAAGCCATCGTGCTTCACCGCGCCCTCCCGCTCCGGGCAGCCGGCCTGGACGTGGAGCTGGACGACTCCGCCGGTGAGCCGCCTATCCACGGGGCCGATTGCTACCGTGTCCGAGTCGCCCAGCGCAACGGTCAGTGGGCCTGGAGCTCGCCGGTATGGGTGCAGAATGAGTGACCGGACCACCCCGCCGCACACGACCTACACCACGCGCTGGCGCGTGCGGACGTACGAGCTGGACGTGAACGGCCACGTGAACAATGCCGTGTATCTCAATTACGCCGAGCAGGTTGCCACAGAGCACGCCGAAGGCGCGGGGTTTGGTCGGGCGTGGACTCTCAAGCAGGGTGGCGGGTGGGTGGTGCGCCGCCATGAGGTGCACTATCACCGACCGGCGGTGTACGGCGACGAGCTGGAGCTGACCACGCGCGTGGAGCTGCTCAAGGGTGCGCGCGGCGTGCGCCACACGTCAATCGTGCGTGTGGGAGATCAGGCACCCGTAGCGGACGTGCAGACCGAGTGGGTCTGGGTGAACCGGGACGGCCGTCCGGCCCGGGTGCCGGTCGACCTGGTAGCTTACTTCCAGGCCACCGGGTAAGTGCTCGTGTCAGCTCGTCCGTTCGCCCTGAGCCCTTCGGCAGGCTTAGGGGGGACCCTGTCGAAGGGTTTGGTTCGACAAGCTCACCACGAACGGGGACGTGAGACCACCTCTAACTCACACGTTAGGTGGTTTCGCCGGACGGCCGGCACTGTCGCTTGGTGTCTCTGGCATGCTATGGGTGGTGTCCTCATCATCGTCATCCCCGTCGTCGCCAGTTGAAACAGAATCGACCTGGGCATTTGTGTGCCACGCCTCCAGCTGCCGCTACCGCGGCGCGGAAGAAACCACCACCGCGCTTGCGGCTGCAATGCGCGGGACTGACGAGGCGCAACCGGCAACGGGGACCGTTGTGCGCTCCGGATGCATGGGGTTCTGCTCCTCCGGCCCGGTAGTGGCTACCTACCCCGGCGGAGACGTGCACCTGCAAGTGCAGCCTGCTGACGCGCCGGATCTGGCGGCGCACTTGGCGCAGGGACGCACGCTACGCCGGCTGGCGCCCCACGTCCCGGCCTGGTACCGCGAGTACCTCGTCAAGCAGCTCGGCACGGTAGTGAACATCCTTCGCCGTCGCGCTGCTGCGACCCCGTAGGCCTGTTGACGATGGCTGCGTGCCGCGCTACACAGCCTCTACCGGCCGGCGCGGCATCTTGACCGCAAGCAGCGACGCAGCGCAGAGCAGGAACACGGGCGCCGTGGCCACGAAGACGGCCGGGATTCCGTAAAGCGCCGCGATGCCGCTGCCGAGCACCGGGCCGGCGCCGTTACCGACCGCGCTGGCGACGGCGAGCAAGCCGAAGGCGGCGCCGCGGCGCGCGGGCGGTGTCATCTCTGTCAGCACGGCCTGCACGGCGGGCGACATTCCGCCCAACGCGAACCCGATGGCGGTACGCAGCACGAGCAGCTGCCAGACCGACGTAGCTAGCGCGTGCAGCGGAGAGAGCACGGCGGCCGCAAGCAGGCAGACCAGGAGCGTGGCTGTCCGTCCGTAGCGGTCGGAGACGCGGCCCATCATCACCGCGCTGAGCATCCCGGCCACGCCTGTGACGGCGACTACGGTCCCCACTGTGGTAGCCAGGTGCTCCTGGCCCTCTCCCATCTGCTGCACGAAGAGCGGCAGCACCGGCTGAGGCGCGACGTTGGCGAACCGTATGGCGGCCGACAACGCGATGACCGCGATGAGCTCCGGTCGCAGCAATCCTTGTGGGGGCGCCTGCGGTGCGTCCGCGCCGGGCGACTGCACGGCGGGTTGTTCGCGCGGCGGCTCTGGCACCAGCAGCGTCACCAGAGCGCCGGCGGCGAAGAACACCACCGCGGTGGCCGCGAACGCGGCACGGTAGCCAAACGCGTCCGCGAAGAGGCCGCCGAACACCGGCCCAAGCGACCCGCCCGCGAACAGGGCGGCGTGCATCAACCCCAGTGCCGAGCCGAGGTGGCGCGGCGGCACCATCAGCGACACCATGGTGGTGGTGGCGACCACTACACCGGTGAGCGAACCCTGGATCACGCGCAGAACCAGCAGCTGCTCCGGGGTGCGCGCCAGGCACATGGCGCCGATGGCGCACCCGGCGCCGAAGAGCGCGCGCTGCACCATCAGCTTACGCCCAAACCGGTCGGCGAGGGCGCCCCACACCGGTCCCATGATGCCCATGGTCACAGCGAACGCGCCGGCCATTGCCCCCGCCCACAGCCCCGCCTCGCGGGCATCGGGTACGCCCAGCTCCTGCTGGATGTAAAGCGGAATGAACGGCAGCGCGAAGCTGAACGCGACCTCCGCCACAACCTGCGATACCCACAGCGCCCCTACCGCACGCCCCCAAGGCGCCTGCGCTGCACCGCGCACCCGCGCCTGCCAGGTACGCGGTGCCAGCACGCGTCTCTTATACCAGCAGCAGAAGGCTTGCACACTTGGTGCGCAAGGCGTAGTATGGGGAGCAGAAACTAGCACAGAAGGGAGGCACAACGGATGGCACGTACTCGAAGCACAGGGATGACTGGGCGGCAGCAGGTGTGCCTCCTGGCGGCGTGACGCAGCGGCTCAGCAGCGCCCAGGCGCTCTGACCGGATCGCGACTCCCGCCCGCGCGGCGGACTCACCTGGCGCCTCAGCGGTGCCCCACCGCTCTACGGTCTTAGTTTCTTTGCGCCCCCCTAACGCCCTGTGCGCTTGCTGCGCAACTGCTCGGTTGTTGGTCGCACGGCGCACACGCCAGGAGTACTGGATGTCCCATTCCATGCCGGAGCCGCGCGCCGCAGGCGCCACGGCGCTGGACGATTTGCCGGAGCCATTCGAAGGCTACGCGCTCGACGACCTACCGGTCACCCCCATAGGTGCCGGTTTCCCCGACACCGGGGCGGGCGACGGGGACGGCCCGCGTGCCGAAGAACTCGATCCGCTCAACCTGCCGCGCTGGCTGACCGAGAAGACACGCCGGGAGCGCGCACTGCGTGCAGACGAGCGCGTGCCGGCGCACGTGTACTACCCAGCCCTGGGCCAGTTCTTCTCCGACGGCTGGATCAGCGACGTGCGCCTGCTGGTCCAGAGCGGCAAGGAGGCGACGGTCTACTGCTGCGACGCCAACCCTTCCAGCGGCTACTCGCTGGTCGCCGCTAAGGTCTACCGCCCGGTGGGCGTCAAACACAACAAGAACCCGCAGGCAGCGTATGACGAAGCGTCACTGAGGCACACGTTCGAGCGCAAGGTGAAGGTCCGCACGTTCACCTGGGACGCGCGTTACCGCGAGGGCCGCGGCATCCAGGACGCGCGCCTCCGCCGCGCGTACGAAAACCACAGCCGCACCGGGCGTGAAGTGCAGAACACCACCTGGGCGCGCGCCGAATACGAGACGCTCCGGCGCCTGTATGGCGCCGGGGCGGCGGTGCCGCGCCCGCTGGCGCAGGCAGGCAACGCGGTGCTGATGGAGTTCTGCGGCGACGAGGACGGTCCGGCGCCGGCCCTCTACGCCGCGGCGCTACCGCGCGCCGACGCGGAGCGCCTGTTCTGGAGCGTGATCGAGAACATCGCGCTGTGGCTGCGCTGCGGACTGGTGCACGCCGACCTTTCCGCCTACAACCTGCTCTACTGGCGAGGCGGCATCACGGCGATCGACTTCCCGCAGGCGGTGGACGCGGCGGTCAACCCGCACGCCTTTGAGTTCCTGGTGCGCGATGTCACCAACGTCTGCCGGCACTTCGGCCGCTACGGCGTCTCGGTCGATCCGGAGCCGCTGGCGTACGACCTCTGGGAGGGAGCGTGAGCGGCCGGCTTGCTGGCCGCGCGCCGCCGCACCGGCTGAGAAATCAGAGCGTGCCGAGCAGGCTCAGCGTGCGCTCCATGCTGGCAGACCGGTCATCGCCTAGCACCAGCACCGAGGCAATGACTTCACCCATCCCGGCATCCAGGTACGCGCGCAGGCCGGCGGCGACCGTCGCCTCATCGCCGTGCACGACCACGGCGTCCAGCATCGCGTCGCTGAAGGTGCCCTGGCGCGCCTCCGGAAACCCGGCCAGGGCGAACATCTCCTGGTAGAAGGGCAGCCTGGCGTAGATCGCCAGGCGGTCGCGCGCCGCCGCGCGGACGGCGGCGGCGTCCTCGTGGACGGCGGCGAAGCAGTGAGCAACCAGCGGCGGCGCCTGGTCGCGACCGGCTGCGCCCTCGCGTAGCGCAGACAACGCCTGGTCACTCAGGTACGGGAGCGGCGACACCCAGGCGAGCGCGCCGTCTGAGATGCGCCCGGCCAGTCGGTATGACCCCGGCCGAAGCGCTGAGATAAGCACCGGCACGTTTGGCGGCGCCGGCACCTCGGCGTGCGCCCGCAGACGCTTTCCATCGAGGTCCACCTTGCCGTCCTGGAGCGCGCCGCGCAGCACGGTGACGTACTCTTCCAGGTACTCCAGCGGTCGGGTGAAGGGGATGCCGAACTGGCCCTCCACCGACGGCTGATGGCTTGAGCCCACGCCGAGCCGGAAGCGCCCAGGGGCCAGTGACGTGATGACGAGTGTCTGCTGGACCAGCGCGAGCGGGTGACGCGGGAACATCGGGATGATCGCGGTACCTAGGCCAATGCGGCTGGTCCGCGCCGCGGCCGCCGCGAAGATCCCCATCGCGTCAGGTCCAACCCCGCCGGTGGTCAGCCAGGCGGTCGCCACTCCCATGCGCTCGGCCAACTCAATCGCCGCTAGCTGACCCGCTGCCCCGATCTCGTGCAGCGCCGCGCCAATCTTCCCGCTCACTGCCATGTTTGTGCGTCTCCTCCTAGGTAAGGCAGTATAGGGAGGACGCTACCGGAACAGGTCCCGGTCCCCGGCCCGAACGAGGGGGGTAGCGCCTTCGTCGGGTTGGCCGGCGGGTGGGCGCGGGTAGGCGTAGCCACGGATGAGGGCCACAGGCACGCGGTCGAGCTTGTGCATCACCAGCTCGGCGGCGCCGGCCAGCTCGTCGATCACGGCGACGGACGTGGCGCGCAGGGTGCGTCCCTCCGTGTCCACTTCCCCGTGGTAGCCGCGCAGCGCCGCAATGCCGGCTGCGCCGATGGCGATGTTGGTCTGGCCGGTACGCCAGGCGCGGCCGAACGTGTCCGAGATCACCACGGCGACGTCCACGCCAGCACGCTCCCGCAGCGCGTCCCGCACCTGGGCGGCAGAGGCGTCGGGATAGAGGGGCAGCAGCACCAGGACACCATCGGCTCCGGTGTTGGACGCATCGACACCGGCGTTGGCGCAGATGAAGCCGTGGCGCGTCTCGGCAATCAATGCGCCACGGTCCATGCGCGCGATGCGCTTGGTTTCGCGCAGCACCACCTCCACGTGACGCGGGTCTTTGTTGTGCTCGGCCGCCCACGAGAGCGCGAAAGGCGACGGATCGACGTCGGCGAGGGCGGTGAGGCGTCCCTCCGACTTGGAGACGATCTTGGACGTGACGACCAGCACGTCACCGTCGCGCAGCGTCTCGCCCTGCGCCGCGAGGGCAGCCAGGATGTGCGACGCTAGGTCATCACCGGCCTGCACCTCCGGCATGCCGGCCAGCCCGAGCAGCTGGATCATGCAGGGGCCTGAAGCTCGCGCAGGCGCGGGAGGATGCGCTCGGCGTAGAGGTCCATGAAACGACGCTGGTCGGGCCCCGGCGCGTGGAATACCAGGTGAGTGAAGCCCAGGTCGGCGTACCACTTGATCTGCGCGATGTGCTCCTCCGGATCGTCGGACACCAGCCAGCGGCCGGCGGTGCGCTCCACCGGCAGCGCGTCGGCGAGGCGTTCCATCTCCAGCGGGTCTTCCACACCGGTCTTCTCTTCGGCGGAGAGCGCCAACGCGCCCCAGTGGCGCGTGTCGTCAAGGGCGCGCTGCCGGTCGGTATCGAACGACACCTTGACCTCGATCAGCTTGCCGAGCGTGGCCGGGTCACGTCCCGACTCGCGCGCCCCCTCTTCGAAGGCGGGCATCAGCTGCTCGCGGTACAGCTTCTCGCCCTTGCCGCTGGTGCAAATGAAGCCATCGCCCGCGCGGCCCGCATACTTCGCCATCTGGGGGCCACCCGCGGCGACGTAGATGGGCACGCCCCCTTCGGGCGCGTCGTAGATGGTGGCGCTGCGCGTGCGGTAGTAGTCGCCCTCGAACGTGACACGCTCTTCGCGCCATAGGCGCCGCATCAGCCGGATCGCCTCGCGTAGTCGCGCGTAGCGTTCTTTGAACTCCGGCCACTCGATGTCCATAGCCGGGACGTCGTTGAGTGATTCGCCCGTGCCGACGCCCAGCAGCATGCGACCGGGGAACAGGCAGCCGAGCGTGCCCAGCGCCTGCGCCACGACCGAGGGGTGGTAGCGGAAGGTGGGCGTCACGACGCTGGTGCCGAGCAGCACCCGCTCGGTGCGCGCGCCCAGGGCAGCCAGCCAGGCGAACGAGAATGGCGCGTGGCCGCCGGTGTGACGCCAGGGCTGGAAGTGGTCGCTGACCATCACGCTGTCGAAGCCGGCCCGCTCCGCGTGCACACCGAAGTCGAGCAGCTCCTGCGGTCCGAACTGCTCGGCAGACGCCTTGTAGCCAAGAATGAGTGGTGGCGGTGTGTCAACTGCCATGCGTGTGGACAACTCTCCTCAGCCGGGGGTGTTGTGGGGTCTGCCAAGGGCATGGTACACCGTGGCGTAAGGGATCACAGGGGAGGACCGGATGAACTACGAAGGCATGCTCGCGGAAACCATCACGATCACCGGGCACAACGGCGACGCGATCGAAGCGTACTCGGCGCGGCCGATCGGCAGCGTGGGCGAAACGGGCGTGCCGAGTGTGGTGGTGCTCCACCATATGCCGGGCTGGGACGAGTGGAGCAAGGAAGTGGTGCGCAAGCTTGCGTTCCATGGCTATGCGGCGCTGGGGCCGCACGTGTTCTCGCGCCAGGGGCCAGGCAAGTGGGACGACGTGGCGGCCGCGGCGCGGGCAGCGGGCGGCGCGTCGGATGCCCAGGTAATGGGCGACGCGCAAGGCGCGGTGGACTACCTGCGGCGCCAGCCGCTCTCGAACGGAAAGGTGGGCATCATCGGGTTCTGCTCCGGTGGACGGCAGGCGTACATGGCGGCGTGCACGCTGAAGGGGCTGGACGCGGCGGTGGACTGCTGGGGCGGGCGCGTCATCGCGAAGCCGGAGGAGCTCACCGAGCGCCAGCCACGCGCGGTGATCGAGATGACGCCGGACATGTCGTGCCCGCTGCTGGGCATCTTCGGCAACGAGGACCGCAGCCCTGACCCGGAGCAGGTGAACCAGACAGAGGCCGAGCTGAAAAAGCACGGCAAGACCTACGAGTTCCACCGCTACGACGGCGCCGGCCACGGCTTCTTCGCCACCAACCGGCCGGGCTACCGGCAGGAACAGGCCGTCGATGGATGGGAGAAGGTATTTGCGTTCTATGCTCGCTATCTCAAGAGCGCCTGAGGACGAGACGCATGTGCAGCTGGATTACAGAGAAGACCGATGTGCTGGCCCATGCGAAGGGGGTCAGCGACTGGACCAGGTTCACTACCGCCACCGTGTACTATGATCACCCTGTCAGCGCGCCGCTGGACCACGCGTTGACGATTGACTTCCTGGACGAAGCGGCTGGACCAAGCGTACGGGTGGCGGTGGAGCTGAGCGCCGACTCGGCGCGGGCGCTGGTGCGCGCCATCGAGGCGGCGCTAGCAGCAGGAGAGGTGCATTGCCACGATCGTGCACCGGGCGCTGTGGAGACCGCCGTGGCGGGGGCATCGGCGTAGCGGCGCTGCGCGGATGCTCCCTCTGAGGACGGTGCCGCGCGCCCACTTTGCGGGTGCTCCCTGTTCAGCCGTCTAACCTGGCGCCGTGTCCCTGGCCCGCTTTTCTGCGAGGGGGCGCGTCAGCTACTATCCTACTGTGGTAGGGGACGGATCGGGGTCGGATCTTCCGCGCTGTAACTTCTGTAGCGCAGAGCGATTACCGGCGCGGTGCGGCACACCGGGCTGCTGGCGGTTAGTGTGTGCCGGGCAAGACGGCCGGTGTTGCGGGTGTGCCATGGCGGGGGCGCCACAGTTCCGCTCCTCTGCGCGCTGGACGCGAGCGGGCAAGACTGCCTCGCGAACGAAGCCTCCCCGGTAGCTCGTCGGCAAGCGGGCGGCACCCGCCGGTCCCCGCGGTCCGAGGGCTCTATTGCAGCTTGCCCCGACCGGCGATCTGCCAGGCCGCCTCGACCGAGCCGCCACGCACGCCGTACAGAGTATCGTGCAGGAAGACGGTCGAATCCGAGTAGCCGACGATGAACTCCAGGCGGTCTCCGATGGCCGGCGTGTCTGACGGCTCGCGGAGCAGCAGGCGGCCGTGCTCCGCCGAGAGAGAGAGCTGGCTCACCTGGTCCTCGGCGATGCCGAGTGGCACGGGCAGTCCGTGGGTGGTGCCGAAAGTCTTGAAGCCGCCGTCGGTGACGACCATCTGCGGCGTGGGCCGGCTGATGACCGTGGTGACCGCCGTCAGCGCGCACTCGTGATCGACGCCGTAGTCGTCGCGGTAGTGCACGTCGCCCAACGTGCCTCCGCCGGCTTGCACCTCGGTGATGCCGGGCTGGTGGGCAGCGATCTGGTAGGTCCCGGTCCCGGAGCAGGAGACGATCTGCACCTGCAGGCCGGCCGCGCGGCAGAGGTCGGCTGATGACGTGAGCGCGCCGATCGCCTCGGCGACCGCCGCACGCTTCTCGACTGGGTCTTTGATAGCGGCGCAATGGCCCTCCCACCCCATGACACCGGCGAAGCGTAGGTGCGGCGCGTCGGCCACGCGGCGGGCCAGCGCGACCACGTCCTGGCCGGGCCGAACCCCACAGCGGGCCATGCCGGTGTCTACCTCCACCAACACGCGCGGCCGCGTGCCGGCCTGTGCGGCCGCCCGGTCCAGCTGCTCCAGGCCCATCAGGCTGTCCATGCCCACCACTACGTCCGCCTGTGCGCTAAGGTGCGCCAGGCGGCGCACCTTGGCCTCGCCAATCACCTGGTTGGCGATCAGGATGTCGCGGATACCCGCGTTGGCCATCACCTCCGCCTCGCTCACCTTGGCGCACGTCACGCCGAAGGCACCCGCGGCCAGCAAGCGGTGCGCCAGCGCCGGCACCTTGATCCCCTTGGTGTGGGGACGCCAGCCGACGCCCGCTGCTTTGAACGTGGCAGCCATTCGCGCCACGTTGCGGTCGAAGGCGTCCAGGTCCAGCACCAGTGCCGGTGTGTCGAGCTCCGCCTTGGGCAGCCCTGCCGGGCTCGATGTAAAGGGTGCGGTCACGCGTGAACTCCTCTTTGTTCGCTAGGGCACGATGGCAGCGCGGGTGACGTTGCCCTGGGAGAGCGCCCAATCGGCGTCTTCAAAGGCCCGGTTGATCTCTTCCAGTGGGTAGCGGTGCGACACCAGCAGGTGGAACGGGTACTTCTGGCGAGTGCGTTGCAGGAACTCGAGCGCGCGGGGCAGCACCCACGCCTCGTAGCCCACCACGCCGAGCACGTCGCGCGAGGCGCGGACCACGTCGTGCGGTACCACTTCGGCAGACGCGCCCGGCACGATGGTGCCCACCAAGCAGTAGCGCCCGCCGTAGCGCAGCAGCTCCAGGCCCTCCTGAACCACCTGCGGCACGCCGGTCACCTCAAGCGCCACATCGGCGCCGCGGCCTTCGGTCCGTTCCTGCACGAACCGCACGCGTTCCGCCTTAGTAGGCAGCTTGTTCAGGTCGACGGTGGCGTCGGCGCCAAAGGCGCGCGCCAGGCGCAGCCGCTCCGGAATGCGGTCAATAGCGATTACTTGACCTGCGCCCATCTCCTTGGCCACGGCGCAGGCGTAGAGCCCCAGTCCACCAGCTCCCTGGATGACCACGGTGTCTCCCAGCCAGATGCGGATGCGGTGCAGCGCGTACAGGACCTGAGATAGCGCGCAGTTGGCCGGCGCCACCAGCTCGTCGGGCAGGTCATCGGACCCGTTTACGTCCGCTGGGACCTTGAAGACCCACTGTCCGGGCTTGATCACGTGGTAGTCGGCGTATGCGCCGTGAAAGTGCGGCGCCGTGTCTGCCGTGGCGCGCAGGCGGTAGCGGTGCGGACAGCGCGCCGTATTGCTCAGGCAGGCCCAGCAGGCGCCGCACGGGTTAAAGAAGGAGAACACCACCCGGTCGCCTTCTAGGAGTGGTCGCCCCAGGGTGTCGGTACGCAGCTCCGCGCCCAGCGCGTGGATGCGGCCGGTCATCTCGTGGCCCGGCACGACAGCGCCACTACCCAGGCTCGGCATCTCGCCGCGCCACATGTGCAGATCGGAGCCACAGACGGTGGCCATGCTCACGCGCACCACGGCCTGATCGCGCGCCGGCGGCAACACGGGGTACTCGCGAATCTCCATGCGTCCAGGGCCATGGGCTACGGCGGCGCGTCCGGTGAGTGCCATCGATCGCTTACTCCTGGTGGCCGTGGTGCGCGGCCGTAGCGTAACAAGGAACCTGCCCGACCGCATCCGATCAGCGCCTTAGTCACGGTAGGTTCACGCCGGCCTCATGGTGCTGTAGCATGGCGCCGGAACTGGGGGAGGAGCCGCGGATGGTCCAATGGAGTGAGCGAGGCGCTGAGGGCAGTCCGGCCGAAGGCGCGGTGGGGGTGGCAGACAAGCCAGCCAAGCCGGACTTCCCGAAGGCGGAGCATGCGCGGCTGAACGGCGGCGACCGCGCGCTCTCGCGCTGGCGGCACTGGGGCCCGTACGTGTCAGACCGCGCGTGGGGCACGGTGCGCGAGGACTACAGCGCCAATGGCGACGCCTGGAGCTACCTGACGCACGACCAGGCACGCAGCAAGGCGTACCGCTGGGGAGAAGACGGCCTGGCGGCGGTGTGCGACCGCTACCAGGCGCTAGTGTTCTCGCTAGCGCTGTGGAACGGACGCGGCCCGATTCTCAAAGAGCGGCTGTTCGGCGTCACTCCCGCCGATGGCAATCACGGCGAGGACGTGAAGGAGTGCTATTTCTACCTGGACAACCTGCCCTCGCACGCCTATATACGGTTCCTTTACAAGTACTCGCAGGCAGCGTTTCCCTACGCGCAGCTGGTGGAGGAGAACCGGCGGCGCAACGACAGCGGCCCTGCGTTCGTCTACGAGCCCGCCGAGTCTCCGGCCAAGATCAAGAGCGGCAACTCCAACTGGCGTGGCCCTATCTGGTTCCCCACCGCCTTCCTGCTGATCGAGGCGCTGCGCAAGTTGGGCACCGCCTACGGGCGAGAGCTCACCGTACCGGTGGCCGGGGGGCAAGAGAGGACATTCTGGGACCTGGCAGAAGACCTGGCCCAACGCATGATCGGCATCTTCCTGCGCGGCGAGGACGGTCGCCGTCCGGTGTACGGCGATCGCGCACTCCTGCAGCAGGACCCACATTGGCGTGACCTGCTGCTCTTCTACGAATACTTCCACGGTGATACGGGCGAGGGGCTGGGCGCCAGCCACCAGACCGGCTGGACCGCGCTGGTCGCTTCACTGATCGACGAGTGGCGCCGCGGCTATGGTCCCGGCGAAACCAGCCAGATATCCCCGCGGCGTTAGGCTGCCCGGCGCTCCGGCGCAGCCTGCTCTCCGGGCAGCGCCCGGTCCCCTGCGGCAATCGCGATCGATGCCTCTGCGGTGACCACCACCGGGTCGAGCAGCGGCGTGCCCTCCACCGGGTCACGGCCGGTGGCAAGCGGGATCTCGGTGCAGGCCAGCACGCACAGGTCGGCGCCCGCGTCTGCCAGCAGGCGCACGGCCTCGCGCAGCGGCTCGGCCGCTTCGGCCTTTGCCTTACGCGTGTCTTCTTCGTCCTCGCGCAGCAAGCCAGACTTGATGCCGCCCGGCACCCGCTTGCCCCCGCTCTTGCCCCCGTAGATCGGCGCCATCACCAGCTCTTCTTGCAGCGCCTCACCATCTCGCTTGCCGTCACGGACGTCCAGCAGTGAGAGCGTGCGGATGCCTCCCACGCGCTCAGCAGCGTGGGCGTAGATGCCGGAGCGCAGCGTGCCGCTGGTGCCCAGAATACCGATGGCGCCGCCGCGGCCCAGCTGTGACCGCGCCGCGCGCACTGTCTCCTCGATCATGTCCACCAGCGGGACGCAGGCGCGTCCGCGTACCTCCTCCAGGAAAGCGTGTGCCGTGTTGCAGGTGATCACGGCGAAGTCCGCACCGCCCTCCTGCCCCTTGTCGCAGAGCCGCCGGACGCTGCGCTCCAGCCACGGCACCGGCGACGGGCCCTCGCCGAGCAGCGCCTTGGTGCGGTCCGGCGTCTCCGGGATCGAAGATGCGATCCACTCCGGGAAGTCTTGGTCGGTGGGCGAGCGTCCCAATCGCTTGCGTGTCGCCACGAGCAGCTGGCGCTCGAATTCGATGTGCGCCAGCGGCCCCATGCCGCCGACGATGCCGATGACGTACCGCCACTGGAAAGGTTCTGACACTGAAGGATTCCTGGGTCACATAGGATTCGCACACAAGACGCGGCGTTCCTGCTAGCGCGGCCAGCTAGCCCGGCCAGTTGCCGCCGTCCACGTTGATGCACTGCTGCGTGATGTAGCCCGCGTCCGCCGATGCCAGGAAGGCGGCCACGCCCGCCACGTCTTCCGGCTGCTCGATGCGGCCCAAAGGGATGGATGCCACGGCGCGCCGCTTGGGCTCGCCAGTTGGGAGGTTGTGCAGCCGCGCGAACTGGCGGTCGACTTCTTCCCAGAAGGGCGTGTCCACGATGCCCGGCGCAATGGCGTTCACCGTGATCTGGTGCTCGGCCAGCGCCAGTGCCATCGACTGCGTCATGCTGATCACTGCCGCCTTACTGGCGCAGTAGGCCAGCACCAACGCCTCGCCGCGCCGTCCGGCCTGTGAGGCCAGGTTGATGATTCGCCCGCCGCGCCCCTGCGAAATCATGGTGCGTGCCGCCGCCTGGCTGCACCACAACAGTCCTTTGCAGTTCACCTCAAACATGAAGTCCCAGTCTTGGGGAGTGGTCTCCAGGAAGGGAATGATCTTGCCCACGCCGGCATTGTTGACCAGGATGTCCAACCCGCCAAAGCGCTGCACCGCGGCATCCACCATCGCCTGCGCGTGCTCCGGACGGCGGACGTCCATCTCAACCACGTGCGCCTCGCCGCCGACTGCGCCGATCTCCGCCGCTACCTGGTCCGCCTGCTCACGCTTGAGGTCGGCTACCACGACGCGCGCGCCCTCTTGCGCCAGGCGCAACGAGATGGCCCGCCCCATGCCCTGGCCGCCGCCGGTCACGGCGGCCACCTTGCCTTCCAATCGCTTTTCCATGATTCCTCCTGTTGGTTGCGCCGTTCGCGTTGAGTACCCCAAAGGCCGCTGTGACCGCCATTCGCCTATTCGCGGTACGGCGCCAGCGCCTGCAGATCGAAGGTCATGCCGGTGCCGGGGCTCTCTGTGGGACGGACTCGGCCGTCCACCACGCGCTGCGGCTCCACCAGGTATGGATCAAGCGCGAAGGCGTGCTTTTCAAGATAGATGGGATTCTGACTGGCGCAGAGCAGGTGCGCGCTTAGCTCGTCCGCGTAGTGGCTGCTGGTGGGCAGTCCAGCGGCGTCGGCCAGGGCCAGCGCTTTCATGGATGCGGTGATGCCGCCGTTAGTGATGGGGTCGATCTGCACCACGTCCACGGCGTGCTCCGCGACGTAGCGCTCGTATTCGTACGGCGAATGCAGGCTCTCGCCAATCGCGATCGGCACGTCCAGCTCCGCCGCCAGGCGGGCGTGGCCGGCGACATCCTCCGGGACCGTCGGCTCCTCGAACCAATAGAGGCGGCTCGCCTCCATCGGCCGGATATGCTGCAGCGCCTCATCGGTGGTCCAGCTCATGTTGGCGTCCACCATCAGGTCGATGGAGTCTCCGGCCAGGCGACGCACCTCACGCACACGTTGGGCGTCTTCGGCCGGGTCGGGCCGGCCAATCTTGACTTTCACTCCGGGGAACCCGCGCGCCAGGAAGCGTTCCACCTGGCGCAGCAAGTCCGGCAGGGGCTTGGGCAAGTCCACCCCGCTGCCATACGCCGGGATGGCGCGCGACTCGGCGCCTAGCAGCGCGTAGAGCGGCCGGCCCGCCATGTGGCCGTGGAGATCCCACAACGCGATGTCCGCCGCCGCGATGGCAAAGCTGGCCAGCCCACCGCGCCCGACGAACAGCAGGCGCTGCCACATCAGGCGCCAGAGATGATCGATCTTGTCCTCGTCCTGACCTATGAGAAGCGGCGCCAGGTCACGATCGATCAGCGCGCGAACGGCGTGGCCGCCGCGGCCGATGGTGTACGCGTAGCCGGTGCCGGCGGCGCCGTCCACGCTAATGGTGACGGTGATCAGCTCCTCGGAGTCGATGGCGCCGTGACCGGCATCGCCCATCGGCTCCAGTGGCAGCCGGTAATAGGCAGTCTCCACTCGCTCGATCATGCTGGCCGGCACGGCATCACAATCCGTGCCGCTTTGCGGCATGCGTCTTGCACGAATGTATGCGCCTCATTAGTCTTGGGTGGGGGAAGGTTTGCGCGACGACGCCCGGCTCACACGCCTGCGCCCATCAGCACGTTTCCGGAGTACTTCTTTTTGTCGATCACGCACGATTCACTGTCCCAACTGCCTCCGCTTGAGATGTGGGGCGGCCTCGAAGCGACCGTCAACCGCGTCGACGACCGCTATCTGGACCAGCTTGAGCGATCCGGCCATGCGTCACGACCAGGAGACCTAGACCTGATCGCATCACTGGGTATCCGTGCCCTCCGCTACCCGGTGCTGTGGGAGCGCGTGGCTCCGAACGGCACATCGACGCCATCGGATCCAGCCGGGGTGGCCGGCGCCGACTGGAGTTGGACCGACGAGCGGCTGGGACGGCTGCACGAGCTGGGGATCACCCCAATAGCCGGCTTGGTGCACCACGGCAGCGGCCCGCGGCACACGGACCTGCTTCAGCCGGACTTCCCGCTGAAACTGGCGGCGTACGCCAGGGCGGTGGCAGAGCGCTACCCGTGGGTTGACGCGTATACCCCTGTCAACGAGCCGCTGACCACGTCGCGTTTCGCCGCGCTCTATGGCCACTGGTACCCGCACACGAAGGACGCGCTCTCCTGGGCGCGAGCGCTGCTGAACGAGTGCAAGGCGACGGTGCTGGCCATGCGCGCCATCCGCGAAGTCAACCCGCGCGCTCGCCTGGTGCAGACGGAGGACATGGGCAAGACCCACAGCACGCGCCGGCTGCGCTACCAGGCCGCATTCGAGAACGAGCGCCGCTGGCTGACGTTCGATCTGCTGGCGGGCCTGGTGCACCCTGAACGGCCGCTGCACGCTCCCGGCGAGTGGATGGGCAAGTACCTCACCTGGCTGGGGATCTCGATAGATGAGCTGGCCTGGTTCCAGGAGAACCCCTGCCCGCCCGACGTGCTGGGCATCAACCATTACCTCACAAGCGAGCGCTTCCTGGACGAGCGGCCCGACCTCTATCCGCTGCACACCCACGGTGGGAACGGGCGTCACCGCTATGCCGACGTGGAGGCGGTGCGCGTGCGTGCGCAGGGCATCGAGGGCCCCGGCGCGCTGCTGCTGGAGACGTGGGAACGCTACCGCCTTCCCGTGGCCGTAACGGAGGCGCACCTGTTCAGCACGCGGGAGGAGCAGCTGCGCTGGCTGCTTGAAGTGTGGCGCGGCGCGGAGGCGGCGCGCAACGCGGGGGCCGACGTGCGCGCGATGACGGTGTGGAGCCTGCTGGGGGCCTACGACTGGAACAGCCTGGTGACGCGCGACAACGGCTACTACGAGCCGGGTGTCTTTGACCTGCGCGCGCCGGAGCCGCGGCCGACCGCCTTGGCCGGATTGATGAACGACCTCGCCGCCGGCAAGCAGCCGCGCCACCCCGTGCTCACGGAGCCGGGCTGGTGGCGCCGGCCCAGGGCGCGGCTGGTATACCCGCCGGTGCGGTCGGCGCAGCCGCGCGGCCCGCTGGCGCTGCGTCAGCGCCGGTTCTCCATGCGCTACGGGGAGCGAACGATGCGCGCAGCTCAGCCAGTCCTCATCACGGGACGTACCGGCACCCTTGGCCAGGCGTTTGCTCGCCTGTGCGACCTGCGCGCCATCGTGCATCGCGTTACGTCACGCGCTGAGATGGACATCGGCGATCCCGCGTCGGTGGCCGCAGCGCTCGATGCGCTGCGCCCGTGGGCTGTGGTGAATACCGCCGGCTACGTGCGCGTGGACGATGCCGAACAGGACCGCGACCGCTGCTTCCGTGAGAACGCCGATGGGCCGGCTATCCTGGCCGAGGCATGCGCCGCCCGCGGCATCAAGCTCCTCACGTTTTCGTCGGACCTGGTCTTTGACGGCCGTAAGGGCGAGCCTTACGTCGAGAGCGACGCTCCGGCTCCGTTGAACGTCTACGGCGAGAGCAAGGCGGCCGCCGAGCAGCGTGTCCTGGCAGCCTGCCCCGACGCGCTCGTCGCGCGCACCAGTGCCTTCTTCGGCGCGTGGGACGAGCACAACTTCGTCACCGCCGCCCTGCGCGAGCTGGCGGCGGGCCAGCGCTTCGTCGCTGCTGTGGATCAGGTGGTTTCCGCCACCTACGTGCCGGACCTGGTGCATGCCTGCCTGGATCTCCTGCTGGACGGCGAGCGTGGCATCTTGCACCTGGCCAACGGCGGCGCGCTGAGCTGGTATGACCTGGCGCTGCAAGCAGCGCAGATGGCCGGCATCAACGCCGAACGACTTCAGGGCGCCACGACTGATACCCTGGGTCTCCCCGCGAAACGACCGGCGAATAGCGCTCTGAGCAGCGAACGCGCGTCGCTGCTGCCTTCCATTGACGTGGCGCTGGCGCGCTACCTCCATGACCTCCGCGTCTCCGGCGCTGACTGGCTTCTGCCGCCGCCCGCCGAGCAGCGCGAGAGGGACGTGGCGTGACCTAGGCCGGATTGAGTGTGAAGAACGTGAGCTCCGGCCGGCAGCCAAAGCGGACCGGCACGTAGCTGAACCCGACGCCGCGGTTGACGTAGATGCGGTTCCCCGCCAGGCCGTAGCCTTCGATCCAGCCGTCGCAGTAGTCCGGCCACTTACGGTTCATTGGAGGCAGTCGCGCCACCGTCCAAGACGGCTTGCCCGGCACCCGGATCTGGCCACCGTGAGTATGTCCCGCGAGCGCAAGGGGCGCACTGCCGGCGGGCAGCCCGGGGAACGACGCCGGATCGTGCATCAACACGAGGCGCGGCGCATCCGCCGGAACCTGAGCCACGGCACGCCGTGGCCGGTCCGCCCGCGACATGTGGTCGCCAACGCCAGCCAGGTAGAGCGGCTGTGTTTCTCGCGCCGGCGGAGCCGGCATGCTCTCCGCGCCGATGGCACCCGGCGCCGGCAATGGCACTGCTTTGTTCTCAAGCACGGTGATGCCGGCTGCCTCCAACGCGTTCGCCAGCGTGCGCGCCACGCCCTCCTGCGCCCGTACCGAGCGCTCGGTCTCGAGTGCGTGGTCGTGGTTCCCCAGCACGGCATACGTCGGGATACCCGCTTCGGGCAAGCGCCGCACGAGGTCGACGGCCACCGGGATGGCGTGGTGCGGCGCCAACACCGCCTCGTACACCAGGTCCCCCGCGATGAGCGCCAGCGCCGGCCGCTCCGCGATGATGCGCTGTACCACCCGGCGGGTAGTGGCGACCGCCGAACCGCTGAACCGCTCGCCCACCTGAACGTCGGCAAAGAGCGCCACGCGCTGCCCCCACCACGCGCGCGGTAGTCTCGGGATCGCTGCCGACTCTTCGCGCACGTCCAGCCAGCGGGGCTCGATGACAATGCCCCACACGGCGGCCACTCCGCTGGCAGCGAGCACTGCCCCAACCGCGGCGGGCAGTCCTATCCTAGAAACCAGGTCAGCCCCTCTCGCACGATGTCTGTCGGCACGGTATGCGGCCCGTCGAACTCATGGTACGTCGTGTCGTAGCCGGCCTGCTGGAGCAGCGGTACCAACCGCCGGCTGCAGCGATCAATCGGCAGCACGTCGTCATGAACGCCGTGGCTCACGTACACGCGCGGCGCGCCGCGCTGGTCCGCCGGTGCGGCGAAGCCGGGAGAGAAGGCGATCACGTGAGTGAACAGATCACCGTTGGTGAGACCGAGCGAGAGCGCATACGATGCACCGTCGGAGAACCCCTCCACCGAGACGTGCGCCGGATCGACGGCGCAGCGCCGGAACACCAGCTGAAGGGCACGGTCCACGTACGATACGTCAGGACCGTACCCACCGGAAATTACGTCCCACGTCGCCCGGCGCGACTCGGGGGAGACCAAGATCAGCCCCGCCGTATCCGCATGGTCTAGAAAAAAGCCGAGGCCGTGGTGGGCGTTGCCACCCGCGCCGTGCAGCATCAGCGCTAGCGGCGCGGGCCTTTCCGGTGAATACCCGACCGGGATGTACAGCAGTCCGTCACGTCCCTCTTCCAGGCCAAGCGGCTGCAGCCCGGGCGTGACAGAGCTGGCTTCCGAAGGATGTCCTGGCGCCGCCCGGGCAAGCAGCCGTCCCTGGCGCGGGCCGGCGGGCCGCTCCTGCGTCGATTGGCGACGCTGTTCAGTCACTGGATGCAAGCCTCCTGTCCTGGAGAGTGATGATCCTGCGGGCAGGTCGCTGCACGCTCCTGCGCCAAGCGCTAACGCTGCAGTCAGCAGAGTGCGCCTGCAGCGTGCCAACGGAGGTCCTGCGGTTGTCATGGCGTGCGGCCCGTATGCCGATGTGTGCAGCGTTCACGCGGCGCGTAGGCCTGGCGCCTGCGCTCCCCTGGCTTCTGGTCCGTCCTGATGTCCGGCTTGGTGGCCAATTGGAGTGACTACCGGCGCTGCAGAGGTGTCAGCCTGCAGGCGGTCGGCCAGGCCGATGGAGGCGCGATACAGGTGGTTCAGAAAGTCGGACACCGCGACACTCGCGAAGATGCCAGTGACCAGGCGTGTCTCGCGCGGCGCGGTTGCCAGGCCACACGCGAGCAGCGATGCAATCCAGGCGGTGATGCAGTAGGGGCACGTCAACAGCTCGCCCACGGCACGGCGCCAGCCGTGTCCCACCGCCACCTCTTCCAGCTCGCCCGGCTCATCGGCTTCCCTCTCCACAACGGTGAACGGCGCACGGACCACGGTGGTGATCTTGTCACGCGTGACCAGCCGGCTCAGCTGCTGGGTTGCGGCACCGATCAGCAGCACGTCCTGAGTCGCGACACTCGCCGGCAGCCGGCGGCCCGACAGGCGCATTGCTATGAGGAACAGTGCGAAGAGGGAGTTGTACGTCGTGATAAGCCCTGCGTAGGCGCCCAGTGGGCGGCCGGCGCGTGAAACGTCTCGCATTGCGGTCACCGTTTTCGGCGGAGGTGGGGTGGTAGGCGTGGTAGGCATCGTGGCGCGCGCCCCCACGCACGCGGCGTGCCAGCCGTCGGGACACCGTCGCTGTACGCCTACGCGGCGGCGCTCTCAGGCGCGGTGCGACGGTGTTCATCAGCGCCGACCCGATCCTCCGCAGACGCTGCGGGCGCCGCACGGAGCGGGCTGGACGGTGCCGTGCCCTGAGCGCGCTCGGCGGCCGGCAGGTCACGCGAGCCGGTGAAGATGCGCGTCACCAGTGCCAGCACGCCCGTGGCGATCCCGACGCCCCCGGACCACATGACCACTTGCGGCAGCGAGAACCGCTCGGCGAGGTTGCCCAGCAGCACGCTGCCCAGCGGCATGCTCCCGGCGTTGACCACCACCCACAAGCTCATCACCCGCCCCATCAGTCGCTCAGGTACGCGCACCTGGACCGTTGCGTTAGCCGTGGTCAGATAGCCGATCACGCCAAATCCGGAGAGCGAGAGCGCCGCAGGACCGCACCAGTACGGCAACGGCCCCCCCGGCACCGCCATCGACAGCGCCACCAGCGAGCCGCCGGCGGAGAGCGCGTACACCGCCATCCAGATGCCCGGCCGATGCTTCACCAGGCTCATGCCGCTCAGCACCGCGCCGCCCACCGCGCCGCCGCCTACCGCCGTCATCAGCGTCGCCAACCCCTGCGGGTCCATGCCCAGCACCTCACGCGCAAAGGCAGGCAGCTGCGATTCATACGGCACCACCAGCAGGCTGAACAGCGCCGTCACTATCATCGTGCGCAGCACGAACCGCTCGCCCCTCACATAGCGCACCCCCTCCGCGATGGCGGAGAACAGCGGTTGCCCGCCACCCTTACGGCTGCGCGGCCGCCGGATCAGGACAGCTGCAACCATTACACCTACCTGGCTCGCTGCGGTGATGGCGAGGCACGCCGCCGGTCCGTAGCGCGCCAGCGTCAGACCTGCCAATGCCGGTCCAAGCACGCGTGTGAGGTGGAATCGAGCCGAGTTGACGGCTATCGCGCCGCGCAGTTGATCACCCCGCACTAGCTCCTTAAGGAAGCTCTGCATCGCCGGCCACAGCGCGGCGTTGGCGCAGCCCAGCACCAGAGCGCACGCGACCAGCCGGCCCAACGTTGCCTGCCCCGTCGCCGCCAGCAGCGACATGGCGCCCACCGCCACCGCCCCGATGGTCGTGCTCACCATCACCACGCGGCGGCGGTCCACACGGTCTACTAGCGCGCCGCCGAAGAGTCCCAGCGCCCCGACCGGGCCCATCATGGCTAATGTCACCAGGCCCAACGCGGCCGGCGACCCGGTGAGGTCCAGGACTAGCCACCCGATGGCGACGCTCTGGAACCATCCGCCCGTGGCCGACACAAACGTGCCACCCATGAACAGCGCATGGTTGCGGTTGATGTAGACCTTGTCGCGAATCAGCTGAGCCAGCCTTCCCGGCATGGCGCCTCCCCTGGAGCATATGTTCGGCGCGGCACGTGCGCCGCGCAGCCGACTCGCGGCCGCAAGCCGGGGCTCTGGACCAAGAACTGTGCCACCGCTACACCAGATCGTGGCACGGTTATTGCCAAGGGCCGGCGTTCCCACCGAGCGCCCTAGCGCGTCCAATGGGTCCACGTCACAACGAAAGGACACCCTATTGCTGAACACGACGGAGCCCAAGGCTGTGGCACGGCCGGCGTTCGACTACCTCATCGTCGGTGCAGGATTTGCGGGCAGTGTACTTGCGGAGCGACTCGCCAGCCGGGCGGGCAAGAAAGTGCTGGTGTGCGACGTGCGCCCGCATGTCGGAGGCAATGCCTATGACCACCTGAATGCAGACGGCATCCTCGTCCACAAGTACGGGCCGCACATCTTCCACACCAACTCCGAGCGCGTGTTCCACTACCTGTCTGAGTTCACCGACTGGCGTCCTTACGAGCACACGGTGAAGGCGCTGGTGCAGACCGAGCAGGGCGAGAAATACCTGCCCGTGCCGATCAACCGCACTACGGTTAACGAGCTCTACGGCCTGGACCTGAAGACTGACAACGAGTGCGAGGCGCATTTCCAGTCGGTCGCCGAGCCGATCGACCAGTGCCGCACCTCAGAGGACGTGGTGGTAAGCAAGGTCGGGCGCGACCTGTATGAGCGGTTCTTCCGCGGGTACACACGCCGCCACTGGGGCCTGGACCCTTCCGAGCTTGACGCTTCGGTCACGTCGCGCATCCCGGTGCGCACCAATACCGACGACCGCTATTTCGGCGACACCTTCCAAGCCATGCCCCTGCATGGGTATACGAAGATGTTCGAGAGGATGCTGGCCCACCCCAATATCACTGTCGTGCTGAACGCCGACTATCGCGAGGTCCAGCAGATGGTCTCTTATAAGGAGATGATCTATACCGGGCCCGTGGACGCCTTCTTCGGCTACCGCTACGGCAAGCTGCCATACTTGTCGCTGGACTTCAAGCACGAGACCCC
>CADCTC010000202.1 GCA_902805635.1 uncultured Chloroflexota bacterium
CCGCCTCATTGAACGCGAAACGTTTGATGGGAGCGGACCGATCTTCCCGACCGCCAAGATAGATCTCGCCATCCGCCAGACGGCCATTTGGTACGGGATCCACGGCGGGTCGGCAGGCGGCGGGTTCCAGCTCCGTGCGCGCCGCGGACCGTAGCCTTTCGCGCCACGAGTGCGGGCCAGCCACTTGTCGATGTCCTGCTGCGTGAGCTTCCTGAGGGTGCTGAGCGCGAGGTGGTCCTTGGACGCCCAGCGCCTGGGCGCCCTTGTGCGCCGCACGGCGTCAAGGACAGCAAAGTTCCGGCGCAGCTGACGCTCCAGCCACACGTGCAGCCCAACGCCTCTGGCCGTTTGGGTCTCGTCCACGAGTGACACGTAGCCGACACGCACGTGACTCGCCCGCTCGAGCAAATGAATCGAGTGGCGCAGCGACACCAGGCCGGACCTCTTGGTCGGCTCGCTCAGGAGCTCCGCTGCGAGCTCCGGCAACGAGGCATGCCCTCCCCGCTGCCGCAGGACGCGCAGCACACCCCGCTGAAGCTGGCCCATGCCTCGGGACATGGACGCATGGTAGCCGCACGGACACGCTGCCAGTGTGCGGCGTTCGCCACGACCCTAAGAGTTGCCCGGGGCAGCTAGTTATCTGGTCTGACAGCAACGTGAGTCGCAGTCAGACCAGTTAAGTGCTGCCTGGCCACGACCAGCCTCTAGAAGCTGGCTTACGCCAATGGCAGGAACGAGGCAGCGCCATCAGATTTATACGTTACTCGGCATAGATACGCATCTGGGAAGAGCGTGACCCCGTGTCCTCCTGGGTACCCGGCGCGGGGCGTGTCGGTGGCTTGTTAGCGGCGCCCGACAGCGTCAGCTTCATGGACCAGGTGCGGGGTCGCACCGCCCGCCGCACGCGTCTAGTGGAACGCCAGTCACGCTGGGGTCACGTCCCGGTCACGCTGCGCACCTAGGGTTGGAGGCAAGGAGGTCATGCCCCTGTGTTGACGGCAGTGCACTTGGCGGGCCGGAAACCGAGAGTGCTGGCGCGAAGGCTCGCAGGAAGCTGCCAGGAAGTTCCCATGAAGTTGGCGCCGCTTACGTTGGTGGCAGGGATTCCCGAGCACCGGGGCGTCAAGTCTCAGAGCGGCGCGGCAACTTGCCCCCAAGTAACTGGAATGTAAGTCAGCTTTGCCAGGCTGGTATTGGAGGTCAATGATGAAGAGCCAGGCACCACGTACGGGGTCCACGTTAGCCGACTCGTCCCGTCTGTCTGCGCGGGGGCGTGGAGGCGGAGCTGCCAGTGGAGTCCTGACGTCCACCCACACGCTCCAGCCCGCACACCGGCTGCGTGCTCGCGTTCGGTCAGGAGGGAACGCGCAGGCTCAAGGCAAGAGCACGGGCGCGGCGGCTGGCGCAGCTGCCGGCCCCACTGCCTCAGGAATCGTTTCCCCTTCTCATTTCGCGTGGTCGACCACCGGCACCAGAACTTCCCCGCACCCAAGTGACGTGCGATGCGCACCCCTGCCCCACCAGGACACCGCAGCTCCCCACCGTTCGCATCCACTCGACGGCGGTCCACAGGGGTCGCTGCAGCGGGCCTTGACGGTGAGCTTCCTCTCCCCACGCGCTGGCCCGGCGGCCCACCGATCCGCCGCAGACGACTGCGCCACGTGATGGCATGGCTGACTCAGTCATGAGTAATCACAACAAAAATCAAAGGAACAACTCAGTGGATAAGAGTGAAACACAGCACAAACCTAAGAGGAACTACCAGCCGCTGCGGGGACACCTCGTGCGGCTCTTGCCTGGTCCGGCTGACCTTGCCAGTCGCTGCCCGATCGTGCTGACCGAGCGCGACCGGCTGCTGCTCGCGGCGGTGCACCAGCTCGGCTTCCTGACCGCGGACCACATCGCGCTGGCGTTCTTTCCGGGGCGCGACGGCGCGGGCTCGGCGGCCCACCAGCGGGTGCGCGAGCTGTGGCAGTGGGGCTACCTCGACCGCGTGCAGCGCCCGGTGGCGCCGGCCATCGGCGGCAGCCGGCCGCTGCTCCACGCGCTCGGCCCCGCGGGCGTGCCGGTGGTCGCGGCGCAGCTGGGCGACGGTACGTCCCCCGTGCAGCGCCGGCGGCTTGACCGGCTGGACGACCTGTTCGTCAACCACGACCTGCAGGCCGCCGCGCTGTGGGCGAACGTGGCCGCCGAGGTGCGCGGCACGCTGGTGCGGAGCTGGCGCTGGATCGCCGAGCGCGAGCTCCGGGCGCGCGGCGAGCGGGTGCGGGACGAGCGGTCGCGCCACTGGCTGCCCTTCCTCCCCGACGCCGCCGTGGAGCTGACGTACGCCGAGGGCGACGTACAGGTGTGCCTGGTCGAGATCGACATGGGCACCCAGCCGCTGCGCCGCTTCCGGCGCAAGGCGCGCGCCTTCGAGCTCTTCCTCGAGAGCGGCCAGTTCGCGCGGCGCTGGGGGCGCGACACCTTCGAGGTGGTCGTCCTCACCTCGTCGCGCCCGCGGCTGGAGCAGCTGTGGCGCGCCTGCCGCGAGGATGTCCCGGAGCGTCGGTGGTCCATGTACTCGCTGGCGACCTTTGACGTGCTCCGGCCGGCGCAGTGGCGGGAGGGCTCCGGGTTCCTGACGCTCGACAACCAGTGGGTGGGCCTCCTGTACGACGCCGCCTATCCATCCGATTCGTGCGCAGCGTCGGACCCGACGCACCCGACCGGCGACCCCGGCGCCTGACGTGCACGGGCACGCAAGGCAGCCGACAAGCCTCGATAACGGAGAACGGAGACACCCAGAAGTGATACGCGACAGCACCAACGGTCCCAGGAGAGACGACATGACGGGGGATGACGCGGACTACGCCTGCCAGGGTGAGGCCACCCACCACACCACGGGTGCCGGCGGCACCGGCCACACCCCACTGCTCACGTTTAAGGGCATGCCGGCGCCATTCGTGGATGGCACCATCGCATACCGCGCCGCGCCCGAGCTGCTCCCCGAGTGCGGCTCCCCGGGCGGCGCGCCCTGGCTCGCGGGCCAGCTGCGCGAGACCTACGAGCGGGTCGTGCCACCGGTGTGGCGCCTACTCGCCGATGGGCTGGACGTGAGCGCGGGATCCACCTCCGACCGGCGACCCGCCGACGGAGGAGATGGGCGCGACGCCGCCGGTCCAGCGTACGCGGGTGAGGCGGCGCTGGCGCAGCTGCCGGGGGCGATTGCCCGCCTCGCGGACCGGACGTCTCCGGACGACCAGCGTGCGCTGCTGTACGCGCTGGGCGCAGAAGTGCACGTGGAGCCGGGGCCGATCGAAGCCGTCTGCGGCTGCCCGCACTGCGCCTCGGCTCGCGTGAGGCAGCGCCGGCAGAGCCGAATGTGGAGCGGCCCACCACTGCGCGCCGCCTTCATGCTCGTACTGGGGTGGCACCTGGAGATCGTGCTGAAGGCGCCCACGCCCTACGACCACCGGCACGGGCTCCCGCACCTCCTTTGTGAGCACGGCGAGAGCGAGCACGCCTCCGGCGGCGTGGTGGGCATTGACCAGATGGACTTCCAGTCCGCCGACGGCCCGTCCGGCTGCCGGCGGGCAGGTAGGCGCGGCGGCCCGCGCCGCGCCGTTTCGCGGGCGCGGGCGGGGGCGTTCACGCAGGGCGCCGACCGGGGTGAGCTCGAGCAACTGGGCCTCCTGGCCGGTGCCGTCCGGGAGCAGGGCTCGCCGTGGGACCGCCCCGGCGGAGAGCAGGTGGCTGCTGCGGTGTGGGAGCGGGTTGAGCGATTTGCCGGGCTGGTCGACCAGCTCCTGGATAGCGCGTGGCCCCTCCTGAAGGGAGGACTGGTCCCTCCGGACGCCGACTCAGGCGTCTACGACGCCGTTCAGATCGGCCTGCGGCTGGAGGGAGTGGCGATTCATCTGGCGCACGTGGTGGTCGGCGACGACGTGCAGCGGGCGTACCTCGAGGTCACCGGGGGCATCCGCTCCGCGGAGGCCGCGCTGGCGGACGGTTTCCGCTGCGTGGTGTGCGAGCAGGCGGCAGGCGGGCGCGGCCCGCAGTGGGCCACGCCCGTCTGGCTACACCACCTCTTCGGCCACTGCCTGCCGGATCTGGTGCTGCTGGCGCTCGCCCGTCAGGATCCCATCGATCTGCGCCGCGGCATGCCGCGCCTGGTGCTGCACCCGCGCGACGCCTACTTCGGCGTGCTGCCGGTGGGCGTATGGCCCGCGCGGGTCCCGTCGCCACGCCGGCACGGGCACGGGCGAGGCTGGGACGGCGCTCCGCGCCGCCGGCGGCGTGAGGGCGCGTGCCTTGGGTGACGCCTGCCGTGAACGGGAGGACACGCTGATGGAAGCCACAGAGTTCGGCGCGCTCGTGCGCACGCTTCGCAACCGCTACGGCGAGCGGGGCATGTCGCTGACCGAGCTGGCGCGGCGCACCGGCATGGACCGGGCCTACCTCATGCGCCTGGAGACGGGCGAGCGGGAGAACCCCAGCTGGCGGGCGGTCGTCCTGATCGCCCGGGCGCTGGAGCTGAGCGACGGGCGCACGAACGACCTGCTGGAGGCGGCCTACTACGCCCCGCTGCCGCCGATCCAGGAGTACGACGGCCGCTTCCGCCGGCGCGGCTGGGGAGCGCGGCTGGGTGCGTGAGTCGCCAATCGCGTCCGGGGCGAAAATCCTCGCGGGCGATCGGCGGCGCTGCCGGTTCAGAGCGGACGGAACGGCCGCGCGCCGGAGGCCCACATGCTGTGCGGATGCGTTCGCCATCTCGCCCCGTCAGCCGAGGCACGCGCCCGAACCCGCAGGCGTAGCCGGCACTGTTCCCCTAGCGTCGCGACGCCGGGGGTTGACGAAGTAGGCAAGCTACAGTACGGTTTCCTCAGTAAACAGGAGGCGCCGCAGTGGACTCAGCCGTGATTGAACGTGCGACCGCCGGAGCGGACGCGCCGAAGGCGCCCGGGGCCTGCCCCCATTCCGAAGGAGGTGAGCCCGGACACGGCGCGCTCCGCGATGCATGGCAGGAGATCCTCCAGGGAGGATCGCTCTCTGCTGAGGACGCCGCCTACATCGCGCCCAGCGTGTTCGAGGCGTTCGGGCGTGTGCTCTCCGTGGGAAAGGAGCCCGGTCAGGCCGCATTCATCGCGCGTTCGCTGAATGCGGTCGCCCGCGTCGCATCGCGACTGTCTGAGGCGCAGCTCGGCGACGCCGCCGGGGCGCCGTCGGACGTGGCGGTGCTGGTGAAGGCGCTCCGCGCCCCGGAGGCGATCGCCGACCTGGAGGAAGATCCCCTCGCCGGCGCGCGCCTGCGAGGCGCGCAGGTACGCCTCGAGCTGCTCACGGCGGAGGGCGGCACGCTTGGTGTGGAGCAGGTGGCCGAGCTGCTCGGACTTTCTCGCCAGGCGGTCGACAAGCGCCGCCGGGCGGGGACTCTGCTGGCCGTGGAGGTGGGCAAGCGCGGCTACCGCTATCCGGCGTGGCAGTTCTCCGGCGGTGAGGCGCTGCCCGGTCTTCCCGGAGTCCTGCGGGCGCTCGACGTCAGCCCCTGGACGCAGCTCTCCTGGTTCCTCTCCGCCGACCTCCGTCTGGGAGGCGAGCGACCGCTGGACCTCCTACGCCGCCGAGATCCTGAACAGGTGAAGCGGGTCGTTCGGGCGGCGGCGGCGTACGGTCACCAGGGCGCTGCCTGACCCAGGCAGTCGGGCGCAGCGTGGCAGTTGGGCCGCATCCGGAGCCGCCGGCGGATCTACCGATTCGGCGCCTCACCCTCCTTGCACGAGAGGGCCCCTGGTTTCGCGTACACCGTACCGTCCACGGCGCGATCTACTTCGGCCGGGCCATTAGGTACCGCTTTGACGATCCTGCCGGAGCGTTCGGCGTGCTGTACGTCGCCGATGACGAGGCGGGCGCTTTCGTGGAGACGTTCGGCCATCAGACCGGCACGCGCTACGTCGCCGCGGCGGACCTGGCCTCCCGCGGACTGGCGAGGATCCACGCCTCGAGGCCGCTCCAGCTCGTGGACCTCACCGGACCGGAGCTGACTCGACTGGGAGCGGACGCCCGTCTTGGGTCGGGCGAGGACTACGGACTCTCCCAGCGGTGGTCGCGCGCGCTGTGGAGCCAACCCGACCGGCCGGATGGGATCTACTACCGCTCCCGGCACGATCCCTCCCGCTGCTCGCTCGCTCTCTACGACAGGGTCGCAAGCGTCCTGGCGGAGCAGCCGCTGGGGAGTTTTGCGTCTCCCGGTTTGCGCCCGCTCCTCGGTGCGATCCTGGATAAGTACGAATACGCCACCGATCTGTAGCCACTCCTGACCTCCAGGCCGCTCCGTCACCCAGCGACAGCATGGCCGCCACAGGCGCACTCACGGTACGGGAGCGGAAGACGAGATCCGCCGGCACCTGCGGGCCCTGACTTCTCCGAATCTAGATGTGGTAACCCGCTCGGCGGTCGCCGAGCCAGAGAGGATGTGCGGTAGCGGGCCTGCCCACTGGGTGGAAGTGCCGGCGGAGATGGCGTTCGAATTGGCTCGCCCACTGATCAAGGAGCGCCACCGTCGGCACGATCACCGCCACGCGGCACTGCTCCTCGAGGGCGAGGTGCGCGGCGGCGAGCGCGAGCCGCGTCTTTCCTGCGGCGGTTACTGCTTCGACGACGCCGCGGGATCGGCGGCCCCGCCAGGCAAGGAGGGCGCGTGCCTGCCATGGATAAAGATCGAGGCAACGTGCCGCTCGCGATGCCTCGGGGTCCCGCTCCGCAGGCGGCCCTTCGCTGTGGAGAGACCAGATCCGGCGCTCGCCTCCACCGGGTGACCAGCGGAAGAGCTGCCGATGGCGATAAAGCGTCCGGCTGGGTCGCTCGTGGTGACGCCGGTATGCCCATCCCCCAGCAGCAGTCGCACCAACTGGTGCTTGTCGGACCCGGGATGCTGCTGCACCAGCAGGCGAACACGATCAACGGAGACAGCCATGGATGTTACGTAGGCTTGATCCGGAGGGGCGCACCGGGCCGCACGTGCTGATGGCGTATCGGCTCACGACGGCACGGGAATGTACTGCCCGTGTGGCGTCCGCGTACCGGATGTAGCGCAAGCGGCGGTACTCCGGCTCGCGCAACCAGCACCTGATCCCGTACCCGGGCGCCTAGCACAAGTGCCGCGCGGCGCTACCGCGTCCGGAGGCGCTGGGTGCCGCCGGCACGCCGCACTTCCTCCGTCCGCCGGCGTCCCGCAACCCGTCTACCCGGCGCGTCTGACGCGCCACAGCGGCGGCCCCTGGCGCTTGGGGCGTCCGCGGGGCTTGCCTCCCGAGACCGTGTCCATGACGCTGCCCTGACGGTCCCTCAGCGCCTTGAGGAACTTGGCCTTGTCCACGTAGTGGCGCACCATCAGCAGCGTGGTGTGGCCCAGCGTCGCCATCAGGTGCAGCTCGTCGCCCACCTCATAAACAAGATAGTTGGTGGCGAAGGTGTGCCGGAAGAGGTGGCAGTACACCCGCCGGCCGGGCAGCGCCCGCGCCCCGATCTCCGCCACGCGGTGCTGCACCGCCCCGACGCTGAGCCTGCCGCCGAAGCGCCCGTCGGTGAAGAAGTAGGGGCAGCCCGCGGCGGCGACCGTCGGCCGCGCGTGGCGCAGCCACAGACGCAGCGCCGCCTTGGACGTCGCGCCCA
>CADCTC010000203.1 GCA_902805635.1 uncultured Chloroflexota bacterium
CTCGCGGATGGTGGTGAAGAGGCCGGTATAGGTGGCGGGGTTGGAGCGGGGGGTGCGGCCGATCGGCGACTGGTCGATGTCGATCACCTTGTCCAGGTGCTCGATGCCCTCAACGACGTCGTGGAGGCCCGGCCGCTCACGCGCTCTGAAGAGCTGGGCCGCCAGCTTGCGGTAGAGGATGTCGGTTACGAGGGTGGACTTGCCCGAGCCGGAGACGCCGGTGACGCCGGTGAAGGTAGCCAGCGGGAAGCGCGCTTCGATGTCCTTGAGGTTGTTCTCTCGCGCGCCGCGCACCGTGAGGAAGTTGCCGTTGCCCTGCCGGCGCTGCGGCCGCAGCGGGATGCGCCGCCGGCCGGAGAGGAACTGGCCCGTAAGGGAGTGTGGCGAGTCCATCACCGCGTCGGGCGTGCCGGCGGCCACCACCCGGCCACCGTGCTCACCGGCGCCTGGGCCGATGTCGATGACCCAGTCGGCGGCGCGGATGGTGTCCTCGTCGTGCTCCACGACCAGGACGGTGTTGCCCAGGTTGCGCAGCCGCACCAGGGTCTCGATCAGGCGATTGTTGTCGCGCTGGTGCAGGCCGATTGATGGCTCGTCCAGGATATAGAGCACGCCCATCAGGCCGGACCCGATCTGCGTGGCAAGGCGGATGCGCTGCGCCTCGCCGCCGGAGAGGGTGCCGGCCGCGCGGTTCAGGGTCAGGTAGCTCAGGCCAACGTTTGCCAGGAAGCCCAGCCGGGCGCCGATCTCCTTGAGGATCTGGCGCGCGATGATCTGCTCGCGCTCGTTGAGCAGCGCGTCCAGACGGTTGAAGAAGGCCAGCGCCTTGCCGACCGAGAGGGCGGTCACCTGGGCGATGTTCAGGTCGGCCACGGTCACGGCCAGGCTGGCGGGCTTGAGCCGCGCCCCCTTGCAGGTGGGGCACGGCTTGTTCATCATGTAGCGCTCCAGCTCCTCCTTCTGCGTGCCGGAGGCGGTCTCGGCGTAGCGGCGCTGGAGGTTGGGGACGACGCCCTCGAAGAGCGTGCGGTACTCGGTGCTGCGCCGGCGGCGCATGCCCTGGAAGCGGATGGGGATGCGCTCGCCCTTGCTGCCGAACAGCAGCTTCTGCAGCTGCTACTCGTCGAGCGACTCAACGGGCTGGCTGGTGCTGAAGCCGTAGTGACGCGCCACCGACTCGACGATGCCCATGTAGTAGCCGTCGCGGGTCATGGGCCAAGCGGCGATGGCGCCTTCTTCGATGGACAGGTGGCGGTTGGGGATCACCAGGTCGGGATCGATCTCCAGGGTAGTGCCCAGACCGGTGCAGTCGGGGCAGGCGCCGTGGGGGCTGTTGAAGGAGAAGGAGCGCGGCTCGACCTGCTCGAGCGACACCTCGGGGTGAACGGGGCACGAGTAGCGCTCGCTGTAGACGCGATCCTCGTTGGTATCGACCAGGTTGACGAGCACGATGTCGCCGGAGAGCTTGAGTGCCGTCTCGAGCGAGTCGGCCACGCGGTTGCCGAGCTCCGGGCCACTCACCAGGCGGTCGACCACGATCTCGATGTCGTGGGCCTTGTTCTTGTCGAGGTCGGGCACCTCTTCCAAGGGATAGACGCGGCCGTCCAAGCGCACGCGCACGTAGCCGGCCTTTCGCGCGTCCTCGAAGACGTGCTTGTACTCGCCCTTGCGGCCCCGGACCACGGGCGCGAGCACCATGAAGCGCGTGCCCTCCGGGAGCGCCATGATGCTGTCCACCATCTGGCTGACGGTCTGCGACGAGACCGGGCGGCCGCACAGCGGGCAGTGCGGGATGCCGGTGCGCGCGAAGAGCAGGCGCAGGTAGTCGTAGATCTCGGTGACGGTGCCGACGGTGGAGCGCGGGTTGCGGGTGACGCCCTTCTGGTCGATGGAGATGGCGGGGGAGAGGCCGTCGATGTAGTCGACGTCGGGCTTCTCCATCTGGCCCAGGAACTGGCGGGCGTAGGCGGACAGGCTCTCGACGTAGCGGCGCTGGCCCTCGGCGAAGATGGTGTCGAAGGCGAGCGTCGATTTGCCCGATCCGGACAGGCCGGTGATGACCACCAGCTTGTCGCGGGGGATGTCGACGTCGATGTTCTTGAGGTTGTGCTCGCGCGCGCCGTGGACGACGATGCGGTCTTGGGGCATGGGCTCAGGAAATGCTACCGCCGCCGGCGGCCACCACCGTAGCGCATGGGGCTGCGGGCGGCGCGGGACTCGCGGGAGGCGGCGGCCTGGGCGGCGAGGGCGCCGGCGGGGTCGTATTGGCTTTTGGCGCCGGCACGGGCGGGGGCGGGGGTGGGGGTGTCGCCGGAGGCGTCGGGATCGCGGGCGTCGGCGAGGGTCGCGCGCAGCTCGTAAACCTGGTCGCGCAGGAGGGCGGCGCGCTCGAACTCCATGGACTTGGAGGCTTCCTTCATCTGGCGCTCCAGGTCCTTGATCAGGCGCGCCACGTCCTCCTTGGGGATCGGCTGGCCGGCGTCGTAGCCGGCGCGGGTCTCCGCGACCTGCTTGAGCCGGTCGCCCAGCTCGCGGATGGCCTTGCGGATGCCCTGTGGCGTGATGCCGTTTTCGAGGTTGTGCTGCTCCTGGATCTTGCGCCGGCGGGTGGTCTCGTCGATGGCGTGCTGCATCGAGTTGGTGATGCGATCAGCGTACATGATGACGCGGCCGTCGACGTGGCGCGCGGCGCGGCCCATGGTCTGGATGAGGCTGGTGCCGGAGCGCAAGTAGCCTTCCTTATCGGCGTCTAGGATGGCGACCAGGCTCACCTCGGGAAGGTCCAGGCCCTCACGCAGGAGGTTGATGCCGACGACCACGTCGTAGACGCCCAGGCGCAGGTCGCGCAGGATCTCGATCCGCTCGAGCGTCTCGATCTCCGAGTGCAGGTAGTGGACCTTGATGCCCATCTCGGCGAGGTAGTCGGCGAGGTCTTCGGCCATGCGCTTAGTCAGCGTGGTGACCAGGGCGCGCTCGCCGCGCTCCACGCGCGTGCGGATCTCGGCCAGCAGGTCGTCGATCTGGCCGGTGGTGCCGCGTACTTCGACGATGGGGTCGAGCAGGCCGGTGGGGCGGATGAGCTGCTCCGCGAGCTGTGCGGAGTGCTCTAGCTCGTAGGGGCCGGGGGTGGCGGAGACGAAGACGACCTGGTTGATGCGCGCTTGGAACTCGTCGAAGGTCAGCGGGCGGTTGTCCACCGCGCTGGGCAGGCGGAAGCCGTACTCGACGAGCGTGTCCTTACGCGCGCGGTCGCCGAAGTACATGCCGCGGGACTGGGGGATGGCGACGTGCGACTCGTCTACGAAGAGCAGGTAATCGTCGGGCAGGTAGTCGAGCAGCGTCCAGGGCGATTCGCCGGGCTGGCGGCCGGAGAGGTGGCGCGAGTAGTTCTCGACGCCGAGGCAGACACCGGTCTCCTGGAGCATCTCCAGGTCGAACAGCGTCCGCTGGCGCAGGCGCTGCGCCTCCAGCAGCTTGCCGTTCTGCTCGAGCCAGGCGGTGCGTTCTTCCATCTCCTCACGGATGGCGACGAGGGCGCGCTGCAGCTTCTCCGAGGGCGTGATGAAGTGGCGGGCGGGGTAGATGTCGACGCCGTCCATGGCCGCGAGGATCTCGCCGGTGAGCGGGTCGATCTTGACGATGCGATCGACCTCATCGCCGAAGAACTCGACACGGATGGCGAAGTCGTCGTAGGCAGGGAAGATCTCCACCACCTCGCCGCGCACGCGGTACTTGCCCCGCGTGAAGGCCATGTCGTTACGCTCGTACTGGATGTCGTTGAGGTGGCGCAGCATGCGGTCGCGCCGCTTGACCTCGCCGCGCTTAATGTGGACGACGACGTTGCCGTAGTCCTCGGGCGAGCCGATGCCGTAGATGCAGGAGACGGAGGCGACGATGATGACGTCGCGGCGCTCGAAGAGCGAGCGGGTGGCGGAGAGGCGCAGCTTCTCGATCTCCTCGTTGGTGGAGGAGTCCTTCTCAATATAGGTGTCGGAGCGAGCGATGTAGGCTTCGGGCTGGTAGTAGTCGTAATAGGAGACGAAGTACTCGACAGCGTTGTGGGGGAAGAAGTCTTTGAACTCGCCGTAGAGCTGCGCCGCGAGCGTCTTGTTGGGGGCAAGGATGAGGGCGGGGCGCTGCAGGCGCTCTACGACTGAGGCTACGGTGAACGTCTTACCGGTGCCGGTGGCGCCGAGCAGGGTCTGCGCGCGGTGGCCGGCGTCGATGCCCTCTACCAGCTGCGCGATCGCCTTGGGCTGGTCGCCCGCCGGCTGGAACTCGGAGACGAGCTTGAAATCGGGCACGGTGAGGGTCCTCCTGGAGCACACAACGGCCATGGGGCCGGTACAGAGACGAGGGAAAGGGGAGACAGAAAGTGGCGACCCTTCCGGATCGCCACTTCAATATTATAGCGAACACCTGTTCGCGGCGAGGTAGCGACGCGGTTCGCTGCCGCATGAGGGCATAGACGGAACGGGAGTGACGGTGGGAGCGATTCAACGCACAGTTTGGCGCAGTTTGGCGCAGGTTCTCTTACTTTTCTCCCGTTACCGGTGTCGGCGCCAGATATGATGGCACTGACTGAAATGTGCAAGCAGCGTGCAAGACGATCCCCTCTACTGAGATAGAACGGGCGAGACGGACAGATTTTCAGGGAACTGGGGTGTGTACATGGCCCGTTATGTCGAGCCAGCTCGGCGTCGCGCTCCACCTGCTCGATGCCGAGCACCTCTGGCGCCGGCACGCCAACATCACGCGCCTGCGCCATGACGTGCTCCTCATCGGCGAACCACAGCCGCAGTACAGGGTTCAGTCGTGAGCTCCCCGGTGAGCTCCCATAACATGGATTGCTGTCTTCATGCAGCAAACTTACTGCTCCGTCGCTGCGGTGCGGCGGCACAGGCTCAGTAGACGGTCCGTGAGCTCATCGCCGTGCCGCTCCCACCAGTCGCTCGGCTCACGGATGAAGCGGTCCCACCGGGACTGGTAGGCGTCCGGGTCTTGGTAGCGCGGTTCAATAGGCCAGGCGCTGGTGCACGACAGGTAGAGGCGGAGCGGCGCGAGCGCCGCTGCCTCCGGCTCGGTCAGGCGGCCCTCCTTGTGGTAGCCGACGAGGAAGTCGTCGCCCTCTGGGAGCAGGCGGCCCTCGGGCAGGAAGTCGAGCGACAGGGCGCGTGACAGCTCGACCACGCGGGGCTGGAAGCGCAGGTTGTCGAAGTCGAGGACGCCGATCACCCGGTCTGCGCCGTCCGCGCCGTCCGCGCCGTCCGCGCCGTCGAACAGGATGTTCGTTTCCTGGTAGTCGCCGTGCGTCACTTGCGCCTGCAGCGGCGGGAACCGGCCGGCGAGCGAAGCGTGCCGCTGGAGCGCGTCGAGCTTGTGGCGCAGCACGCGGCAGCACACGTCATCGATGGCGCTCCGGCCGTGCCGGCGCTCCGCCTTCCTGAGCACGCCCTCCAGGCGCGCCTGGGCCTGGGCCGGCGGCGGGACGGCGTAGGGCCGCGGCTCGTCAAAGCCAGCGAGGATGCGGTGGAGCGTGCCGAGCGTCCGGCCCATCGCGCCGGCCGCCGTGCCGGGGATCGAGCCGCGCTGGTAGTGGGAGCCCCGAATGAACGTGGACAGGACCACCGGTCCGATCCCCGGCACGGCGGTGACCGCGTCGCCATGGATGTTCCGCCGCACGGCGGGGACGGGCACCCCGCGCCGGCCAACAAACTCCTGTGCAACAAGGGAACGGCGGATCCCATCGGCTTGATACAGGCGGCCGTCGTAGCGCTTGAGGTGGTACTCACCGCCGGCGGCCTGCACGCGATAGCCGGCGTTGAGCGATCCGCCCTCCAGCGGCGACAGGCCGATTCCCCGCAGACGGTAGGAGTCGGCGAGGGCGCGAGTGAGCGCGTCCGCATCAATTACGTCGCGGCCGGTATCCACGCGGTCTGATCCTTTCGGATAACTTTCTCGTCGGCCCCGAAAAACGGGGAGCGCCAGCGACCTAATGGCGGGTGCTGCCAGCTGGACCACGGGCAGTTTGACGTGCGGCGCGATCCGCGCGGCCGCTTCCGCTGGCGGCGTGTGGATTGGAGGCAGCCGTGATCAGGAGCAGGTGCGCGAAGTGCGCTACTGTAATACGTGCGGCGGCGCTGTGGATGGGGACGATAGTCGGGAGAGGGTGTCCCAAGGAGCCAAAGGAATCAGCGGATGTGACGCTCGTGGGTGGTCCTGACGTCAAGGTGCTGCGCCAGCCGAGCCGCTTCCAACCGAACGCGGTGCTGCAGTGCGGCGAGGTGGTCGTGCGGACCAGCGGCCCATGGACTCCCGCCGTGCACTCGCTGCTGCGGCATCTGGAGGCGGTGGGTTTCTCCGGAGCGCCCCGGGTGGTTGGCTCGGGCTTCGATGCCGAGGGACACGAGACGCTCAGCTTCATCCCAGGCGAGTTCACGCAGCCAGGGCCGTGGTCGCTGGAAGGTGCGGCCGGCGTGGGTCGGCTGCTGCGGGAGCTGCATGACGCCACTGCCTCCTACGTGCCTCCACCCCAGGCGGTGTGGCAGCTCGTGCACACCCGTCCCCTTGGTGGCCGGCGCCGCGTCGTCAGCCACTGCGACACAGGTCCGTGGAACATCGTTGGGCGTGGCGGACTGCCCGTCGCGTTGATTGATTGGGAGTACGCCGGTCCGGTCGATCCCCTCGTCGAGTTGGCGGAGGCCTGCTGGCTCAACGCAAAACTCCACGACGAGTACGTCGCCGAAGCGGAGGGGCTACCTCCCCTCAGCCAGCGTGCCCAGCAACTCCGCGCGATGCTCGACGCCTACGGATTGGCTCGAGGGCAGCGTCGCGGCTTCGTCGACCGTATGGTCGAAGTCGCGGTTAGCGCCACCGTAGCCGAAGCGGATATGGCCGGCATTAGACCCGAGACGTCGCCGCAGACACTCGACCCGCAGGTGCCATGGGCCATAGCGTGGCGCGCCCGCGCTGCTGGCTGGATGCTCCGCCACCGACGGACGCTCCAGTCCGCACTTGCGTGAGCGTGAGCAAGCGGACATCGCGCGGGAGACCGCGTGGCAACGTTCACGAAGGTTCCCAGAAGCCAACAGCCTGGTCTGAAAATAGGTGCTGAGTGGATCAGGCGGCGAGCGGTTCCAGGGAGACCCTGTAGCCCAGCACTTCCAGACGGTGGACCAGGCGGCGCTCGGTCGTCTGGCGCTCTCGCTCGTCGAAGTAGTGCGGGCCGAGGTCGTGGTACGCGGTGCCATAGCGGAGCAGGTGGTAGGCGATGACCAGGATGGAGTGGCCGACCGCGATCGCGGCCCGGCTCTTCCCCCGGCGCGCGGCCAGCCGCCGGTACTGCGCCGCCAGGTATGAGCCTTTGGTACGCGCAGCGGCGTGGGCGGCTTGGACGAGGAGCGCGCGGAGCCAGGGGCTGCCCTTGCGCGTCCGGCCGCTGGAACGCTTGCCGGCGCTCTCGTGGTTGCCCGGACACATCCCGGCCCAGGAGGCGAGGTGCTTCGCTGTGGGGAACCGGTGCATGTCACTCCCGACCTCCGCCAGCAGTGCCTCGGCCACCTCGCGGCCGACGCCGGGGATGGC
>CADCTC010000204.1:0-391 GCA_902805635.1 uncultured Chloroflexota bacterium
GTCGCGCACTGTGACGCTGTTGTCCGGCTGGATGATGATCTCGATCCGGTCGCAGACGCCGGCCAGCGCCTCGTCCACGCTGTTGTCCACAATCTCATAGACCAGGTGATGGAGACCGCGCACGTCTGTGCTGCCGATGTACATGCCCGGACGGCGGCGCACTGGCTCCAGGCCCTCTAGCACCTGGATGTTCTCGGCGCTGTAGCTCCCACCATCGGCGCCGGCCTGGATGCCGGCGAACGGCACCACCGGCGTTTCGGGCGTCTCAGCGGTCTCAAAGTCGGTCGTTGCCAAGTGTCTGAACCTCAGAATCGGGGAATCTGCGGAGCGAATAACTACGAAAATCGTACCACATTCGTCCATCGCATAATTAAGGAGATGAGAGGCAACG